>CAVKDU010000026.1:0-38266 GCA_963655175.1 Wujia chipingensis | reverse complement strand
TTTTATCACGCTGCGAGAAGGAGCATCCTGGTTTACGAGCAAGACAGCGTATGTACAATGAATATCAAAAGAAAAAATATGGTTGACATCATGTCATTGACAAAGATGGGAGGACTGGTTGCACTAACCGTTACTCCCGAAGATATTCACCATTTTGCAAATACGCTCTTGGCGCAGTCACGCAAGGAATGGGAGGAACAAATTGCATCAGCTCGCAAAGAAGAACCTGAGGAAACATTTCTCACAACAGAGGAGGTTTGCAAGATTTTCAATGTATGTCCTGCAACCCTGTGGCAGTGGCATCGAACTGGCTACTTGCAGCACATCAAGTTCGGCAACAAGAACATGTACCCTGCTTCGGCAGTCAAAGTCATTACACACGCCCGCTCCATGAATGAAACGGTTGCTGGTTATTGCAAACGGATAAGCAAGGCCGAAAAGGAAATGGCGCAATCTGACGACAAAAGAAAGGAGAAGCAATGACCTACATTGAATACATGAACCAGTTATGGCGGTCGGCTATGTTGTCTCCCATGCCAGCAAGTGAGATAGCACTGTTCGCTTATCTTATCAACGAGTGCAACAAACGGTTCTGGAAAATGCCTTTCGCCTGTTCCACCACAAGAATTTGCGAAGAACTGCGCATATCAAGACAGACTGTCATCACGGCACGGAAGCACCTTGCAGAACGTAGGCTTATCGCCTTTTCGGAAGGCAAGTCTCGTCATTTACCGTCCAAATATACAATGCTTGAATGGACGGATGGCTTGACGGCAAACTTGACAGATGGTTTGACGCATGACTTGACACATATAAAAGATAAAGACAAAGAACTTTTTATAAGGAAGTCGAGTGAATTTTTCAACAGTAAAAATCAAAGCAAGAATGGATTCAGCAAGCAAAAAGAGAATCGCAGAATATGTCAAGTTCCTGCAGAAAGGGCGGACTATGACAGCACGTTTTAGATTACCCGTGAACGAAGACAAAGCGTATGAGCTTCTGTTGGCAGCGGTAATTGCAGAGGTGCAGTTCCGTTATCGGAAGTTTGTCTATAACGATTTCATTGATGACCAGCTCCGACAGATGGCAAAATGGCTCACAACTGTCACTCCAAAATTTGGTATCGTGCTTTGTGGCGGATGTGGAAACGGCAAGACTACCATGCTCAAAGCATTGCAGAACCTCGTAAGGCGTTTGCAAATCCACAAGCCAAAGGCAACCACAGAAAGCATCTATGGTGCTTATTATGGGTTGCAAATTGTTGATGCCTTACAGATAGCCCAACTTTGCAAAGCCAATCACACCAAGTATATAGAACTGATACAAGATGATATGCTTGCCATTGATGATTTGGGCACAGAGCCAGTTGAAGTGATGGACTACGGCAACATCATTACTCCAGTCATCGACTTGCTTACGAAGAGATACGAAGCGCAACTATTCACCATTGTCACAACAAATCTTGACCCGAGAGACATTCGCAAACGCTATGGGGACAGAATCGCTGACCGACTCAACGAAATGATGGCAAAGATTGTCTATCGTAATCCGACTTATCGGACGGATGAGATATTGACTGACTGCATTGGTTAGGACTTGCTTGATTGGTACGGTGACTTTTTACAAAAGTCCATGAACATAATAGGGACTTTTAGATTCACCTGCTGACGCTGTTCACTTAAAAAGTCCTTCCATTATGCTCAGGCTACGCCCGAGACCTGCTGCCATTGTACTGAATAACATCACCATTTTCAATGTTTCACAAAACAAAAGCGCAATATGCAAGGCAACATACCACGTGCCGCCATCCATGTCGGCAAGGACAAGAAATCATTCTCCGCCCAAGTAGGCAACGAGGCGGAACGCAGAGGTTGGAACAAGGATGTCTATCGGCTGAAGAATGCCGACAAGGACAATAACAACCATTACAACTTCTCTCGCAAGAATCTCAACTTTGAAATCGTCAAAGGCGGAAAGTTAGTTCCGCTTGGCTCCAATCCAATTCCGCTTCATGAGCGTGTCCAGATGCGTCTTGACGAATTGGGCTTTAAGCCATACATGGATGCCAAGCATCCCGACCAAGTGTCAAAGAACAGTCCGAATTGCACTGTCGGCATGATATTCAGTGGTGACCATGATATACTTTACAACCTCGCCTTTGGCAACCAAAAGATTGACACCGCCAATCCAGATGCAGACCATAGTCACGTTGTACTACAACAAGGCATCTACCAATGGGCAAAGGACACCTACGACTTTGTCTGCCGCAAATGGGGCGAGGAGAACATTATCAGTTTTGCCGTCCATTGTGACGAGACAAGCATCCATGCCCATGTGCAGACAATTCCTGTGGAGAAAGTCAAGAAGCGTGGACGTATCGGCAGCAAGTATGTCAACAAGAACAATCCCGACATTGTTCTGTCAACTAAGGAATGGAGAGCATTGCCCAAAGAGGAACGAGGCAACTACACCAAGCAGACCGCATCAAAGGACTATGTTGAGCGTGTGTCTTATGCCAAGGTCTGGGGCGAAACGGGAAAAGCCAAGTCGGAATACCTTTCCCAACTTCATACAGCCTATCACAATGAGGTTGGCTGCAAATATGGTCTTGCACGTGGCATCCCTTATAATGAGCTGTCCGAGGAAGAGAAACGAGGACGCAAGCATAAGGACAAAGTCGTGCTTGAAGCAGAACGACAGGCAAAAGCGGCTCTATCCAAAGTTGAAAAGTATGCAGTGCTTGCCACTATCGACAAGCAAGAGCTTACCTTCCCTCTTCTCAATATTAGGACACCTGTCCAAGAAGCGATGGATGCCGTTAAGAAAGAACTTGCCATTCCCATTCCAACACTTATCGGTCAAAAGGCTTGGCGAGAGGAGCGGACAACAAACATCAATGATGCTATCAAGGCTCTTGTCGCTGCCATCAACGTTGAACGTGACAAGCAGAATAATGGCATACGAGCATCTGTCAACAAAACTTACGCTTACTATATGCAACAACTCAACAAACTGATTGTTGAAAATAAAGCATTACACAATGAGAATGAAGCACTAAAGGCTGAAAAAACGGAGGTGAAGCAACGCATATCGCAACTTGACGAGAATGCAGTCAGACGAGTTACCGCTCAAAAGGATGCTGTTATTGAAAATCTCAAAACACAATTAGCCTCTAAATGTGAAGATGTTGCAAAGCTAAAAACGGATTACAATACCCTGTGGGAGAAATACAAAATCCTCGTCTTCCAATGGAATGACTTGACCAAACGACCTGAAGTCGTTGAAGCCGTTAAGCGTGCAGAAGAACGCAAGGAACAAGAAGCGGAGGCAAGGCATGAGGAACAGGCAAGACAAGACAGATACCAAGGTGTACTTGACCGATTCGTCAACGAAGGACATGAACAACTCAAAGCCTTTTCGCAATCAAGCAGAATTGATTTCAACGAGAAAGAAGCCAAAGCCATCTATTATGGCATCATGGCAACTGCCACAAAAGGCGATGTCGCGCTCAACTCTCCCCAAGGAGCAGCATCTGCCGTTGAAAGATTTCTTGCAAGCATGAAGTGGGATGGTTGTGGCAACTATCGAAAGGATTGTGTCGCACACTGGACAAGACTATTTGCTACCGATGAGGTCGTTTATACCGAACCCATCATTCAAAACTTCCTTTCGTTCATTGACCATATGTCGTGCAGCGCAGATACATACGTTTCACTCGGTGGTTCCAATGGTTGTGCTGACCAACTAACGAATTGGGACGGAACACAGAAAATTGGATTGGGAGCGCCATCAAGAAAGAAAGCACAAGGCTTATCCAGATAATGATAATGAGAGGTAGTTTGTAGTGCGAACCGCTACGAATCACCTCAAAATACAGAAATGTGGTGCCAAAAGTGAAGATTTCCAATGATTTATTCTTTCGTCTGAATAAGATTTCCTACTTTTGTAGTCAATAATTGACAATTCTATCAAGAAAAAGTCTATTGGTTTAATCTAACCTCTGAGCAATAACATTGGAAGATAACACCAAACAGCCTTTAACGGCTGACGCTTCATTGTATAATGGGCAGCCTACCGACACTGGCTCATCGTGTCCAAGTGCAGGACTTACCTCTTGTACACCCTCCATCTCAAAGAACAAAGGTGGGGTGTCGGTAGAGAACGTGTCTGCCGAAACTAAGCAATGGTACGTACTACAAGTGTCATATGGTCGTATCGTTAAGGCAAAGGCGTTCATCGAAGCCAAGGGCTTGGAATGCTACGTTCCGTTGCGCTGCAAGGAGGTAAGGAAACAAGGAAAGCGGTGCATCATCACAGAACCGCTTCTCCTTTCCTTCGTGTTTGTCCGAGACACAAAAGACCAAGTGGATGCTTTGCTCCATGACGAGAAGAGCAACCCCACCGAAGGCAAGTCCTTATTGAGTTACTACTACGACCATACCATCCAGTGTCAAGACCACCCTAACCGCAATCCTCCCCTCACCATCCGCAGCGAGGCGATGAACAACTTCATCCGGCTCACCTCCATCGAGAATCCCCACATCATCCCCGTTACGTCTCCCTACATCCAATACAAGATGGGCGACCATGTCGTCGTCACCGAGGGCGACTTCAAGGGAATCCATGGGAGAGTGGCAAGGATAGCTGGTCAGCAAAGGGTGGTTGTGGAATTGTTTGACGGATGCCTAGTGGCAACGGCGTATGTGCCGAAGGAGGCGATGGAGAGAATTGTTATATAAAATAAGGTGTGGAAAGATTAAAAATCGAACGTATGCAGAATATAAATAAAGATAATGACACAATGGAGTTGAGAGAACATGACTCAGAATATGTGTGAATTGTCGCGCATGTTTCTGAATTGTTGGAGAATGCAAAACAGCAATTGTAGAAGTTGCTTACTTTCAATGTCATCGTGCATAAATGGTAAAGAATAAAAAAAACGACGAGACAATTTGATTAAAACTATGTCAGCAAACGATATATCAATTAGTAAATACCTTGAGCTAAAGGGTGGTACAATAGAAGAGCTTCGCCAATATGCTCAATCAAAAGGCATTAATTTACCTGATGATTGCAATCATTGTCTTACTCCTACAGAGTTAAAGACTATTGATCCAACTATGGCGTATAGGCTCAAGTTCTCTCGCGCCCTTTCATCCTCAAAGGAAATGGGAAAGGAACAATTAGCCGAAAGACAATCCCCTAAAAAGGAAACGGGGAACACAGGTAATACTGATAATGGATCTCTTAAAATTCTTGGGCATATTGATTTATCAACAATCAATCAGAATACTCGTACATCAAGAAACGAAGAAATCGAATTGCGAAGTGAGGTTCATTCTTCCTCCACAAAGACCGCAAAAAAGAACAAGACACCGAAAAGACTAATTGGTGTTGTTAAGTTCTTTGATTCTTATAAGGATTTTGGATACATCACAACAAATAGCAAAGGAATAAGCGGCAAGCCAGAAGATGAAAAAAGACTATATAGTTTTTATATCTGTTCTTCTGAGTGGAAATCTTCATCACATCCTGTGGATGGCGAATGGGTTGTCTTGACACCTCAAAAAAATAATCGTGGTAAATGGAATGCCATTAATACAGAGCGACTCTCATACAACAAGGATTCACTGACTGAAGCCATGAAGTATCGTGGAAAATATGCTAAAATTGAAGGATATGACAGCCATTCTTCCGAGTCCTATAACTATAATATACTTTGCCATATCATAAACAAGATGGCGAAGAAGACGGTTAGGGGTTATAGCAACAATCACCAAATTTCATATGACAGGTCAACGTTCCCAGAAATAATATCAGCTTTTTGTGAGTACGTTTCGAGATTCCCTTCAGAACAACAGAAAAATGTTATAACACAGTTCATTATTGATGATGAACTGAAGAACTTGCTGTCTCTATTTTTTCTTCAGTCCGAATTCGAAAGTGAAAACGATGAACAGAAAAGTGCATATGCCAATTTCAAGAGCAATCTTATAGATGGAATTCTTAGCACTGGCACTATCAAAGCATTGGACTCGCTTCCAGAAGAATTTAATCTAACAGTTTGTCATGATAAGGTTGTTCAGATTTTAATAAATGAGTCTATCCAAAACGAGGCTGCTACAAAGATTTGGTTGAAGAAACACATGGAAATAATAGAGAAAATTTCCTTGGACAACAATGACCTTTCAGCACTTTCGCTTAGAGTTGTCTTATACCAAATTACAGAAAACAAAAAATGGGTATCTGCCATCTCGACAGATTGGAATTCCATATGTCAATTCATTAATAACACGCCAAGTTTTGACAAGATTAGTTTCCTTGAATTGTATTTTGCGAATAGAGATGACGAATTTATTTCAAATCACAGGCTGAGTACTATACTGACATTAGAAGAAACAAAAGATTGGGCAGAACAAATCGTCTCTTTAGGAGATGAAAATTTGTTTTCTCTTCTCAAAAGTTTTATGAACGGAGAGGCAGGAAGAGACCTCGCTCTACTTCAGGATTTTGTAAATCAAAATTTCGACATTAAGAGTATCTATGGAACAATACGTACTACGCTGAGTATAGAAATTAAGGAAAATGCTTCTTGCGTTCGTTCCGTATTGGATGACCTTACCGTGCATGGAGCCACTTTGCAGGAATTGTTTCCGAACGATTTTAACGTCAGTGACGAATTGCTTGTGGAATTGTTCGTCCGGACCAATGATTTTGAATATTTGAATAATATGGATGACCTTGACTCATCCTATAAGTGGATTGCAAATCAGCCTTCTGACTTTGTAGCTTCATTCATAAAATTGTATGGTCCCCTTATTGAGGATGATCCAGAGGGAGATACATTTATCATATCTCTTGGAGAGGATGTTGTAACAGGTGCTATGGAAACGCTGGATGAGGAAGAACAATTTCAAATCCTTCGCTTCTTCCCTAAGGATTTTGCTACAAATGTTGTTTCTGGTCATTTCGCTGACACAAAACTCTTTGATCTCTATATCGGTGAACAATGGAACAAATTAAAAGGTAAACTTCCATATATTGTCTTTGACTTGGAATCTGACGGCGATTCTGTAAGAGAATTCGCTTTTAGAAAAGGAGACTATACCCATTACTATGAAGATGAAGGACAATTAGGATCTTTAATTGATGTTATAAATTCTGCATCTATTGTTGTTGGACATCGAATTAAGCAATGGGATTTGAAAATTCTTGAGCAGCGCGGGACATTATCGCCAGTGTTTGTTTGGGATACGTTAGAGATTGAGATACTTCTCAACCCATGTAGATATGCATATTCTCTTCATACCGCACATAATGCAAAAGATGACACTGAGCTAACAGATAGATTATTTTGGAATCAGTTATTCCGTCTTGCCATGGATGAGGATCTTTGCTGCCAACTGTCGGATTTCTTGCCAAACAATATTTCTCAAATCATCGAAGAACTTCGCCAACCAAACTTCTCTAAATTCTTTAAGAAGTCTGGAGGTTCTGAAGACAGCTTTTACCAATGCCTATGCGATACAGAGGAGAAAATTGTGGAAAAATTGTCCCAAATAAACGAAGATACAGAGGATAAAAAAACTCTTATTATCGCTCCACAAAGACTATGGAATAGAATAGCTGAACATGTTTCATTATCTTTTATTCGTGAAGATAATGGCATTGATTATCTGCCAATCTCTAAAGAAAAATTAGTAAGCAAGCCATTGGAAAATCCGTTCTTGCAAGCCGTTATTCTTAGATTCTGTGATTTGTCAAAGACTCCAATTTATTCAAATTTAGCACCATATCTGCGAATTCAATATTTCGACGAACAAATGTTGTTGGACTATGTTGAAATAGGCAACAAGTCGGGAATACTATGTGGCGATTTGCGATATATCAATGATTTGAGTGATACGTTTGACTTTGGAAAAGTGTATTTTGTAGGTTGCGAATTGGAAAACCGACTGAATCAATATACATTGCCAACACCCTTGCGCCCATCAGATTTTTGGAATGAAAAGAGTTCAATTCCTATGCGGTTGGGCGGCTCAAACTACACCGCTATAACTAGTGAAGACAGGAAATCTTTGCTATTTTCGGATGTTCCTGCTGACGCTTCAAAAGTATGGATTGAGAGGATGCGTGATGGTAGGTATATAGTGAATTATAACTTCAATTTTCATCAGAAACTGGAGGACTTAGTCGCTGAGATTGGCAGAGATACGGAAATTCATGATATACCTTGGCTTTCCGAGACCTCTGATAACTCGTCTGTATATTTGGTTCGAAGCGGTAAAGCGCACAAGTTTGATTTTTCACAGAAGCGTGTCAACTCAACCACTCGCTATAGGTCAATGTACTGGATGTATCAGCTCGCATTGCTGAACAGCATCCATACCTCAGGCTGTGCCTTGCCTATCATTTATATACTAGAAGATAATTTGGAAATTGATCAAGTTGAACAATACGCAGAGTCAATAGGATTCTATATTCCAAAGGATGGAACGTTAATATCTCGGTTAGAGAAAATTACACAAAGATCCAATGGCCTTTTAGTGGTTTCTAAAGACAAATTTTTCGAAATAACAGAAAAACGCCTATATCATGCCTATTGCTATGTATGGGATCAGATGGCCGTAGAAAAGCATATGATGATGTGGCAAAATCATGAGGCAAGTGTGGGCAATAGCACCCTTAATGATAGAATTAAGGAAACTGGAGAAGAATTGAAGAAAGGTTCAAAAAAAGACACCTATCAAGCCTTTCTAATCTCTGTTTGGCCTGTTTATCAATACTATAGCAGTTTTGTTCTTGCCAACAATGCGGAGTCAAAGATGTATATACTTGATAGTTTTCTTGAAGAATATCATACATTGTCAAGTGTGTGGAATACAAGTAGCTTTGCTTCTACCCCTCTTTGGAATGATGAAGATACTTTTGCTAATGAGTTAAAGATAGCCCAAGGCATATTCTATGATGCCGATAGCAAAAATTCTCCTACTGATGAATCATCCATAAAACAAGCAATGGATGTCATTCTTGAAACCTTAGTACCCAAGAGCGAGGGTAAAGAACGAAAGTGGACAGACGTGCAGTCAAAGGTCCTTCCTGAAATTCTCAGTAAAAAAGAAAACTACTTGATATCCATCCCAACAGGTGGTGGTAAATCAGTATTGTTCCAAGGTCCTGCCCTTTATAATGCCTCATATACCAACAAGTTGTCATTGGTTGTTACCCCTTTAAAGGCATTGATGCAGGATCAGGTTCGTGAATTGTCAGAGAAAGGTTTTTATACAAATGTCGATTTCCTGAACGGGGACCGCACATATCAGGAAACCCGAAGCATTTATAGAAAAATCAATAGCGGAGAACTGGCTATATTATATGTCACACCGGAAAGGTTCCGTTCAAGAGGATTTCTCAATGCTCTTATGACACGTATGGCTCACGACAAGGGTCTTGAATACATGATATTTGATGAGGCGCACTGTATCTCTCAGTGGGGTATGGAATTCCGCCCTGAATATCTGAATGTCATAAAGAAATGTAATGAGTTTTCAAAAACGTTCCCCACTGGAATGTGCATAGCAATGTTCTCAGCAACCGTTACAGATATGATTTACAATCAGATTAACGAAACGGTGCCAGTGAAGAGATTAGGACAAGATAACGACAAAAAAATATATAACCCCATCAGAAGCCATATTGGAACATCGTTCCAATTGGTTAATCATGACCTTGATTCAAGAATTAAGGCCATCATAGAATATACGAAATCCAACAAAATCGATTTTGCAAAGAGCCGAATGCTTGTATTCTGCAAAACACGTAGTCAATGTGAAGAACTCGCAGCAAAACTTCCTGGGCTTCTTGTGGATGCTGGGGTTTTGCAGGACAAGGACTCGATGGAAAGAGTTGGATATTTCCATGCTGGGTTGGATGCTGATGACAGAGATGATGCATATTCACGCTTTAAGTCCAATGACGATCCTATATATATACTATGTGCGACAAAGGCATTTGGAATGGGTATGGACATTCCTAACATACATTACATAGTACACCTTTGTCCTCCTAATGTCCTTGAAGACTATCTTCAGGAAGTAGGACGTGCTGGCAGAAATAAAGATATGTATGAACGAGTTGGCTTCAACTCAGAAAATCCAATACCAACAGTTTGCCTTTATTCAACCGAGGATATTAAGAAATCACGCGAACAACTTTTGCAGAGTATGCTTAGTTGGAAAAACCTAGAGGAAATCCGTGGTGAGATTCTTAGATATATAACTAATATCCAGTCAGTTGAGATAACAAAGGAGATTCCTGTAGTAATCCCAAATAACCTCTGGAAATGTTCAGCGAATGACTACGAATATACAGACTTTAAGCTTGGAGAGTACTGGCTCGAACGTATGGCTCGAATCAAGATGGGGTATCTAAGTCCTGCTCACATTACTATTACAGTGAACGTTCAAGACCCAGCAGATTTTGCAGCGTTATCATCAAAAACTGGTGTTCAAACAAAGAGAGTGTATTCTGCAATAGCAGGTATAGCAAAAGAGAAGGGCACAAATACAATCCAAGTATCGCTTCAACAAATAGCGAGTGAATTGTCCATTCACACGTCGAAAGTTCTTAATGAACTCATTTCATGTGTAAAATATAATCTTATTTCAATAAATCAAGAGGTTCGCTGTAGAATAGCAAATACCCGTAGGGATGAAGTGCCTTATATGCTAAATAATGAGCGTCAAGAATTAGCCTTCCATATTATTATAAATGCTGCGACCAAGATACTGGAAGACAACGTTCTGAATAAAGAAAAGGCGTACTCCGACGAAGAAATAAGGGAATTCATGAACATGAATGCCCTTCAAAGTGTTATCAAAGATGTTGTCAGAAAAACCGAAAATGGTGAAGAAAGGACATCTTACATGCCATGGTACAACGAAGATGAAAAAAGAAGAAATAAAGGCTTGTCTATCGCCAAAAATTACAAAAAAGATTTGCTCGGAAAACGATTCCGCCAGATTTTTGTGACCCTTTTTGACATTGTACCAAATGTAAAATGTAAATCATATATCGACAGAGAATCCAAGACTGTAAAACAGTCTATTCTTGTAGAAAGCAATACTTGGAAGACATTCCTTCCGAGTTTCAAGGATGATTGTCTGGAAGTCTTGAAATATATATACAAGTTGCAGCAAAATAATGTTGACTATTTGAATTGGGCAGATGCAATAAATTCATTGAACTTTGAAAATAAAGGATTTAATTATTTTGACAATATAATCCGCTACCTTTCAGGGATGGCATATATTGTGACCGACAATTTGCTCCCGACTGGAATAGAAGTCTGCTGTACAGACGATTCCGAAAATCCAATTCTCGAGAACATAACATCAGACAGTAAAGACTACGAAGATAAAAATGCATTTGATGAAGCTATGCAAATTCGTAATCTGAGACTCTGTGTAATGGATGCTTTGTCCTCCAAGATTAAGACAAAACCTGAGTTTCAGGAACTGATAAGTGCATATTTTAGCAAGACCGATGCGAATGGCTTTATTGAGCTTTTGAGTAAATACTATGCTGATGATGATCCTATTTGGGATACAGTCAGAGAAACTGCGATAAAATCGGCAGAGGAAAAGATGAAGGACAACCTTGAGCAATGGAATATCTATAATGAAAACTCTAACACAAATGTGAATGTAGAGGCTGGTCCTGGTTCTGGTAAGACCCACGTGCTTACCATGAGGTGTGCAAAGTTGATTTATCGTCAACATGTACGACCAGACCAAATTCTAGTATTGGCATATAACCGAGCAGTAGTCGTTGAGCTGAAGTCTCGTTTAACTAAACTGTTTTCATCGTTGGGACTTAGTCGTTCTGCGGCCCAACTTCACGTATACACATTCCATGGTCTTGCAAAAAAGATATGCGGAGAAAAGGCATTAGAAGGACTTGATATGTCAGAATGGGAAGGTGCTTTGCTTAAATTAATGCGGAAAAGACCGATGGAAGTCACAAAAAGTATCAATGAAATTCAATATATACTTATTGATGAATTCCAAGACATAACCCAGACTCGACTGGAGGCGATGTTTGAATTGGACAAAATATACAAACATCCTGCATTCTTTACAATTGGTGATAGAGATCAGAGTATTTATGGCTTCGAGAAGAAAGAATCAATGGATCCTGAATATTACTACAAGCAATTGTATGATGAGCTCAAGCCAAAGAGAATGACCATGTCAACGAACTACAGATCATATCCAAAGATACTTGCAGAAGCGTCGAAATTTCTCGGACCAGATTCTAAGATGCCTGTTCCATGTAAAACAAACAAAGATGCTGAGCCCCAAGAACCATATACGTTTATCTATAATAACGAGCGCAACTGGGTAACGGAATTTCAGAACACCATTATGTATCTGAAAGGGAAGAAAATGACCGATGTCGCAGTTTTCTTCAGGACTAATAATGAGGTTTATCGTGGTTATTCTCTAATCAGGGCGATGAATCTACCTGAAGTTCGACTCAGAATTCAAGGTGCATCAGAATGCGAGTTGTTCCGTAAACGTGAAATCTATGCAGTTATCCACATGATTGAAGCTGAGGGAAATAAGCGTTTGATATTAGAAAACAATGCGACCAAGAATCATATAAAATCAAAAATTTCTGTTTGGATAAAAAATCTTCCTAATTGGGATAGTTTTTATCTCGACTTCGCTTATACTTTGGTGTTGGATTACCTTGATTTCGCAGAAGGAGACGAAGAACAGCATACATATTTGGATATGGCCGAGTCTATACGTCAAACTCTTGCTGAGGAGAATCCACAATTATACAAATTGTATGATAAATACCAGTCAGAGCAAATACTTCAAGATAAACAGATGAATGTTGTACTTACAACAATGCATAAAGTTAAAGGTTTGGAATTTGACGCAGTTGTTATTACGCCATCTGTGTCTTCCTTGCCATTTGACCCAACTAAAGATGTTGATGTCAATGAACCTCTTACAGCTCATGAGAAAGACTGTATCGAAGAAGAACGGCGACTATTATATGTCGCATTTACTCGTGCTAGGAAATTCCTTATGGCATATCTTGGCAAACGGGAAAATGCGATACTTAATATGCAGAAGTATACAAGTGAAGATGACACCTTGGGCATACGAGAACGTCATCCTGGCCTAGACAACTACAACATTGGATACAATGCAGGTTATAATTTTGTAAATAATCGCAAGATAGTCAATCAGGTTGCTAAAAATGCACCAGTTACAATTCAAAGAAGAGATTCCGTGAATAGGTATGGCCAAGCGTTTCATGTCTTCAATATCGTTTGTAACGGAACTGTTGTTGGACAACTGTCAAAATCAAGTTCTATACGTAGAGCCATGGAAGAGAGTGGTAAATACTCTCTCAATGGATATTTTGTTTCTGATGTCTACTATTGGACTTATCAAGATTCCGTGTTGGCTGACCAAAGAAATCTTAGAATTAATGGCTATCAAACGGACTTCGCCGCTAATTGGTCATCTGAAGCAAGGGCACAAGGATTCATATTCATTGTAAGCATAGCTGGTTACGGAAATTAAATTACAGAATTTAAAACGAAGAACTATGGATATTGAAAATATCAAGGAGTCTTTGAAACGAGACTTCAACAGAGCGGTGGAAGAATATAATTCTAAAGAATACATATTCTTCTATCGTGATATGCGTGTAGCATTAGAGAATTTAACAAAATTGATGCTTGCGGATACTCTTGGAAATGAGATGCTTGCTGATGAGCTCATAAGTGGTACCAAGAATATTATAAGTGCTACTGATGTAAAAAACTACACTATAGTACCCGCAACAAGAAAGGAAGTTAAAACTGGTAGCAGATTATTCTTTTTATTTGCAGATGCATATTGCTTTATGCATAAAGATAAAGAGCATAAGCACCACAGAAAATACATAAAGGACCAAGCAGATAGAACGCTTAAAGATTTTTACGAAATGTCCAGTGCGACAGCCAACCATGCAGGTTCTGCGGAGCCAGAACTCAAATCATATGCACAAATGCATGCTTTGGGAATACATAATTATCTAAAATCCCTGGCAACGAGAGAAATATTAAGCGACAACACCCTTGACTATATTGGTACTTTTTCTCAATTTGTATTTGATGAGATGAAAGGTAATGGTGAAGAATTGAATCTGCGTATACAAAATCTCTTGGAACAAATTGAGCAACTCAAAGTTGAACATCAAAAAGAAATCAATGAGAAGGTATTGCAGATTAATCAGCAAAAAGCGGAACTGCTTCAAGCAATGACAGACAAACTTGAAGCAGACAGATTAGCTATGGTTGCTCAGAATGAGTTGGAAAAGTTGTCAGATAAGCACTCGGCTCAAGGCCCCGTAACCCAAGAAGAAATTAATGGCCAAGAACAAACTATAGTCGAAGATTTAAGCGTAATTGCTAATGATGTGGCAAATATAGTAAAAAATATTCAAGATTCTCAGCATGCCAAAGATTCACAACCAAGCTCTGACATGGAAATGCCTAAAGTTAAGAAAAAGAGATTTGGCATGAAAGAGCGTATTTTGAAAGAATTCAATGTCGGTGAGGATTCTTTGGATTCTGAACAGATAGGACTTATTGAACGAGAGCTAAATAAGTCAATGATTGTCGCTGGTTGTGCTGGTAGTGGCAAATCTGTCATTGCAATGTATAAAGCTCAGCAGATTATAGATGATGGAGGTGACGTGATTTTGATTGCGTACACAAAATCACTTAATCGTTATATGCAGCAAGGAAAAGCATTAACAAACAACGAAGAAAGATTCTATTATCATTGGCAATGGAAAGATGCAGGAAGGCCTTCTGCTGATTACATTATCGTGGATGAAATTCAGGACTTTTCAAAAGAGGAAGTCTATGAGTTTATTAACGCTGCCCGAAAATGTTTCTTTTTCTTTGGAGATTCAGCCCAATCAATATATGGTGGCATGAAAGAAACGCTTAGTATAAGCGACTTGTCTACTATGACAGGTATTGACGTATCATACTTAACCAGTAATTATCGTCTTCCTAAACCAGTGGCTAAAATTACTCAAGAGTACGTCGGTGTTGATGTCAGTCCATACGCAGATGCTATTTATCAAAGTAAAGAAATAGCATTACCACACTTCGTAAGATTCGATGATAGTGAAGCCCAAATTGACGCTATAATTCAACTGATTGGGAAGAAGAATATGAAAAATGTGGGTATTCTTGTTCCTGACAATGAACAAGTGTTGTCTTTGATGAAGGCTTTTACTGATAGGAACTTTGCTTGTGAGTTCAAGTATAATGCTGGTTTTAATGACAATAGAAATAAAGTAACTTTAGATTTCTCTACCCAATTGCCCAAACTTATGACTTACCATAGTGCCAAGGGGCTTCAATTTGAAACTGTCATTCTTCCATTTTATGTGGGAGCAACTGATAAAGATTCAAGGAAAGCCTTATATGTGGCAATGACAAGAACATACAGATTCTTATATGTGCTATATAGAGGGCCATATTTGCAATCTCCACTTCAGAGAGTTCCAGAACATTTATACTTGAAGACATTAGATTAGTATAGAGACACTAACATAGACATTCATGCCTGAGTTGTAGACTGCTCGTCAGCTCCAACATCCCCATTGGATTGAATGACTTGCCTTTGTACTTGGCAGTTTTCCAAACAAGCAAAAAGATATTATGAACATAGCTGAACAGATAAAATTGAAACTCCAATTGAAGGAGAATTCCGAGGTGGAATACAAATCAGCAGCTGGCGGTTTTCCTAAAGCTGAATTTTGGCGTTCTTTCTCCGCATTAGCCAACACCAATGGTGGAACAATTGTGTTGGGAGTGAAGGAAAAGAATCATAAATTCACGCCAGACGGTCTTTCAGAAGAACTTGTAGCAAAATATAGGAAGCAGTTTTGGGATGACGCACACAATAAGTCATGCGTGAACATTCCATTATTGGTCGAGAGCGACATAGAAGAAATAAAGACTGACGGAGGGCAGTATCTACTTGCCTTCAAGATACCTCGTGCTCAATACGACTTGCGCCCAATACACCTTACACTTACTCCATTCGGACATACCTATAAGCGTAGGGATGAAGGCGATTATCTGTGCAGCGATGAAGAAGTGAAGCAGATGTATTCGGACGCGAACAATATGAGAGCATCTGCTGACTCTCGAATTTTAAGAGGTTACTCTATAGATGATATTGATATGTCGACACTTCACCAATACCGCCGTGCATACGACATCAAACACGAGAACCATCCTTGGACTGAGATAGATGATAAGCAATTTTTGGAAAACATTGGTGCCTATCGTAAGGACAGGGCTACGTCAACTGAAGGATTTACGGTTGCCGGAATGCTTATGTTTGGTAAGACCAATAGCATTACCGACCCAGAGTGCTGCCAAGAGTTTTTCCCAGACTATCGTGAGCATTTGAGTGATGACCCTCAGATACGTTGGACAAATCGTATATATCCCGATGGAACATGGGAAGCCAACCTTTACCAGTTTTTCACTCGTGTCTTGCCTTTATTGCAGCACGCTTTGCCTGTACCATTCAGTCTTGATAACAATCAGATGAGAAATAATACAACAACGGCTCATGTAGCATTGCGTGAGGCCCTTGCTAACAGTCTTATTCATGCTGCCTATACAGTGAGAGGTAATATTGTCATAGACAGATATTTCGACCGTATAGTCTTGTCAAATCCTGGTACAATGCTTGTCAGTATGGAAGAATACTACGAAGGAGGACACAGCGTGTGCAGAAATCCTATCATTCAAAAGATGTTCGTATTCTTGGGTATTGGCGAGAAAGGTGGCACTGGTGCAGATGTAATAGCAAAAGGATGGAAGGATAATGGTTGGAGTACACCTACAGTTGAGGAAAAGAGTAACCCTGATAGAATTGAAACATATCTTAAACTGGGAAACACCGTAAATATCACTACGGAAACTCCTACCGATACTACGGAAACAACTACGAAAACTCCTTCTGTTACTACGGAAACCTCTACGGTTACTACGGAAACCTCTACGGTTACTACGGAAATTCCTGCCGATACTACGGAAACTATTTTCAAAATGATAAGTAAAAATCCTAAGATTACGGCAAAAGAGATAGCATCCGTATGTGGCATAACTGAAGATGGTGTTGCTTACCATATCAAGAAGTTGAAGCAAAGCGGTCGGATAATTCGCATTGGAGGTTCACGTAATGGAGGTGAATGGAAAGTTGTTGAATAAATCTTTCCTACAGATTTAGCAAAACTCAATAAGTACAAAGAATATGTTATTAGGAAACAAGATAAAGTCTCTAAGAGACGAACAAGGAATACTGCAACGTCAAGTAGCTGCATACTTAGAAATAGATACACCCATGTTCAGCAAGATTGAACGTGGTGACAGGCGGGCAAAGAGAAGCCAAGTAATTCAAATGGCAACATACTTCAAAGTGGATGAAAAGGAAATGCTCACCATTTGGCTTGCCGACAAGATATTGGATGCTTTAGAGGGTGAAGATGAATTGAAACTTACTGCCATCGAAACCGCAAAAGCGGAGTTAATAGACATTAATCGCTAATTTGCAGCAAACAATTAGTCCTTCAATGAAAACAACGCAAGATTGATTTCTTGCAGACGATGGGAACTTTATGGTATCATTTACGCATGATACTATAAAGTTTCTTTTGATTTACAGATACTTACAAAATACATACTGGTTCAAATGTGGAATGCTTTCATTGGTTGTATTAGGTTCAACTCCATTGTTAGAATCATAAAAACCATGTCCATCAAAATATGATTCTCCTATTTGGTGCGTACAGAAAGACGATATACCTTCAAAAAAGTTTTCGCCCTCAATATTTTGTGTTGAGACTATTATCGAACGCAATCCCGAGATTTGAAAGTAAGCTGCTTTACCAAATCCAAAACTTCCGCCAGCTGTTGTAGAGCTTTTTTCACTATGACCACCTGAACGCACGAATGCATAAAAACTACCCCTTGGTTTTCCTTCCAAATCCTTATAGAAAGACATCCCAGTAGTATTATAGTCGGAGACTCTTAAATACGGGATTTCCTTTTGATTAAGAATATAAAGCATTGGTTGGAACACCTTGGAGGTGTTTTGGTCATCAGGATATAAGGTTAGGCAGCCTTGTATGTGTTGGCGCAGATTGAAAAGCTCAGGATAATCGAAGCGATTCAATGTGCCAAAAGAAAGGCACAACTTTACTCGAGACTGGCCTTCCGCTAATGCATCGCAAGAATTCTGACAGGCTTCTCGAATAAGTGCAGCATAAGGGCTACCCTTAAAAGCCTCAATCATCGCATCTTGAGGACCATTGTGGAAATGGCTCGGCGATAGTTCGGCAAAAGTCCATTTGCAATTTTTATCCATGCTATGTCAATCTAATTATATTTTTATCTGAAAGAACTTTGAGAATTTGTTGTGCGGTAGCCTGGATTGCTGGAACGGCAACAGAGTTACCAAATTGCTTGTAGGCTGATGTGTCGGAAACTGGAATTTGGAAAACTGGTGAGCCGTCGCCCTGATCGTAAACCGGATAGCCCTGCAGTGCACCCCATTCTCGTGGAGTCATTCTTCTCCAACCATCTTTGTTATTTCGCCTTTAATTCGAGTGGTCGGTGTTAGGTCAGTTTGGCGAGTATCAATTACGATATTCCTCTCTCTACCCATACCGCCAACTACAATAGCGTTAGCCACTTCATCATTGCCTACTATGGCGTAGCCAAAGCCATTACCTTTGCTTTCGTGGCGAGCCTTGTGGCGAATAAGGGTGTCAATGTACGTTGTGGAAAGGTAGTATTTCGAAGGCACAGGGTCTTTCTCTCGGATGTCAATGAAATGTTTAGTGACTTTTTTCTGTTCTGGATATGTGAAATCTTCCTGCTTTATACCGAGATCTTTGCGGAAGCCAACAATATAAATACGTTCTCGATGCTGTGGAACTCCGAAGTACATCGCATTTACAATTTCCGGTTTCGGCACAACATATCCAATTTCATCGAGGGTATTCAAAATGGTTTTAAAAGTTTTTCCTTTGTCGTGAATAACAAGTCCTTTCACGTTTTCAAGAAAAAATGCCTTTGGCTGTTTCCTGCGAAGAATTTCAGCCACATCAAAGAAAAGAGTGCCTCGGGTTTCCTCAAAGCCAAGGCGTTTACCTGCAAGCGAAAACGCCTGACAAGGAAATCCTGCACAAAGAATATCAAAGTTATCAGGGATAAAACTCTTTGTGTTCTCTGACGTTATATCGCCAAATGGAACTTCGCCATAGTTAGCGAAATATGTTCTTTGTGCTTGTGCATCCCATTCTGATGAGAAAACGCACTGACCACCGAGGTTTTGAAATGCCATACGGAAACCGCCGATACCTGCGAATAAATCTATAAATGTAAATTTGGGATTTGCAGGCCCTGGGAAAGGGATATTTTCAATGTCGTTAAACAAAGAATACTGTAGTGCGGTAGGCTCACTTACACAATCAATGTCGCATTTTAATTTGCTCGGCAATTTAGCATTAGTCCAAGCATCTATTAAATCCTGCGACTTTTGTTGATAAATGAGCCCGTGTGGTCTATCCTTTAACATTAATGCATGAGTGACAATGGCAAGTTGTGTTGGAAACGGAATTATATCTCCATTTTCATAACAAGTGCGCTCGTCATATATTTGAACAGGCCCAGCTTTTTTATAGCCGATATCCATTAATGTAAATGTAAGTCTGTCTTTTTTCATTTTTCATTGTCGTTGCGGTTGTGCGGTTTTAACGCAACGTATGCAACGTTAATGTAACTTAGCGTGTTATTCAAATAAATTTGCGGCGTTGCTGGCGCTGCAAGCTACCATTTGTGGTGTTTTTTCGGCTTTTTGCGGTTTTTTATTGCAGGAAACGGGTGCGGAGCGGCAGATAAGCGTAAATTTGTGGCGATAATCACAACATCACACATTTTAATTAATTTTCAATGACTACCACAAGACGACTATTCACTCTTATATTGATGCTGACGGCCGTGGGGCTCAGTGCCAACGCCCAGTTTTTTGAATTTATGCTTGGTCTCGTTTCGGGAGCCGAAGAGGTTGAAGAAAAGGAGAGAGCCACAATGGTGAAGTATTACGACCGCCAAGACCAAATGACCGAGGTGTCGGTATACGACCTGAAGCACACTTGGCGCCAGCAAAGGGGGATTTCGGCCCTCGGTGACGCAAACACCAACTGGCGCGCCGTGCGCGAGTTCCTATACGACGGGAAGGGAGCCGTGGTGGTGTTTCGCAAGGGCCCGAAAAAGGCCGATGACGAAATAGGCGTGGTGGAGGCGGCTTTTGAGGCTGACGACGGCTTCCGCGACCTGCACACGCTTGCCTCGGTGCAATACTACGACCCAACCCACAAGGAGGACGACATGTTTGCCACATTCCGCATGAAAAAATATGTGGCGGGCAAGCCAAGCCACTACCTTGTGAGGGAGTTCCTTGTGGAAGACGAAGTCTCGTTTTTCATGCTCGACTTCATCAACAGCAAGCTGCCGTTCCACGACAAGTCGCCAATGCGCTACCAGAACGTGTTTCAAAAGGAAATACCCGCACCGTATACCGAACCCGCTGAATAACGACCCACAAAAAAGCAAGCCACAGCAATGAAAACATCTATTATTACGCGAACACTTGCCATTGCCCTAATGCTTATTACAGCCTCTTTCGGGGCACAGGCACAGCTGTTTGGGCTGATGTCGGACCCCGAGGAGCGCGAAGCCAAAGAAAAGGCAAGCAAAGTGATGTATTTTGACAACTGCAACAGTCCTGTGGAGGTGTCGGTCTACGACCTGAAGCACACCTGGCGCCAGCAAAAAGGCATCTCGGCCCTTAACGACGCCACCGACAACTGGCGCATGGTGCGCGAGTTTAAATACCACGGCAAACCGGCCATTGTGGTAATGCGCCAAGGGCTGAAGGCCGACGGGGAGATAGGCATAGTGGAGGCGGCCTTTGAGGCCGATGACGACTTCCGCTACACCAACACCGTGGAGTCGCTTGTGGTGTATGCCCCGACCAACAACGCCAGCGACTCATTCGTCACCCTTAGCGTGGCAAAGTATGTAACCTCGGGCGAGAGCCACTATGTGATAAAGGAATTTCGCGTCGACGAGGAAACGAAGGAGTTTCTCAGCGACTTCTATGCCAACGAAATGGCATGGAAAAACGCCTCGCCGCTCACCGACGAGGTGCTGCGCACCGCCAGCGTGCGACCCGAGCGCACCCGACCGTCAAAATGGTGAATGCAGCATTGCTTAGTCGCCGAGCTGCATGCCGCCCTGCTGCTTTTTGAACGTGCTGGGCGAGATGCCATTCATTTTGCGGAAGAATTTGCCCAGGCTCGACTGGTCGGCAAAGTTGTAGTCGTAGGCAATCACTTTCATCGACTTGCCGCTGTATAGCATTTCACGCTTCAGCTTAATCGACAGGATGTGTGAAATCACCTCCTTGGCCTTGTGGTTGGTCTTCTGCTTGGTGATTTCGCTAAGGTATTTCGGGGTGATGTTGAGCTTCATTGCATAGAAGGCCACCTCGTGCTCCGTCTTGATGTGCTCTTCAAGCAGGTCGACAAACTTTTTGAAATACACATCGGCCATGGTGTAGCTCACCTTGCCAGCCTCCTGCGCGCCCGAATACTCATATTCGGCTATGAGGCAAATCATCATCCTGAAGTTTCCGCCCACTATTTCGCGCACTGCGCCGTGGTCGGTGTGGCGCGCATACAGGCGCACATTGTCCATCAGGTTCACCAGCATCTGCCACTCGTCTTTGTCCTCGACCTTCACCGCGGGCTTTTCGGCTATGAGGCTCAGCTTCTCGGTGGGTATGCCCGTGAGCATGTCGAACGCGAAGGGATTGTTGATTATCATCATCATGGCCTTGAAGTCGGGGCTGAGCCTCACGTTTTTAATGTAGAGCGCGTGGCCCAGCATAAGCCTCGTGCCGGCCTCAAGGTGGATGTTGGCCATGTTCACCTCAAAGTCGCCCTCGCCGCTGGTGCACAGCATCACAATGCAGAATTTCGACTCCACCGGTCCGCTGGGAATATCGTTGGGGCCAAGGTCGAAGTAGTCGAAGTGTTTGAAGTCGCATTTATGCGTGTCCTCTCTTGAATTATGTTGCATAGGTGTGTTATAGTCGTAGTTAGAGTGAAACTCGGCCAACGCGTGCGGCAGAGTTGTGCAAAAATAGCAATAATATCCAAAACGAATATGGTTTATGCGACTTTTTAACTGTTTTTGTGTTCCAAAAGCGAAAATCGGATACAGCAACATTCATTTTGGACAAACGTCAGAGGCCCTGATGCAGGTAACCGTTTTGTAATTAGCCAGCAAGTGAGTAACTTTGCAGCCGGTTTGGGGCGTGGAGGCATGGCTCGGGGCCTGCCGCCACGCACAGCAATTACAACTACAGCATAATCATATCTACTATAATATAAAGAAATGGCCGAAACACCCATCAACGGCGCGCACCGCGTGAAATTTGTGACTCTGGGCTGCAAACTCAACTTCTCGGAAACGGCAACCCTTGGCGCCACGCTGGCCCGCCACGGCATACCCACCGCCAAAGAGGGCGAGACGCCCGACATTTGCGTGGTGAACACATGCAGCGTCACCGAGCTTGCCGACAAGAAGTGCCGCCAGCACATACGCTCGCTGGTGAGCAAATATCCGGGCGCGCTGGTGATAGTCACCGGCTGCTACGCCCAGCTCAAGAGCAAGGAGATAGCCGCCATTCCCGGCGTGGGCATGGTGCTGGGCAGCGAGCAGAAGGCCGATGTGATGCAGCACATCGAGCGGTGGTTCAACGACCCGCAAAACGTGGTGGAGGTGACGCCTACGCCGCAAATAAGGCGATTCAGCCCCTCGTGCGAGTGCGGCAGCCGCACCCGCTACTTCCTTAAGGTGCAGGACGGCTGCGACTACTATTGCAGCTACTGCACCATTCCCTACGCCCGCGGCCGCAGCCGCAGCGGCACCATTGCAAGCCTTGTGAGTCAGGCCCGCGAGGTGGCAGCCGAGGGTGGCCGCGAAATAGTGATAACGGGCGTCAACATAGGCGACTTTGGCAAAAACACGGGCGAGCGCCTCATCGACCTGCTGCGCAGCCTCGACGGGGTGGAGGGCATTGAGCGCTACCGCATCTCGTCGATCGAGCCCGACCTGCTCACCGACGAGATAATAGAATTCTGCGCCCAGTCGCGCGCATTCATGCCCCACTTCCACATTCCGCTGCAGTGCGGCAGCGACGCCGTGCTCAAGCTCATGCGCCGCCACTATGGCAGCGCGCTGTTTGCCGCCAAGGTGGAGCGCGTGCGCAGCCTCATGCCCGATGCTTTCATAGGCGTCGACGTGATGGTGGGCTCACGCGGCGAAACGGCCGAGTGCTTCGCCGAGTCGTATGACTTCATCAAGGGCCTCGACGTGCAGCACCTGCACGTGTTCCCCTACAGCGAGCGCCCAAGCACCATGGCGCTGCGCATACCCCACGTGGTGCCGCAGGCCGAGAAGAGCGAGCGCGTGGCGCGCATGATAGCCCTCAGCGACGCCAAGCAGCGCGAGTTCATTGGCCGCTACATAGGCACGGTGCGCCCGGTGCTCATGGAGCAGCCGCAGCCCGGCCACCCCATGCACGGCTTCACCGACAACTACATCCGCGTCACGGTGCCGCCGCTCGAGTCGGTGGTCAACACCATAGTGCCCGTGCGCCTGCTCAGGGTGAACGACGACCTCACGGTAGACGCCGAGATTGCCACCACCAGCCAACCACAGTAACACTACACAAATGACACAGAAACTTCAAAACATACTCTACGCCCCGCTCAACCTGACCCTGCACGCACTGGCGCGCCTGCCATGGTGGGCGCTCTATGCCCAGGCCGACATACTGTATTTTGTGGCCTACCACCTGCTGCGCTACCGCCGCAAAATAGTGCGCCAGAATCTGCGCGACTCATTTCCCGACAAGAGCGAGGAGGAGATCAAGGCCATCGAGCGCGAGAACTACCACCAGTTCACCGACTACTTTGTGGAGACCATAAAGATGCTGCACATCACCAACGACGACATCAAGCGCCGCTTTGTGTTTCACGGCGTGGACAACATCGACCGCGCCATCGACCAGGGGCGCAGCATAATGATGTATGCCGCCCACTACGGCAACTGGGAGTGGCTGATGTCGGTCACGCTGTGGACGCGCCACAAGCCCGGCCAAGTGACCTTCGGCCAGGTGTACCAGCCGCTGGAAAACGAGTGGTTCAACCGCTTCTTCCTGCACCTGCGCGGCCGCTTCGGCTCGGTGTGCTACCCCAAGCGGCTCATCTACCTCGACATGCTGCGCCAAATCAAGCGCGGCAAGCAAATGGTGGTGGGATTCATCAGCGACCAGCACCCGCTGCACACCGACGAGGGCCATGTGATAAAGTTTCTCAACCACCCCACGGCCATGATTTCGGGCAGCGAGGTGATAGCCCGCCGGCTGGGGCTGAGCGTGATGTATTTCGACGTGCGCAAAATCAGGCGCGGCCACTATGAGTGCACGGTGGTGCCCATATGCGACGACCCCGCCACCCTGCCCCAGGGCGAAATCACCGACCGCTATGCGCGCCTGCTTGAGCAGCGCATTGTGGCCGAGCCGCCCTACTGGCTGTGGACGCACAACCGATGGAAGCGCAAGGTGCAATATCCGGCGGCAAGCACAGCCGCAACCGCCAAAAAACAAGAGCAAAAGCAATGATGGACAACAATAGCAAGAAAGTAGCAGTAATCATTCTCAACTGGAACGGCGCCGAGCTGCTGCGGCGCTACCTGCCCAGCGTGGTGGCCAACACCAATGCCCAAATGGCCGACGTGATAGTGGCCGACAACGGCAGCACCGACAACAGCCTCGAGGTGATGGCCAAGGAGTTTGCGGGAGTGAAGACCCTGACATTTGACCAGAACTACGGCTTTGCCGAGGGCTACAACCGCTGCATCGAGCTTACGCGATACCCCTACACCGTGCTGCTCAACAGCGACGTGCGCACCCCCGAGGGGTGGCTCGAGCCGCTGCTGGCCTACATGGAGGCGCACCCGCAGGTAGGCGCGGTGCAGCCCAAGCTGCTGCAAGACCGCCCGGACGGCCGCCAGGTGTTTGAATACGCCGGTGCGGCAGGCGGATTCATCGACAAGCACGGCTTCCCCTTTTGCCGCGGCCGCATATTCGACTCCATTGAAGACGACCTCGGCCAGTATGACGGTGAGCCGTCGGACATATTCTGGGCCACAGGCGCCTGCCTGATGGTGCGCAGCCAGCTCTACCTGCATGTGGGCGGCCTCGACAAGCGATTCTTTGCCCACATGGAGGAGATTGACCTGTGCTGGCGCATACACCGCGCGGGCTACGGCATAAGCGTGGTGCCGCAAAGCCGCGTCTACCACCTGGGAGGCGGCAGCCTGCCGCAGGGCAACCCGCGCAAGACCTACCTCAACTTCCGCAACAATCTGCTGCTGCTACGCAAAAACCTGCCCGAGCGCGAGGGCCGACGGCTGATATTCGTGCGCCGGCTGGTGTATGACACCGCCGCGCTGGCCATGGCGCTGCTCAAGGGCCACTTCGGCGACGCCAAAGCCATTCTCAAGGCCCACCGCGACTACCGCCGCATGGCCGGCTTCTACACCGACTTCCCTGCCGACAACCTGCTGCGCACCATGCCGCACTGCCAGTGCAACATAATTGTGGACTACTACCTGCGAGGCCGCAAAAAATTCTGACCCCGCAGCCTGCACAGATACGCGAATTTGTGTTATATTTGCCTATCGATATAAACCCCTAACCCCAATATGCAAGCGCAATGGCAACAACGGCATTGATAATAGTGGTACCCTGCTACAACGAGGAGGAGGCTCTGCCCACCACCCACCAGCGGCTGTCAGAACTGCTGGCGCAGATGACCGCCGACGGGCTGATTGACGGCAGCCGCAGCCGGCTGCTGTATGTGGACGACGGCTCGCGCGACGGCACCTGGCCGCTGGTGGAGCGGCTCGCCGACGGCGGGCAGAACGTGTGCGCCATTAAGCTGGCGGCCAACAGCGGCCACCAAAACGCTCTGATGGCCGGTCTTGAGGCGGCAGCCGAAATGGGCGACGCCATTGTGAGCATCGACGCCGACCTGCAAGACGACATACACGTGATTCCCAACATGGTGCGCCACTATGCCGACGACTGCTGCGATGTGGTGTATGGAGTGCGCCGCGACCGCAGCACCGACACGTGGTTCAAGCGCAAGTCGGCCCAGACCTTCTACCGGCTCATGCGCCGCCTGGGGGTGAAGTCGGTATACAACCACGCCGACTTCCGCCTGATGAGCGCGCGCGCAGTGAGGCAGCTGTGCGAGTATGGCGAGCGCAACCTGTTTCTGCGCGGCATAGTGCCGCTCATTGGCTACCGCTCGACCTGCGTCTACTACGACCGCGCCGAGCGCACGGCGGGCGTCAGCAAATATCCGCTGGCCAAGATGGTGAACTTTGCCATCGACGGCATCACCTCGTTCAGCATCAAGCCCGTGCGCATGGTGTTCTCGCTCGGCCTTGTGTTTATGGCCATAGCGCTGATAATACTCATCTACGTGCTCTACAACCACTTTACCGGCCACACCGCATGGGGCTGGTCGTCGCTGATACTGTCGATATGGTTTGTGGGCGGCTGCATACTGCTGGGCCTTGGCATAGTGGGCGAGTATATAGGCAAAATCTACATTGAAGTGAAGCACCGCCCGCGCTACAACGTGGAGCGCCGCATAGTGAAGTAGCCCCCATCCATCCTCAAAAAAACGCTCTAATCCCAAATTTCCATATTATTTTGGGATCGTAATCCCAAATTATTATGTTTTTTTGGGATTAGGCCCACAAAAGCGCTATCTTTGCACCTGCATAACCCCTAAAATTCGTTCATTATGATACAGCGACTGCTACAAAGGCGAATCGAATCAAAGATGTTTGCAGGCAAGGCAATAATTGTGATTGGCGCCAGGCAAGTGGGCAAAAGCACCCTTTTCAAAATGGTGCTTGAGCAGCACCATGAGCCCACGTTGCTACTCAACTGCGACGAGCCTGAAGTGAAAGAGCTGCTGACCGACATCAACACGCAAGACCTGAAGCTGCTCATTGCCGACAATAAAATTGTGGTCATAGATGAAGCCCAAAGAATTGAGGGTATAGGCATGACGCTAAAGAGAATCACCGACAATTTTCCCGATGTGCAACTGCTCGTCACCGGTTCATCGTCGTTTGAACTGCAAAACAGGCTAAACGAACCCCTCACTGGCCGCAAATTTGAGTATCACCTGTTTCCAATCTCTACCAGGGAAATTTATGATGCACAGGGGCTGGTTGCAGCAAAGCAAACCCTTGAAAGCAGGCTGATTTTTGGCTCGTATCCCGATGTGGTGAGCCACAACAGCGATGCCAAGGAGATTCTGTTTAACTTGTCGAGCAGCTACCTCTACAAAGACCTGCTGTCGCTCGACAGCATTCGCCGCCCCGCCCTGCTAAGCAAGCTGTTGACGGCCATTGCATTGCAGGTGACGAGCGAGGTGTCGTATAGCGAACTGGCACGCACGGTGGGCACCGACAACAAGACGGTGGAGAAATACCTCGACCTGCTTGAAAAGTGCTACATAATATTCAAGCTAAACGGCTTCAGCCGCAACCTTCGCACTGAATTGAGGAAGTCGAAGAAGTACTACTTCTACGACAACGGCATCCGCAACGCCATTCTTCAGAATTTCGCACCTCTCGCCCTCAGGCAAGACGTGGGCGCACTGTGGGAAAACTTCGTGATAAGCGAGCGCATCAAGGCTAACCAATATGCCGGAAGATATGTGAACAGCTACTTTTGGCGCACCGGCCAGCAGCAAGAAATCGACTATCTGGAGGAGTGCGACGGACAATTCTCGCTGTTTGAAATGAAATGGAACTCAAAAAAGGCCAACACAAAGTTTCCGAACGCGTTCCTCTCCACATATGATGTGAAAGAGTCGATGGTGGTGACCCCCGACAACTGGCTGCAAATGCTCCTTTAGGCCGCTCGGATTGTGGGGCTTGGCAGGGGGACGGATTTTGTCGATAAAATGGTGGATTTTGTCGATGCATGGGTGCGCGGGTTTTGCACCGCAGCGGCAATGTTGGTAACTTTGCAGGCGGAATTCAATAGGTAACGCAAAATATGAGATACAAGATTTTCCTACTCGTCATGCTCGGAATGCTCACTGCATTCGGGCCGTTTGTGACCGACATGTATGTGCCCAGCCTGCCGTCGATGGTGACGTATTTCCACACCACCATCACCCTGGTGCAGGCCGGTCTCACGGCAAGCATGCTCGGCCTGGCCGCCGGCCAGCTGCTGTTTGGGCCGCTCAGCGACAAGTATGGCCGCCGCCGTCCGCTCATGGCCTCGCTGGTGCTGTTTGTGGTGTCGAGCACTGCCATATTATTCTCGCCCACCATACATGTGTTTGTGGCGCTGCGCTTTGTGCAGGGCTTTGCCGGCGCAGGCGGCATAGTGATTTCGCGCTCGGTGGCCACCGACATGTATAGCGGCCGCGAGCTGATGAAGATTTTAGGCATCACAGGCGCCATCAACGGCATTGCGCCCATCATGGCCCCCGTGGCAGGCGGCGCGCTGGTGGACCACGGCGGCTGGCGCATGATATTCACGCTGCTGCTCATGGTGGGCGTGGCGCTGATGGCCGGTAGCTGGCTGATGCGCGAGTCGCTGCCCGCCGAGCGGCGCACCACGCGCAGCCTGCCGGCCACGTTCAAGCTGTTTGGCGTGGTGGCACGCAACCGCACCTACATGTTCTATGTGCTGCACCAGGCAGCAGCACTTGCCATTCTGTTTGGCAACATCTCCTCGTCGCCGTTCATTGTGCAGGAGCACTACGGCCTCAGCCCGCTGGGCTACAGCATAGTGTTCGGACTCAACGGCGCCAGCCTGGCCATAGGCGCCGGCAGCAGCATGAAGTTTCGCCGCGCCACCACCTGCGTGAAGGTGAGCTGCGCGGGAATGCTGACCGGCAGCCTGCTGGTGGCCGTGGCGCTGATGACCGACGCGGGTCTGGCGGTGTATGAGGTGCTGCTCGACCTGATGCTGGTGTCGGTGGGATTCACCCTGACGGCGTCGACCACCCTTGCACTCGACTGTGCCCGCGAGGAGGCTGGGACGGCCTCGGCGCTGTTTGGCGCGGTGGGCTTTGTGGCCGGAGGCGTGGTGTCGCCGCTGGTGGGCATGGGCAGCATAATGCACAGCAGCGCCATCACATTTGTCACGGCCGCAGTGCTTGCACTGGCATTTGCAGTGCCCGCGCTGCGCCGCTCGGCAGCCGCCTGACGCCCCCAGGAAAAAGGCATAAAAGACAAAAAATCCCTCAATGAGGGACGATTTCGGTGGATTTCGTCACTTATTGAGGGATTTCTTTGTTTGGTTGCCTTGATGGCCGACGGGGCGGGCTACACGTTGAAGCGGAACACCACGATGTCGCCGTCTTGCATCACATAGTCCTTGCCTTCGATGTGCATTTTGCCGGCCTCCTTCACGGCAGCCTCGCTGCCGTAGTGGATGTAGTCGTCATACTTGATGATTTCGGCACGGATGAAGCCGCGCTCAAAGTCGGTGTGAATCACGCCGGCGCACTGCGGCGCCTTGCTGCCTTTCACATAGGTCCAGGCGCGCACCTCCTTGGGCCCGGCGGTGAGGAACGTCTCGAGGTTGAGCAGCGAGTAGGCACTTTTTATCAGGCGGTTGACGCCCGACTCCTCAAGGCCGATTTCCTTAAGGAACATCTGGCGCTCCTCGTAGGTTTCGAGTTCGGCAATCTCGCTCTCGGTCTGGGCTGCCACCACCAGAATCTGCGCGTTCTCCTCCTTCACGGCCTCGCGCACGGCGTCGACATATTTGTTGCCCGTGGCGGCGCTGGCGTCGTCCACATTGCACACATACAGCACGGGCTTGTTGGTGAGCAGAAACAGATCGTGGGCTATGCGCTCCTCTTCCTTGCTGTTGAGCTCAACCGAGCGCGCCGACTTGCCCTGCGACAGGGCCTCCTGATAGCGCTTGAGCACCTCGTATTGCTGCTTGGCCTCGCGGTCGCCACCCGTCTGGGCCTGCTTGTAGACGCGGTTGATGCGGCTCTCCACCGTATCGAGGTCGCGCAGCTGCAGCTCGGTGTCGATCACCTCCTTGTCGCGCACGGGGTCGACCGAGCCGTCGACGTGAGTGATGTTGTCGTCGTCGAAGCAGCGCAGCACGTGAATTATGGCGTCGGTCTCGCGGATGTTGGCCAGAAACTTGTTGCCCAGGCCCTCGCCCTTCGACGCACCCTTCACGAGACCGGCGATGTCGACTATCTCCACCGTGGTGGGCACTATGCGCTCGGGATGCACCAGCTCGGCGAGCTTGTTGAGCCGCTCATCGGGCACGGTGATGACGCCCACGTTGGGCTCGATTGTACAAAACGGAAAGTTTGCCGACTGCGCCTTGGCGTTCGACAGACAGTTGAAAAGAGTGGACTTGCCCACGTTGGGCAGTCCCACAATACCACATTGAAGTGCCATGCTAATATATCTTGTTACTTATTCGTTATTTACCAATAAAATACGGCCATTCAGCCACTTTTGCACTGCAAAGTTACTGCAAAACCGCCCAACAAGCAAAAAAATCTACCCGCAGCGGCGCTTCGGGCGCGCCCGGGTGCGGTTAATTAATCACAAAAAGGTTGACAAGCGCGGCTCGATGTAGTAATTTTGTAGTTTGAATGGCATGTTGCGCCGCAAGGCGAAAAAGATGCATCGATTGAGACAACGACAAAAAGAAAAAATTACAGTTACACATATTCTCAGGTTACATGACTACTAAGAAAGAAACCGCACCGGCTTCAAAGGCCGACAACGCCAAGAGGCCGCAGCTGCCCCTGGGCAAGACCAACTTCATTTTAATGGCAGTGTGCGTGCTGATGATAGTGATTGGCTTTGTGCTGATGACAGGCAGCGCCAACACAGGCAGCACCTTCAACCCCGACATCTTCAGCCCGCGCCGCACCGTGGTGGCTCCGCTCATCACCTTCGCGGGATTTGTGCTGCTGGCGTTTGCCATAATCGTTAAGCCCAAGAAGAAAGACCATAGCGAGGAGGACCAGTAGCCGATGGACATAGTTCAAGCAATAATAATTGCGGTGGTCGAGGGACTCACCGAGTTTCTGCCCGTGTCGTCGACCGGCCACATGATAATCACCGAAAACCTGCTGGGCGTTGACCTCAGCGACCCGTTTGTGAACGCGTTCACAGTGATAATCCAGTTTGGCGCCATTCTGTCGGTGGTGTGCCTCTACTGGAAGCGGTTTTTCCACGTGAGCGAAGTGCCCGAGGGCGTGACAGGCATCAAGCGCCTGCTGGCGCGCTACGACTTCTACTGGAAGTTGCTGGTGGCCTTCATCCCCGCCGCGGTGATAGGACTGCTGCTCAGCTCGGTGATCGACAAGCTGCTGGGCAGCGTGCTGGTGGTGGCCGTGATGCTGCTGGGCGTGGGCGTGCTGCTGCTGTTTGTCGACAAGTGGTTTGCCCGCGACACCGACAAGCCGCTCACCGAGAAGCGCGCGTTCAAAATAGGCCTGTATCAGTGCATAGCCATGATACCGGGCACGTCGCGCTCGTTTGCCACCATTGCCGGCGGCATGCAGCAGGGCCTGACGCGCAAGACGGCCGCCGAGTTCTCATTCTTTCTGGCAGTGCCCACCATGCTTGCCGCCAGCTGCTACGAGTTGCTCAAGCTGTTTCTTAAGGGCGACGCCAGCATGCTGGCCAGCCACATGACGGTGCTGGCAGTGGGCTTTGTGGTGGCCTTTGTGGTGGCCCTTGGCGCCATCAAGTGGTTTGTGGGCTTCCTCACCAAGTATGGCTTCCGCGCCTTCGGCTGGTATCGCATAGTGGTGGGCGCGCTGCTGATAGTGCTGCTGCTGTGCGGCGTAGACCTGTCGATGGTCGACTAAGCCACCCCACGCAGTTCATTTTTTCAAAACAACAAACGCATCATCCAACATATGCTCAATCCCATAGAAGGAGAGGTGTTTTGCATCGACAAGCCGCTGCACTGGACCTCGTTTGAAGCCGTGAAAAAAATCCGCGCGCGCCTGCGCCGCCACCTGGGCGTGAAAAACCTGAAGGTGGGCCACGCCGGCACGCTCGACCCCCTGGCCACGGGCGTGCTGATAGTGTGCACCGGCCGCAAGACCAAGGACATCGACCAGATGCAGGCCAAGGTGAAGGAATATGTGGCGGGGGTGAGGCTCGGCGCCACCACCCCGTCGTTCGACCGCGAGACCGAGGTCGACGCCACCTATCCGTGGCAGCACATCACCCGCGAGCAGGTGGAGCGCACACTGCAGTCGCAGTTCACGGGGCGCATCGAGCAGGTGCCGCCCTCGTTCTCGGCCTGCAAGGTCGACGGCAAGCCCGCCTACAAGCTGGCCCGCCAGGGCGAGGACGTGGCCATAAAGCCCAAGACTCTGGTGATCGACGAGATAGAGGTGCTGGAGTGCGGCCTGCCGCAGGAGCCCACGCTCACGCTGCGCATAGTGTGCAGCAAGGGCACCTACATCCGCGCCCTGGCGCGCGACATCGGCGAGGCCCTGGGCAGCGGCGCCCACCTCACATCGCTGCGGCGCACCCGCGTGGGCGACGTGACGGTGGACAAGTGCCTCACGGTGGAGCAGCTGGTGCAGGAGCTCGACAACGCTGAATATGTGATGCCCGACATGGCCGAGCAGATGCGCCTCGACGCCGAGCGCGAGGCCAACCGCGCCAGGGCGCGCGAGCTGAAGGCGCGCCAAAAGGCACGCAAGGCCCTTGAGCAGATGCAGCAGCAATAAGGACAGAGACAAGAAAGAGAAAACAAACAACAAAATCACACATACACACCATATATATAATGAAACTATCTGAATTCAACACTCGCATGACTCCCGAACTGATTGCCTCACACCCTGCGGCAAACCGCGACGAGTCGCGACTGATGGTGCTGCACCGCAGCAACGGCGACATTGAGCACCTGATGTTTAAGGACATCCTCAACTTTTTCGACGAGCACGACCGCTTTGTGTTCAACGACACAATGGTGTTTCCCGCCAAGCTGATGGGCAACAAGGAGAAGACCGGCGCCAACATTGAGGTGTTTCTGCTGCGCGAGCTCGATGAAGAGCACAAGCTGTGGGACGTGCTGGTGGAGCCCGCGCGAAAAATTCGCATCGGCAACAAGCTTTATTTCGGCCTCGACGACTCGATGGTGGCCGAAGTGATCGACAACACCACCTCGCGCGGCCGCACGCTGCGCTTCCTCTACGACGGACCCCACGACGAGTTCAAGAAGAACCTGTTTGCCCTGGGCAAGACGCCGCTCCCCTACTACATCAACCGCGAGCCCGAGCCCGAGGATGTGGAGCGCTACCAAACCATCTTTGCCCGCAACGAGGGCGCCGTGGTGGCTCCCGCAGCCGGCCTGCACTTCAGCCGCGAGCTGATGAAGCGCATGGAAATAAAGGGCGTGGAGGCCGACTTCCTGACGCTGCACATAGGTCTGGGCTGCTACCGCAGCATCGATGTTGAAGACCTCACCAAGCACCGCATGGACAGTGAGCCCATGGAGGTGAGCGAGGGGCTCTCGGAACGCGTCAACGCCACCCGCGACGCCGGCCACCGCATCTGCGCCATTGGCACCAGCACGCTGCGCGCCATGGAGAGCACCGTGAGCATGAACGGCCACATAAAGCCCTACTCTGGCTGGACCAACAAGTTCATTTTCCCGCCCTACGAGTTCTCGACCACCGACGCGCTGATCACCAACTTCCACATGCCGCAGTCGGTGATGCTGATGCTCACGGCCGCATTCGGCGGATATGAGAATGTGATGCACGCCTACGATGTGGCCGTCGACGAGAAGTACAGCTTCGGCGTGTATGGCGACGCCATGCTCATAGTGGACTGACGGCGCGCACCCTGCGCACGCAAACGCACACAGGCGATGAAATGCTGACTTTTAGCAGCGTTTCATCGCTTTTTTTGCACAATTCTAAGGAAATCAGCCGATTTTCATTAACTTTGTAGAAAACTAATGCTACCGCGATGCGGGCCTCGGCCCGCACCTTAACGGCATCAAAACGAACAAATACAACGACAAAAAAACATTTTTCTCGCTTATGAAGTATTTCATTGCCAACAACGGCCTGCAAACGGGCCCGTTTGAACTGCAAGACCTCGTGGCCAACGGCCTGACTCCAAACTCGCTGGTGTGGTGCGAGGGCATGGCCAGCTGGCAGCATGCCACCAGCGTGCCCGAAGTGGCGCAACTGCTCATGCCTCAGCAGCAGTCTCCCTACCAGCAGCCACAGTACCAACAGCAGCAGCCGCAACAAACTTATCAGCAGCCGCAGTATCAGCAGCCGCAGCCGCAGTATCAGCAACAGCAGTATCAGCAGCAGCCCTACAGCGGCGCCGACACCACCATGGGGTTTGGCGAGGCCATAAAGGTGTGCTTCAACAAATATGCCAACTTCTCGGGCCGCGCCTCGCGCGCCGAATTCTGGTGGTTCTATCTGTTCACCTTCCTTGTGTCGCTCATCACCTGCGGCGTGGCCGGCCTTGTGTTCATAATTCCGCAGTATGCCGTGGGAGCTCGGCGCCTGCACGACACCGGCCGCAGCGGCTGGCTGCAACTGCTGGGCTTTGTGCCCATTGTGGGCCTCATACTCATCTACTGGTGGGTGCTTGAGGGCGACCAGGGCGATAACCAATACGGCCCAAAGCCAATAAGATAGCATAAGCAGCATGAAGCGCATTGCCCGCATGGCCGCCATTGCGGCCACGTCCATTGCTGCGGCCTTAGCCGCCACCGGCTGCCGCAGCCGCCAGTCCATTGCCACACTGCCGGCCATAGGCGGGCAGCCCGTGGCCGACTCCGAGGCCGCCAACGTGAGCCAAACCACGCTAATCGTGAGCTACGACAGCGCCGCCATCGGCCGCAGCCAAATCGAGGCCGAGGCCCGCCGCCGCAAGGCCACCGTCATCTACTCCTACCGCATAATCAGCGCCATTGCGGTGAAGATAGCCCCCGGGGCCGACATCGAGGCCGAGCGGCGCGCCTTCGCACGCCTTCGCGGCGTGACGGCAGTGGAGCGCGACCGGGTGATGCACCTCGACTCTGGCGCGCCGCAATAGTGCGCTCTGGCTGGTCGCTTTTGCCCTAATTGTGGCCGCCACTGCACAGCAAGTGGCAAAATGTGCCACAGTTGTTTTGTGGTTTCACTCAAAATGTCTATTTTTGAGGCCGCAAAGCGAATAGCAGATTACTATATCTATATTGTCAACGTATTTTTCTGAAATAAATTTTAAACATGATCTATCCAGTACTTACGCCCGAAGAGGCCGCCGAATATGTGCAAAACGGCTTCTCGATAGGCATTTCAGGATTCACAGTGCCGGGCAACCCCAAGGTGGTGCCCCCCGCAATAGCAGCCAAAGCCCGCCGCGAGCATGAGGCAGGCCGCGAGTTTAAGGTAAACATTTTCTCGGGTGCATCGTCGAACGACTTCACCGACGGTGAGCTGTCGCGCGCGCACGCCATCAACTTCCGCGCCCCCTACCAGTCGCTGGCCGAGCTGCGCAACCGCATCAACGCCCACGAGCTGCACTACAACGACCGTCACCTGAGCGAGATGGCCCAGGAGTTCCGCTACGGCTTCTATGGCAAGATGGACCTCGCCATCATCGAGGTGCAGAGCATCGACGACAACGGCGACATGGTGCTTGGCACCGCAGTGGGCAACTCGCCCACATGGCTGCAAGTGGCCGACAAGGTGATTATTGAGATCAACGACCAGATACCCGAGTCGATTCGCGGCCTGCACGACAACTATGTGCCGCTCGACCCGCCCTACCGCCGCGAGATTCCAATCTACAAGGCCAGCGACCGCGCCGGCTCGCCCACAGCCCACGTCGACCCCAAGAAGGTGCTTGGCGTGGTACACAGCTCGAAGCCTCTGGGCAAGAGCAGTGCATTCAGCCCCGTGGACGACACCACGCGCAGCATTGGCCGCAACGTGTGCAACTTCCTCATCAACGAGATGAAGCAGGGCCGCATGCCCAAGACGTTCCTCCCCATCCAGTCGGGTGTGGGCAACATTGCCAACGCAGTGCTCGACTCGCTCGACACCAGCACCGAGATCCCGCCGTTTGAAATGTACACCGAGGTGATACAAGACAGTGTGGTGAAGCTGCTGCTCAGCGGCCGCTGCAAGTTTGCCAGCACCTGCTCGATGACGCTCTCGCACGAGGCCATGATGGACTTCTTTGCCAACGTGGACAAGCTGCACGACAAGCTGCTGATGCGCCCGAGCGAAATCAGCAACAACCCCGAGGTGATTCGCCGCATAGGCGTGATTTCGATGAACACCGCCATCGAGTGCGACATCTTCGGCAACATCAACTCGTCGCACGTGAGCGGCACACGCCTGATGAACGGCATCGGCGGCTCGGGCGACTTCACCCGCAACGCCTACGTGTCGATATTCATGTGCCCGTCGATTAAGAAAGACGGCGCCATCAGCACCATCGTGCCCATGGTGACGCACGTTGACCACACCATCCACTCGGTGGACATCATAGTCACCGACCAGGGCGTGGCCGACCTGCGCTTCAAGGACCCCATCCAGGCAGCCGAGGAAATCATCGAAAAGGCAGCGCACCCCATGTACCGGCCGTTGCTGCGCGAATACCTGAAGCTGTCGAAGGGCGGCCACATCGTGCAAAACCTCGACCTGGCCCTGTCGTTCCACCGCACCCTTATGGCCGAGGGCGACATGAGCAAGACCGACTACGCTAAGTTTATGATGAAATAAATAGCAAACACAGCTGCATATCGGGCGGGCGGCCACACTTAGGTGAGGCCGCCCGCCTTGCGCATGCGGGGGCAATGGTGTAAAAAATGTTATATCGGGCGCACTGCCCGCCGCGGCCGAGTGTAATTCCATTATTTTTCAGTAACTTTGCAAGCAGAAGATAAAATATTAAAAACTCATTAATAAAATTTAAAAACAAACTATGAGACTGATTATCGAACCCGATTACGAGAAAGTATCAGAGTGGGCTGCCAACTACGTGGCTTCACGCATCAACGCCGCCAAACCCACAGCCGAGAAACCCTTTGTGCTGGGTTGCCCCACCGGCAGCTCTCCCCTGGGCATGTACAAGAAACTCATCGAGCTTAACAAGGCCGGCAAGGTGTCGTTCCAGAACGTGGTGACCTTCAACATGGACGAGTATGTGGGTCTGCCCGAGGAGCACCCCGAAAGCTACCACTCGTTTATGTGGAACAACTTCTTCAGTCACATCGACATCAAAAAGGAGAACGTGAACATCCTCAACGGCAACGCCGAAGATTTGGAGAAGGAGTGCGCCGACTATGAGGCTCGCATCGCCAAGGCTGGCGGCATCGACCTGTTTATGGGCGGCGTTGGCCCCGACGGCCACATCGCCTTCAACGAGCCGGGCTCGTCGCTCACCTCACTCACCCGCCAGAAGACCCTCACTCAGGACACCATCATCGCCAACAGCCGCTTCTTCGACAACGACGTGAACAAGGTGCCCAAGACCGCGCTCACCGTGGGCGTAGGCACTGTGATGGCTGCCAAGAGCGTGATGATCATCGTCAACGGCTACAAGAAGGCTCCCGCACTGCAGGCCGCAGTCGAGGGCGCCGTGTCGCAAATGTGCACACTGAGCGCGCTGCAAATGCACCGCAAGGCTGTGATCATCTGCGACGAAGACGCCACCATGGACCTGAAGGTGTCCACCTACCGCTACTTCAAGGACATCGAGAGCAAAAACCTCGACCCCAAGTCGCTGCTCTAATCATATAGAAGCCCCTACACACATATAAGTGGCACACAGCATAGCGCGGCCACGGCATTGCCCTCTGTGGGACTGCCGTGGCCGCGCCGCTTATTTTTGCAGGCGGGTGTGTGTTGAAGAATCTGCAACCTCGTTGCATAATCATTGCAAATTATTGCTGTCCGGTAAAAGTCAAAACGGCGTGCGAATCATGCCCGAACCACAGTA
>CAVKDU010000025.1:0-38308 GCA_963655175.1 Wujia chipingensis | reverse complement strand
TACTGTGGTTCGGGCATGATTCGCACGCCGTTTTGACTTTTACCGGACAGCAATATTTCAGAAATGTCCCCCTCGAAAATCCCGTAGCTTATCGGCAGCCCCTCTCTGGTCACAAGCAGCCCAAGCAGAATCTGCGGACAGTCGAACTTGCCGTCTTTGGAATAGCCGGTGCGTCTCAGGTCGTCCTCGTCGGCAGCTTCATAATACAGGGTTGTGATGTCATAGAAAACGACATCGACGCATCCGCCCATGGCGGCGGCGCTATGGGCGGATGTAATCTGCTCGACGAGGTCTTTTATATCAGGTTTGTCCGGGTCGCGGCCGCTTAATTTGTCAAGATAGCGATACACCCTGCTGATGTCATACGACACCCCGTTGTACCGCCGAAGATAATCCACCGTCTTCAACTTACTGCCTGGAGCAACAAGCCGACTCAGGACAAGCGGGCGGAACAGCCCCCCAATCTTGCCATAGCCGACATAGTCGAACAGTCTGCCGAAAATGGCCTCCGGGCCCTCGACCGACACCTGCGAATTCGACAGACGGCCCACAAACTCATCAATACTTGGCTCGGCAGGCTGATTGAACAGATGATAGTACGTTCCGGTCTGGCGCTGGATGAACTCTCTCGCCCGCAAGACCATTCGCTCTATCTCCTTTTCATCGCGGGAACTGCCGAAACTTTTAACCAGAACATTATTACGTCCCTTTTTTTGAAGGACGCGCACGCTGACCGTACCCGATTTATTCCTGCTGCGATTGACAAACATAACGCAAATTTACCCCGCGTTACCCAAATTACCAAACCGCCCCAAGATAAGGCGTTGATATTCAAACTATTATATTTTTATGCTGAAAAAGTGACGAAAACAGGAGAACTGGCAAATGCAGGAATAGATGTGGTGTGCAACAGAGTACAAACTCTGCAATGTGCCATCATAGACAAGTCCATTGTTTGGTATGGAAATATCAACTTCTTTGGCTACAACTCTGAAACAAACAATGTCATGCGAATCGCTGACCACAGAATAGCCAACGAAATGATAGAAATACTATACTCAGACTCCGAAAAGGATGTAAACGGAGGTTAAATACGTTAAATATCACCCAGTTCGTATCTAAACAGAATCCATATTGCCACTTTTCTACCGTTTAGAGCGTAAAATACTGATAATAAACCAATAATGGATACTAACAGTGAAATATGTTATTTCAATTCCATAAAGGTGCGATTGAGACCACTCGTAAGCGTTGATGTGGTGCATTACTCTGAATTTCAATTCCATAAAGGTGCGATTGAGACTACCATTTTGCCGCCTCAACGGCTCGACGAGCCGGATTTCAATTCCATAAAGGTGCGATTGAGACCGCCTTGTCTGGAAATTCTGGCCCACGTTTATCTCATTTCAATTCCATAAAGGTGCGATTGAGACAGTTGTATACAGCCCAAACTCACAACGAGTTAGCTAATTTCAATTCCATAAAGGTGCGATTGAGACTTTTCGCGCGTCGGCGGCAGTGTTCAGCTTGTCGAATTTCAATTCCATAAAGGTGCGATTGAGACATCCGTGCGCTGGCGGTTGTCGGCGTTGGCATACATTTCAATTCCATAAAGGTGCGATTGAGACGCTTTGACGGCTACCAAGCGCCGAGCGGCGGCAAGATTTCAATTCCATAAAGGTGCGATTGAGACACAAGCAGGCCGAAGCAATGCTGGCACAAAATCAAGATTTCAATTCCATAAAGGTGCGATTGAGACGGCAGCATCTATCAGCACGTGTTCAACAAACTCAATTTCAATTCCATAAAGGTGCGATTGAGACCTTCGCCTTTTGCGCCTGCTTGACTGCTAAGTCGTAATTTCAATTCCATAAAGGTGCGATTGAGACACAGAAGTTTAACGTTTAACAATAGGAGGTGAAAAAATTTCAATTCCATAAAGGTGCGATTGAGACGTGCTTAGTGACATCTACCCAAACAAGATTTACAAGGATTTCAATTCCATAAAGGTGCGATTGAGACGGGTTTGCTTAGATAAATTGAAGGCATTGCGTTCATTTCAATTCCATAAAGGTGCGATTGAGACTGCGCAATGCTGAGTTATACGTGCCCCGACAAGCCGAATTTCAATTCCATAAAGGTGCGATTGAGACTTTCTGCCCAAACCGCTGCCGCTCTTGCTCCATATTATTTCAATTCCATAAAGGTGCGATTGAGACCTTAACCCTGCCCTGGCCTATGGCTCCGTAACCGAATTTCAATTCCATAAAGGTGCGATTGAGACAGTCCGTAGGCCCTTGAGCGAGCGCAACAAAAAAATTTCAATTCCATAAAGGTGCGATTGAGACAGGGATTAGTACTACCTTGCCCATAACTACCATTATTTCAATTCCATAAAGGTGCGATTGAGACCAAGCAAAAGTTCTTGTTCAAGAAGCTAATCTGAAATTTCAATTCCATAAAGGTGCGATTGAGACTTTGACTTCGTGACGAAGCGAGGGTGTTACCCGAGCGGATTTCAATTCCATAAAGGTGCGATTGAGACAATTTCACCTCTTAGCTGACCAAGCAGTGGGACAATTTCAATTCCATAAAGGTGCGATTGAGACCCTAAAGACCAATTTAAGTCCTTAGCGGTCGCTCAAATTTCAATTCCATAAAGGTGCGATTGAGACCGGAGTTGCGTCAATTCGTTGAGCGTCTTTGATGTTATTTCAATTCCATAAAGGTGCGATTGAGACCAACATGGCCGCCGACCCTACAACGTACATCGGCGGCATTTCAATTCCATAAAGGTGCGATTGAGACAATGAAAAAATTTGTAGGATATAATGCTACTACTCAAATTTCAATTCCATAAAGGTGCGATTGAGACACTCGTCCGACCGCTCTCTGCAACGTAGCGAATATCTATTTCAATTCCATAAAGGTGCGATTGAGACGGTTTTGGACTCCAGCGGAGTCACTGTAACTGATGTTATTTCAATTCCATAAAGGTGCGATTGAGACACAGCGCCGACACATTTAACTGCTACGCTGAAGAGCAATTTCAATTCCATAAAGGTGCGATTGAGACCGGCCTGCTCCTCGGGCGTGGGCTGGTGATAGTTTATTTCAATTCCATAAAGGTGCGATTGAGACCAAAGCCTTTGTCGGCTTGTTGAAGTTGCCCAGCGCTATTTCAATTCCATAAAGGTGCGATTGAGACCCGCTTGCACCTGTGCCTTAAACGCTATATTAACCGATTTCAATTCCATAAAGGTGCGATTGAGACGCGTGCTGGCGGAGCTGCGCACAGACGGAGCACGCCGATTTCAATTCCATAAAGGTGCGATTGAGACCGTGGCCGCGTTAGGCTCGCTCAATCCGTCACTCATTTCAATTCCATAAAGGTGCGATTGAGACACCTCGTCCTTGGCATTGACAAGTGCGACAGCCGAGATTTCAATTCCATAAAGGTGCGATTGAGACAAGTTAACGAAGTTGAAAACAACTGATAATGAGTATTTCAATTCCATAAAGGTGCGATTGAGACAAAATCTAACTTTTCTGCTGACCACGTAACACCAATTTCAATTCCATAAAGGTGCGATTGAGACCCTACACAAGTTACGCCATTAAGGCATTGATTGTCAAATTTCAATTCCATAAAGGTGCGATTGAGACAAATCTATCTTTGATTGTAATGCTGCTTGCTCGCGCATTTCAATTCCATAAAGGTGCGATTGAGACTGATTAATCAGCATTGCGGGACCTCGCTGGAGGTAATTTCAATTCCATAAAGGTGCGATTGAGACTTGATGTTGTCGCGCACGCGGTTCATCGCCTTTGATTTCAATTCCATAAAGGTGCGATTGAGACCCCGTGGGGCCGGGAGGGGGATTGGCCTGGCGGCTACGGGGTTGCGTTGGCAAAGATACTAAAAATTTGCGTTGAATTTATGTCGATGTGTGGAAATATGTTTTTTCTGGACTTGCGACAAGTTGTTTGCACATCAGTGATTCAGAATGTCAAAGAACATTTTTGCCCAAATGGGACAGCCCTGGCAAGGCTTGAAATTGGCACTTCGACAACTTACACACGGCCTACCCGCTGACAAAACGCGACAGTTAAGACTTGGTTCTTCGGCAACTGCTTGGGCGCCCAGTCTGTTAAACACGGCAACTCCAATATGGTCGCTACAAGAAGTTATCGGTCGACATGCGCTCTTTTCCAAGGATTTGCTTGTCCATGTGGCAGCCCATTTTGCTGGTGAGCACTATCACGCTGTCGTCGGCCTCATCCATTATGCCTTTCATCTTTGTCTTCAGTTCGCGCAGCTTGGCCTCCGACAACTCGCCTTCGAACACTGAATTCTGTATCCAGCAAAGATACTGGCGGCACAGCTTGAGCATTTTGCCCACGCGCTTCACGCCCACGTCGTAAACCACTATCACATACATATGCCTCTACCAATACATTTTAAATGGTTTGTACTCCTCGATGCCCATCACGTCTTTCAGCAGTTTGTAGCACTCGAGCTTTATCAGGTGGCGGTAGCTCACGTTGCGCCCCAGCGAGCGGTGGCGGAAGGTTTCGTTGTAGCGGTCTTCCATGGCCTTAACGAATATCTTCTTGCCTTTTTCGTTGAGCAGGCACCGGTTGAGCCGCTTGTCGAAATGCGCTGAGCTGAGCGCATGCTTGTTGAGGACTTTGAAGATGACGCGGTCGACGATTATCGGCTTGAATATCTCGGATATGTCGAGGCACAGCGAGTAGCGCCTTTCGCCTGGGGTGTGCAGGAAGCTGATGGTGGGGTTGAGCTGCGTTTGGTGCACTGCCCGCAGCGTCTCGGCATAGCACATCATGTTGCCAAACGAGATGAGGGCGTTCACCTCGTTTTCGGGCGGCTGCTTTGTGCGCTGGCCCATGTCGTAGTCGTCGAGAATGACACCGAAGGCCGAGTAATAGGCCTGGCGGATGTTGCCCTCAATGCCCATGATTTCGTCTACAGCCTCAGCCCGGTCAAGGCCTTGGGCCAGCTGCCTGATGGTGTCGATTGTGGCCTGCAGGTCTTTGCCGCGGCGGTTGTAGTAGCTCAGGTTCATCACCATGTTCCACGCCGCGCCCTGAATGAATTTCCGGGCCAGCGCCACGCGTTTCCGCTTATTTTGGCAGGCGGCCGCCTGAGCCAGCAGGGCGCGGCCCGAGAGCAGGCCGTCGCGGGGCATAAAGCTGCCCGTGTAGTTCTCGTAGTAGTCAAAGAAATGCACCGGCACTCCTTTCTGGCCCAGAAAGTTATAGAGCGCGCTGTTGGCGCGCAGGCTGCCGAAGGCATACAGCTCTGCCACGTCTTCGATGGGGATGTAGCGTGGGGGCTGGCACACTTCGTGGTTGGCCTCGTCGAGCGCAATGGGGGTAAACTTCAGCGAGTTGTCCTTGCGCTCCATTATGCCCGGATTGAATAGGTAAAAGCTTCTTTTCATCGTCTATTATTCAATTTCGTCGGCGTAACAAAACTCATAGTAGCTGCACTTTTTACAAATGCCTTTCTTCTCCAATGGCGGGCACTCGTCTTGCGATATTATGCGGGCGATGCCGATGGCTGTCTCGCGTATTTGCTCACGGTCGACCTCAGTGAGGCACACTTGCCGCGTCTTGCGCAGCAGCGGGTATTCAAGCACGCCTTTTACGTCCGCAATGCCATGCTGCTCAAACACATACATATAGTATTTCAGCTGCCACTCGTGCGCCTGCTCCACTTTGTTTGACTTCTTGATTTCGTGTATCACACGGCCCTTGGCGTCGTAGTAGTCAACCTTGATGCCGTCAATCTCCACCTCCTCATACTTGGGATTGCGCTGCGGATAGCTTGACTCGTGCACCAGTTTACCCTCATACACCAGGTCGGACTCCTGCTCCATGTTGATGCCGTTGGCAAAGAGCCACAGTTTCCTGTGGCACAGCATATAGTAGTTGAACTGAGTTCCAGTAATCATCGCAGTCATAAGAAGTTGTCGTTAGGCTCTGATGTTAAATCCACTCCTTTGTCAAAATCATAATACCCCTCTCGAATGATATTTATTTTGACTGAAGGATCGTTACCTATTGTAATTTCAACATCGCAATCAATTCGATGCATTTTTCTCCCCTTATCTAAAAGATAGACTGGAAGGCTTACAGAATCCATCAACACATATTCCATATATTGAGAATAGCTGCTGAAGTGAGTTCGCTCTGGCTTACATACAAATGCAACGTCTTGAGGAGCTATATCTCGGCTTTGCCATTGATTCGCATGAGTGTCGTCTTCCCGCCATTGTTCTGCGGGGTTTATCAGCCAATTGTCAATAAACATGTTTTCCAGCTCTTTTGCATTATTTTCTGACTTTGCATCAAACATAATGCCATCCTTGTAAACTTGATTAAGCAGTGCCACCAAATGTTTTGCTGAATATTTTCCAGGCTTCAAGAGTTGTTTTGTTGCCATTAAAGAGGCACAAGGCTCCCAGGACTTCTCTTTTTGCGAGAATGAGCCATATGGCGCGGGATATAAGGCATCATTTTTATATGGAGTGGTTATATACAGTTCTCCAACCATATTGTCGAACCTGCATAGTCTGCCGGCACGCTGCATCAGCCTATCGATTGGGCATAAATCAGAAATCATGATTTCAGCACTTATGTTAATACTGATTTCTCCAATTTGAGTGAGCACAGCAATGCCTCTGGCTGTTCCGAGGCTCCATGCCTCCTTTCCTAAAGCGTGTAAAAGAGCGTCTTCTTTGCGTAATTTATGCGGTTCAGTGAACCTGCTATGATACAATATGACTGGTATTTCAACACCCTTGTCATTGCTGCGCTCCAATACCTTATTATACACCTTGATAGCTTCATCCACAGTGTTGGAATAGATAATTCCATTTCCCCTGTCAATGCATTTGTCAATCAAGGGTATAAGACCCTCCACACTGTCATATCTCAACACCGATTTTAAATCAAAGCATTTTTTATAGTTTGGGCTGTCTTTGTCCTCCAATATGCCATTGATCTCAAACCCAGACTTTCGATACAACGGCAACGCTGATTCGGGTAAAGACGCGCTCATAATCAAAACCGGCACTTTCCAGTTATGAAGCACCTTAAGCAAGAAGATTATGTTGGCAATGGTAAAGTTGTCATAAAAATCAGCCTCATCAATAACTACACATGAATTTGCCAGATTGCTGTTGATTAAATGATGATCTTCCCTCGTCTGGGTCAATGACATCAACAAGTGGTCTATGGTGCAGACTGTGATGGGGGTTGCCAGCACTCGCGCCATCTTGTGCTGTGCCAGAGCTTCTGACAGTTGCTTGTCTCCACGCTTAACCTCGCTGTACTTTGAATACCAAGCACTTGAATGATAGATTCCAGTATCCGATAGGGTCTCAGACACATTGATAGACAAAGCGTTTGCCGTAAATCTCGTGGGCATAGCAAAGACCAAGCGGTCGGCCTTGTGTGCACTTATCTGGTGAGAGGCCCACAGCAATGAAGCGTCAGTTTTGCCTGCTCCTGTGGGAGCGCGTACGAGCAATATGTCATTATCCCAATTTTGCTCCACGAGCATCTGAATCCCTCGTTTTTGCTTAAATGGGAACTTGTAGTCAAAGGCAACAAGATCAGGCACACCACCCGACTTGTCTTCTTCTTTTGCACTTGCTCTATGGTCGGCTAATCGCAGGAGACCTCTCACCGCATCATATTCATATGTCTTGGCACATGTTTCCTGCAAACATCTCTCTTCTGCAATGCGGTTTGACTCCTTTTGAAATTGCAACCAGAATTGTTTTGTCGCATTACTTTCATTCCATTTTTTGTCATAACCGTAGCCCAATTTGCCATGATGGGCCGCAATTGCGACTAATATTGGCATGGGTATATCTTTACACGCCTTGCATAAGTAGTCCAAAGAATACATTTCGTGACGAACGCCTGACTTCCTCAGGCATATACCCTCTCCATTATTTTTTTCAAAGTCCTCTCGGCAAGCCTTTTGCCAAGTGGCATTTGCTTTACCACAATCATGAAATCGCGCAGCGTAATAAAGGCGTTTACTCAAATCACCACTTACAATAAACTGATATTTCTCGCATGTCGCCTTTAAAGAATGACAAATAGCCAAACCTTCATCCATAACGTCACGGCTATGATGCTCTAACGTTATACCTGAAGGCTTGGCTAAAATTATTGATTCCTTATTCGTTTGCATTTCTTGCCATCTAAATCAGAAACAACGAAGAAGAATTATTCTTGAACATTAATTGCTCAGACAAATCTATTTTTTAGATTTGCTTTCGACAAATGCCTCTTTAAAGGTCTTCACTTTACTGTCATCCGGATCACAAGTATATAGTTCGTTTGATTTCAGAAAATCCAAAGCTTCATTATAAGCTTTCAGAACGCTATTTGGAGTTCTGTCATCCCCAATAAAATATTTTGCTTGTCTTGCATCCAACTCTTTGAGTATATTGGCTTGCTCTTCTTCACCAACCTCAAAATATCTTGATGCTTTTCGGCTGAGTATGTTGTCAAAAACTATTATTACCTGACGTGGTTCACCGCACACAGCATTGCGAGCTTGGTTTGCATAGTCGTTCATCAAGCGGGTGGCATTGAGGTAAAGCGTAGCTCTGCGCTTTCGCTCGGCCTCTTTGGCGTGCTTATAGTAAATTGTGGCCACATTAAATGATGACTCATACGTATATGCTTTCGAAATACTTAAAGCCGTAACATCCAGGAAAAAGTTCATTCGCATTAAATCCATCTGGCTAAATTCACGCGTAGCAATGGCCTGCTCGTTCGAATTTTCGCCATCAGTATTAACTTTGAGTCGCATCAGCAAATCACGTCCCACCTCACTCTCATCCATAGCAATAGCGGGAGTAACAGACAATGGAGCCGTACGTCTTCCAGAGTAATCTCCACGGGACGGGTGCATAAAGCCACCCATATCGGCCCTCAGATCTTTCTCTACCATATCAGATATTCCGTCACCATTAGAAACGAATGTGTCTCCTTTGTTTGCGTCAGCATTATTCAACCTGTCAATTGCTGAAAACAACACGTGACGTTGCATTTGACCTGATATGTATACACGACCATCTGGACGCCTCTTTATTGACGAAGCATTGCCAAGCAATTTTTCACCACAGTTAGCCATATGATCTTCAAATGGGGCTAACACAGAAACTAATATACCTTTGATTTCCATAATTTTAAATTTAAATATTACTCAATTCTTCTTTTAAATCAAAAATGTTACCAACTTGCGGAACTTCTGTAGAGGAGTCTACCTGATCTTCTACATCATCCTTTTTATACTTCAGTCTGGAAAAAGCAATAAGTAAGTTTTTAGCTTGTTCCAATGGCAATTCTCCACTAACTGCTTTTTCGATAAACAGCGATGCTTCTGCGGGCGCATCCATACCAGAAAGCCTGCCAGCACGTGTTATCGTATGTGCTATCAGAGCATCACCCGACTTTGCTGAAAAAATCGAACTTTCCAATTCCACCAAGGTCTTTGCTTTTGCTTTGTTTTTGTCATCCCAGCTCTTGTTCTGCGCATCGTTAATAGCAGAGATATAAGCCGTTTTGTTTAGCCATTGGCCGAGTGTCTTGGCTGAAGCAACAATTTCTTCTTTTATTTTTTCCATTTTATTGAAATATAAGTTTAATAATAATTCTATTCCATTTGGATATTCTGCTCTAAAAGAGAGAAAATCCTTAAATGCAGGCCTGTTGAACATTTGAAGGAACCGACTTGCAAACAAATCAAATTTTTGATATTCAAATGAATTGCCAGAAGACCTAATTCCTTGATTATATAATACCACATAATACAAAGCATCTACAATCGTTCTCAATTTACCAATTTCCGCCAATTCAATTATGTAATGGTTAAAAGAGAACACACTTGCATCTCCATATTCGATAGAGTAAAAATTGCACCCTTTCAAGCTTTCCAACACCCTTTGAGCCAAAGCTGAGACATCTGCTTCTTTTGTCATCTCTCCTATTGCACCTAAGAGAGCTATTGCACCTAATGCGCTACTATGAGGTGCATTAGGGAAGTTGCCATTAAATATGTTTGGCCTTTTGGGCTCATACTCCTGTTTTTTAATATCCTTGCACTTCACTTTGCCAACCATTAATAACGAATCCAACTTTTGAATTCTGATTCGCTTAAAAAGTTTTATAAACTCTATTAATTGCGGCAATTCCAAATCAGGAATCATACACGTGTTTGCAGTCGTGATTTTGCCAGTCCCTGATTTATATTGCAAGCATGGCTTATATGGTGTAGTAGATGTTATCAAAGCAAGGCATTGGGAAAGAACTGTGGCTTGGGGCTTACCCCTACCTATTCCACCCTTATCAGAGAACTTATTAAATTCACCCGCTATGGGCACTTCGGATTGACTTATTGAGTACGACTTATGTAAGTCTATGTTTTCAGCAGCACAAACTTTTTCAATAGCATTAAATAAGTTTGATGCCTTCATTTCAGATGCTATAGAGTTCGGAGAAAGGAATACGTATTTCTTAGCATCGTTCTTTTGTGGAGTGAAACAGAATTGAACTTCTGTTTTCCCGTAAAAGTCTCCTGCAGGCATGACGCTGAATGAATTCAATCCATTATTTAACTCATCTTTAATCATGTCTACAGTAATACTCTGCTCATTATCCAATCTATGCTCTTCCATTATAAGAGCTAAAGCATATTTCAAATATACGTGTGTCATAATGCTTGTCTATTTAAATTCGACATTTACCCAGCCCTCACTATGTCCGAGATAACATACATTTGATACTTCTATCTGGGATAGCAACGTATTGGCTAAATTAACATCAACTTGAATTGGCATCTCTATTATGGCATCAATATACACATATTCACGACTTGTTGGTGATGTATAGAAAAGAGGAATTTTCTCAATGTTTGCCTTAAACCAGCTATCCTTTTTAGATTCTGATTCTTTGCTTGGCAAATTCTTCCACGAAGAGAAAAGATTATGTCTTTCAGCAACCAGAGAGTCATCTATGTTTCTGCATCCATTTAAGTGCTTATTCGAATCAGATCTTCTATACCCTCTATTCCAATAATCGCTATAATTAAACATGCTACGAAAGTCTTTAAGACAAGGTTCACCAACGAAGTCAAAATAACCCATCAGCAACGGCAAATAAGTGGAGCCCACTTTATATTGTTCCTTCTTTATTTCAACTTTATTTTTCTTTCTCACCTTGGCCATTTCTTTAAATATTGCCTCTCGCATTTTGAGATCAAAATGCCAACCGAGCATGTTTTCAAACAAGCCACATATCATTTTCTTGCTTGGATACTTCAAGGTTTTGTAGAAGGAGCCAGGCAATTCACTCACCATTGACAGTGGGGCCAATGGGCGTATAATCAAAGTTGCCTTATAGTCAAGTTTTGGCATTTCTTTGAGTAATGATAAATCAATTTTCGTATCTAATGTTGTCATATTATCGTTTTGCTTTTATGAATCCGAAACCTTGTGAGCACTCTTCTCCGATGCCGCCTTCTATTGCCATCTCCATTAGTTCGGCAGGCATCTTCATCTTGAAGTTGAACAGGAAGCCTTTGACTTTTGTCTCGGCGGTGGTATTGGCCTTTATTGTTATCACCTTCGATTTAACCGTCAGGCTGTTGTCTACGATGAATTGCATCTGCTGGATGTCGGCCCCTGGGCATGGGCAGCCGTGATAGCTTTCGTATTTTGCCATGAGCCCCTTGAGTATCCCTTCGGCAAATAGTGAATCATCAGGCGAAAGATATTTGATTCTTCGACCTTCGTGCTGCTTGACGCATACTGGCGACAATGTGCTGAATCGCATTTCTTCTCTAAGGGACATAGGCGGCAACGACTCGACTCCAACAATGTTGAATGCAACCTTAAAATCCTTGTTTCCTATAGTGAAGCTCTTATGTTCAAAAACCCCTTTTATGAAATCGGTGGTGCTCTTTTCTGGAATAAAGTTGATGTACCACACGGCATAGTTGCCTATTATGTTAAGGCAACCCGCCTTGGTTACAGCCCTTACCCTCTCGAAAATGAATGGCGAGTATGAGAAAAGCTTGAACCTCTTTGACCCGTTAAGCACATAGCCGTTTTCGTGAAGCCATGATGAATAGCGTTCGTCGGCTTGTGATAATATGCGATAGATTACTGCGGATTGTTCATATTGGTAATTGAACGGCAAGTTGTCTCCGAACCGCCTGTCTAATTCCAGTATTAGCTTATATTGCATAGTAGTGTGTTTTTATTGTTATTTATTACATAACATACAGCAGTTTACGAACGAATGGTATTAATCGTTTTTAGCTTGCAGCCATATATCGATGGCAAATATAAACAAAATCAAGCGACGGACATAATTTTTTCAAACTATTTTTGCAGGAAAAAACTCAACTCGTTGCTGATTGGTGATTTGCTTGCTGGCAGCGCATGGCCATGCTTTGTGTGTGCTATGGCATAAAAAAAGGTTGAATGCTTATAGTGCTTTGCGAGCACATTATAAGCGTTCAACCCTTAGTTTTTTTAGCCTCGAGGGGGATTACCAGTAGAGTTCGGTGAGGGGCTCGGGGGCGGGGGTGATGCACTCGAGGTGGTCGGCGCGCACGATGTAGGTGTTTTCGATGCCTACGGCTCCGACGCCGGGTATCACGAATTTGGGCTCGACGGCTATGACGTGGCCTTCGGCCAGCACGTCGCGGCTGCGCGGGGCCAGCACGGGGGCTTCGTTGATTTCAATGCCGAGGCCGTGGCCCACGAATCCAGCTTTCTGGTTGTGGCCCATGAAGTAGTCGGCGAGGCCGGCTTCGTCGGCCATGGCGGCTGCGGTGTCGTAGAGCTGCTTGGCGGGGGTGCCGGCGTGGCTCTCGGCTGCCAGGCGGTGGTGGATCGACACCGACACTTCGTGGGCGCGGCGGGCGGTGTCGTTGAGAGTGCCCACGTAGTAGCAGCGGGTCATGTCGGTCATGTAGCCGTTGAAGTTGCCGCACGCGTCGACCATCACGGTCATTCCGGGGTCGATGATGGTGCCGTCGGCGCCCACGGGCAGTGAGGGGTCGAGGCCGGCGCCGCCCATGGCGAAGTCGTAGGGCGAGGCGTTGTCGGCGTTGAGGCCGCACAGCACGTTGGCCATGAAGAGTTCCATCGACTGGCCGTGAATGCGGAACAGGCCGAGGCAGCCCTCGTCGCGCAGCAGGTGCTCGATTTCGATTTGCAGTTCGATGTCGCTCATGCCCTCGCGGTACACTTTGGGGATGCGGCGGTAGGCCTCAACGTGGTGCACGCCGTCGGCTTTGAGCAGCTCTTGCTCGAAGGGGCTCTTGATGGCGCGCAGCTGGCGCATGATGGCCGAGCCGTCGACGGTGTCGACGCCGGGGAAGGCTCGGCACAGGCGGGCGTGGTCGGCCACGGTGAGTGAGTCGTGGAGCAGGGCGAGGCTTGCTGGCTTGGCGCCGAGCAGGTCGAATATCTGCTCGGGTTTGTGGATATATGTGAGGCGCGGGTCGTCGAGGCCCATGGGGCGGCGCACGAAATATCGGCACTCGCTGCCGGCGGTGATGTAGGTGTAGCCTGCAAACACGCGGCCCGAGGTGTAGTAGAGGTTGGCGTTGTCGGCGATGAGCATGGCTTCGATGCCTGCCGCTGTCAGGGCCGAGGCTATGCGGGTGATGCGGGCGTCGATTTCATCGGCCCAGCCGCACGGTATGAATGAATTGCGTTCCATAATGTGAGTGATTTATATGTTTGGGGGGTTGTGCTATTGCTGTTTTATTGACATGAAAAACTCCACTATGTCTTGGAGACTGCTGAATGAGGCGTCGGGGTCGCTGCAGCAGCCGAAGCCGTAGGCGGCGAACACGAATGGCACGCCGGCGCGGTGGGCCTGGTCGCAGTCGGACTGGGTGTCGCCCACGTAGACGGGGGCCTGCAGTGAGTACTGGCTGACGATGCGGCCAATGTTGTCGCTCTTGGGCACGGGGTTCTGCCCGTGGCTGAGCGTGTCAGTGAAGCAGTGCGAGGTGCCCGTGAACACGCCGAAGTCGCGCAGCCCGTAGCGGCCGCAGTTGCTCACCATGAACAGGCGGTAGCAACTGGACAGACGTTCGAGGCCCTCGCGCAGTCCGGGAAACGGGCGGCCGCCGAGGCGCGGCATCAGCTGCTGCTCGGTGGCGTGCAGATGGGCTATGAAGGCTGGAGCGTCGATGGTCTGGCCCTTGAGCAGGCCGCTGATGATGCGGTCGAGGGTCATGCCCATGTAGGGGCACAGGTCGTCGCGCGTGATGCGCTTGTCGAGTCCAAAGTGCTCGAAGGTAGTGTTCCACACGGCCGCATAGCTGTCGGTGGCGTCCCACAGGGTGCCGTCCATGTCGAATATCAGTGAGTCGGTTGACTTGAAGTCTAAATTCATATAATTGCTTTAAAAGCCTATTTTGTTTGCTTTGTGAATACCTACCGGGCCGCAGAGGGCGAAATGATGACGCCCACATCGGCCACGCCGGTCACCAGGTCGCAGCCGCGCATGGTTTGCCACACGGAGATGCTACGCATCTGGGCCGGCGTGAGGCCTCGGGCCACCACCGCGCTGCACTGGTAGAGCGAGCCGAAGCCTGAGCCCACCCAGTTGCCATAGCTGTCGGCCACGCGGAAGTTGACCGTCTTGCGCACGGCCGAGCCGCTGCTGCCCACAATGTCGACGGCCATGCTTAGGTTGCCATACTTGTAGGCGCTGGTGTGGCGCACGGCAAGGCGCACGTCGTAGCGCGCGAGCGAGTCGGCGCACTCGGGCTTGAACCCGAGCACCAGAGTCTTGCTCCAGCCGTCGGCCGGGACTGACACAAACGAGCTGTAAGACGAATGCTTGGGCGCGCAGGCGTCCAAGCATATCGCTATGGCTGTGAGCAACACCAGCAGCGCCAGGCGGCTATTGCTGCTGCGGCTTGTCGGGGCGCTGCTGCTTGCGCGGCGCGCCTTCGCCGCCTGCCTGCTGCTGGCGGTTGCCTTTGGGGTTGTTATTGTTGTTGCCATTGTCGTTACGTGGTTTGCGGTTGCGGCCGCGCTGCTCGCCGCCCTGCTGGGGGCGCTGCTTGTCGGCACCCTGCTGTGGCTTGGGCCGGCGCTGCCGCTGCTGGGCCGGCGCCGCCCCACCCTCGCCTGGCTGCTGGCGCTGGCGTCCGCCCTGCTGGCGGCCTTGGCGGTCGGGGCGCTGCTGGCGTCCCTCCTGACCCTGCTGGCCGCGCTGACCGGCGGAGCGGCTCTTTTTCTTCTTCTTTTTGTCGAAGCGGCTGATGCTGTCCTGGCCAATGATGTCGCCAAACGCCTTTTGCTCGGCCTTGCGCTCGTCGCCGTCGGGCAGCAGCTTGTCGGGCTTGACGCCATTTTTGTTGAGTGCCATCACCTCAAACACGCGGGCGGCCGACAGAGTGACCAGATTGGCAGGCACCTGCTTGTCGGTGGAATATGTGATTTCCTTCTTGAAGATGTCGGTCTTGAAGTGGAAATAGGTGTTGTCCTTGGTTTCGAGCGTGACGTCGCGCGGAGGCAGCTTTTTTGATGCCTCCACATAGCCGTCGACCTCGAAATTGATGCAGCACTTTAGCTTGGCGCACTGCCCCGCCAGCTTCTGGGGGTTGAGCGAGATGTCCTGATAGCGGGCGGCGCTTGTGGCCACCGACACAAAGTTGGTCATCCAGCTGGCGCAGCACAGCGGGCGTCCGCAGGGGCCGATGCCGCCAATGCGTCCGGCCTCCTGGCGCGCGCCTATCTGCTTCATCTCCACGCGGATTTTGAAGACGTCGGCAAGCACCTTGATGAGCTGGCGGAAGTCGACGCGCTCATCGGCAATGTAGTAGAAAATGGCCTTGTTGCCGTCGCCCTGATACTCCACGTCGCCAATCTTCATTTTCAAGTGCAGGTCGGCGGCTATCTTGCGCGAGCGGATCATAGTGTCGACCTCCTTGGCCTTCGCCTCCTCGAACTTCTCGAGGTCGGAGGCCTTGGCCTTGCGGAACACGCGCAGAATCTCGAAGTCGGGGCGCAGGTTGGCGCGCTTCATTTGCAGTTTCACCAGCCGCCCCATCATCGACACGCGGCCAATGTCGTGGCCGGGGTTGGCCTCGACGGCCACCATGTCGCCCACGCTGAGGGGCAGATGGGCGCTGTTGCGGTAGAAGCCCTTGCGGGTGTTCTTGAAGTGCACCTCCACGATGTCGAAGTCGTTTTCGCCGCTGGGAATGTCGGCAAGCCAGTTGGTGGCGTGCAGCTTGCAGCGCGAGTCGGAGTCGCAGCCACTGGTGCAGCAGCCGCCCTGGCAGTTGACGCAGCCGTCGTGGCCGGCGCCGTCAAGGCGCAGGGGTCGCTTATTGTCGGTGTTATTGTTCTTTATGTTCATCGTGCGAGCCTCCCGAATTACTTGGCAAAGCTTACGGCGCGGGTTTCACGAATCACGGTGATGCGCACCTGTCCGGGATACGTCATCTCGTCTTGAATCTTCTGCGCTATCTCGTTGGAGAGCTTCTCGGTCTCGGCGTCGCTGATTTTGTCGGCACCAACGATAACACGCAGCTCGCGGCCGGCCTGAATGGCGTAGGTTTTGACCACGCCGGGATAAGAGAGGGCCAGGCGCTCAAGGTCGTTGAGGCGCTTGATGTAGGCCTCCACCACCTCGCGGCGTGCGCCGGGGCGGGCACCCGAAATGGCGTCGCACACTTGCACAATGGGGGCATACATGCTGGTGGCCTCCTGCTCGTCGTGGTGGGCGCCGATGGCGTTGCAGATGTCGGGTTTCTCCTTATACTTCTCGGCAAGCTTCATGCCCAGCAGTGCGTGCGGCAGCTCGGGCTCGTCGTCGGGCACCTTGCCAATGTCGTGCAGCAGGCCGGCGCGGCGGGCGCGCTTGGGGTTGAGGCCCAGTTCGCTGGCCATGATGGCGCAGAGGTTGGCCGTCTCGCGCGAGTGCTGCAACAGGTTCTGGCCATAGCTTGAGCGGTATTTCATCTTGCCGATGAGGCGAATCAGCTCGGGGTGCAGGCCGTGGATACCGAGGTCGATGGCGGTGCGCTTGCCCGTTTCAATCACCTCGTCCTCAACCTGCTTCTTCACCTTGGCCACCACCTCCTCGATGCGGGCGGGGTGGATGCGGCCGTCGGCCACCAGCTGGTGCAGAGCCAGGCGCGCGATTTCGCGGCGCACGGGGTCGAAACCCGAGAGCACGATTGCCTCGGGGGTGTCGTCGACCACAATCTCGACGCCGGTAGCGGCCTCAAGGGCGCGGATGTTGCGGCCCTCGCGGCCAATGATGCGGCCCTTGATTTCGTCGTTGTCGATGTGGAACACGGTCACGGCATTTTCGATGGCCGTCTCGGTGGCCACACGCTGGATGGTCTCCACCACTATGCGCTTGGCCTCCTTGTTGGCGGTGAGCTTGGCATCGTCCATTATGTCGTTGATATATGACTGGGCGGCGGTCTTGGCCTCGTCTTTGAGCGACTCCACCAGCTTCTCCTTGGCCTCCTCGCCCGAGAGGCCGCTCACGTGCTCCAGAGTGTCGCGCACGCTGGCCTCCATCTTGTCGATTTCCTTGCGGCGGTCTTCAATCACGCTCATCTGGTTGTCGAGGTTGAGCTTCATAGTTTCGTTTTCGCTGCGCTTGCGCTGCACTTCCTGCTGCTGCTGGTTGAGCTGCAGCTCGCGCTGGCGCAGTTTGGCCTCGCCCGACTGCACCTTGGCCAGGCGCGCGTTGGCCTGCTTCTCGCTTTCGCTCTTGATGGCCATGCCGGCCTCCTTGCCCTTGAGCACTTCGTTGTTTTTAAGCACCTCGGCTTCGAGCTTGGCCTTCTCGATGATGGTGTTGGCCTGCGACTTGGCGTTGCGCTTGGTAGCCGAGAGTGTCGCCACTATGCCTATCGCCAGGCAGGCGACAGCGATTAGCAAATAGATGATTATGTTCATTTCAAACTTGTAAAAATAATTTATAGTAAATAAAAAAGCACTCCGCGAATCGCAGTGGCGCAAGCGTGGTGTGGGATGGGCGCATCCGGCAACGGTTGCAGCCGCCGCGCTTCACACCACAGGCGGGTGCGGGCACGCGGTGCGGCCTAAAATGGTTGGCCGGAGGCCTCGCTTGGCCCAGGATTCAGGCAGTGCAGGAACCTTAATTTCTCTCTCTTGATTTGTTAGTTACTTTATCGTTTTCTTCGTCAGTTTCAGCTTCAAAAAAAAATCGTGGTTGGCACATGTGGAGGGGCGCACGCTGCACCTCACATCTTCACCACTATTTCGTCGAGCTTGCGCTCGAATTCCTTCAAATCGGCATCAACGGCAACATTCTGCTCGTGGGCGTGGATGTAGAGCCTTGCAAACTGGAATGCAACTCTGGCCATGACCTCCTCTTGCGAAGCAGTGTTGCGAAACAGCGGCATCCACTTGTTCCACAAGGCGTTGACGAGATTCTCGGCATTGCGGTATTCCTGCTCGTCGGCTTTGCTCACGCTCACGGGTATCTGCTTGATGTTGGCCAGTGAGACCCAGATGTTTATTTTGTCGTCGTCCATCGTTAAGAGTTACGTTGCCATATTGATCGCTGCGCATTGCCGCCGCCCGTTTAGCTGTCGCTGAGCTGCGCAATGCACTTGTCGATGTCCCGCACCAGTTTTGAAATGATGGCTTTGCTCTCGGCAAGCGACTTGGCGTCGGGCACAATGGTGCGCGCCATTTTCAAGTAGTCGTTGTCGGCTCGCAGGCGGTCGTTGTCGCGCTGCAGGCGGTCGTTGTCGGCCCGCAGGCGTGCGGCCTCGTCTTCCAATTCGGCTTTCTCTTGCAGCAGCGCATAATACTTTTCAAGCAAAACTTGGGTTTTGCCGGTGATGCGAGCCAGAGTGTCGTGTAGTTCGGAAGCCATATCACTTCAAATTTTTACAAAAGTAATAAAAAAATCATAGATTATTCAAGTGCGGCGCAAAAATATGGCCGCGATTTGAGATGTTTTTCGTCGGTTTTGGCAAAAATCGCGCGGCGGGGAGTAAAAATGGTAATTAAAAACGGATTGGCGATAGCAATGGTAACGGCAAATGTGATTAATTTTGCATTGCAACGAAAAAAAAGATCAAGCAACACACACTATGGCAAAAGACAACATAACTACTTGCGACAACATTTGCGACTACAATGCCGCCTTTGCCGAGGAAACGCTTAACCCGCTGGTGTCGGTGGTGGACTTCAGCAAAATGGTGGGCGAGAGCGTGCCGGGCAAGAAGACCTACGGATTCTATCTGGTGATGCTAAAGGACACCAAGTGCGCCGACATTCTGTATGGGCGCAACATGTATGACTTTCAGGAGGGCACGCTGCTGTTTCTGGCTCCCGGCCAGGTGCTGGATGTGAAGAAGCCGCCAGTGCCCGTCGAGCCCAAGGGCTATGCGCTGGCATTCCACCCCGACCTGCTGCGCGGCACGCAGCTGGGGCGCAACATTCATGACTATAACTTTTTCTCCTACGACGTGCATGAGGCGCTGCACATATCGCAGCAGGAGCGCAACATAGTCACCGAGTGCCTCACCAACATAAAGCAGGAGCTGCAGCACGCCATCGACAAGCATAGCCGACAGCTGATAGTGAGCAACATTGAGCTGCTGCTGAACTACTGCGTGCGCTTCTACGACCGCCAGTTCATTACGCGCGAGCGGGTTAACGCCGATGTGATTACGCGGTTTGAGCATCTGGTGTATGACTACTACCGCAACGGCAACCCCGAACTGCACGGAATGCTCACAGTGGCGCAATGCGCGCAAAAGCTCAATCTGTCGGCCAACTACTTTGGCGATTTGGTGAAGAAGGAGACGGGCAAATCGGCGCTGGAGTTTATCCAAGGCCATGTGCTGAGTCTTGCCAAGGAGCGTATTTTCGACACGTCGAAGAGCATCAGCGAAATTGCCTACGGACTCGGTTTTAACTACCCGCAGCACTTCACGCGCTTTTTCAAGGCGCATGTGGGCGTCACGCCCAACCAGTATCGTGCCCAGTCGTAGGTTTTGGGTAAAGTTGAAAGATTAAAGTTTAAGGTTGAAAGTTGAGGGTTGAGGGTTTTTCGCCTTAGCGCATATTAACTGACTCATAATCAGTAATATAGCAGGGACGCGGCATGCCGCGTCCGACTGGAATAATGCATTTTTCCACGCGGGGCGGATTGGAGTTGCGCCATGTGGGGATTAATGCATTTTTTCTTGCGTTTCTTGTGGGTTGTTGGGGCTACGCCCGTCGGACGCGGCATGCCGCGTCCCTACATTAACTTGCTTTAAATTAGCATTTTACAAAGTTAGTTGGCTTTAAAGGTGACCATGCGGTTATAGATGTAGTTGGCAAGGGTGTAGACGGCCATGGCTATGAGCATCACTATGTTCTGGCCGGGCTTCTTCATGGGAAGCCAGCTCACTTGCATGTCTTTCATGCCCACGCCTTCGAGCAGCACCCAGCTGACCACAAGTTGCAGGCCCAGGCACAGCAGGAAGCCCACCACAAACAGCGTGGCCTCGCGCCTGAGGTTGCGCTTGGTGTGAAACACCCAGTTGCGGTTCCACACAAAGCTGTTGACCACGCCCAGCACATAGCCCACCACGTTTGATATGCCGTAGGCCAAGCCGAGGCAGGTGTTCAGCAGGTAGAACACCACCAGGGTTATGAGCGTGTTGCTTGCGCCTATCACACCATACTTGAGCAGCTGAATGCCCGTGGTGCGCGCTTTGCCTTTATCTATTTTCATAGTTGTTGCAGTCTTTTTACTCCTATCACTACCACATCAGTTCTGCATTATGGGGAACGACCAGTTGTGGCGCACGGCCAGATAGCGCAGCACTATCACAAGCACGGCGCAAGCCAGCTGCTGCGCAATGCTGGTGCCGCCCAGCAGGCCTATCACCCAGTAGAGTATGCCGCCGGCAATGCACGCCGTGGCATAGATCTCTTTGCGGAACACCAGCGGCTCCTCGTTGATGAAGATGTCGCGCAGCACGCCGCCCATGGCGCCAGTGATGGTGCCCATGATGAGCGCCACCCACATGGGGTAGCCCATCATAAGGGTCTTATAGATGCCCACGTCCACAAACAGCGCCAGGCCGAATGCGTCGAATATGTAGAATGTGCCTTCGAGCTTGACCAGATATTTGCGGAAGGATATCACCACCACGAGGCCGGCCACCGTGGCTATGGCATACCATGGGTTGAGCATCCAAAACGGGTTGATGCCCAGAAACACGTCGCGCATGGTGCCGCCGCCTATGGCTGTGATAAAGCCTATGGAATAGGCTCCAAACCAGTCAAACTTCTTGACCGCGGCCAGGCGGATGCCGCTGATGGCATAGAACAGCGTGGCCACAATCTCGAGTACAAACTCAAAGGTATCCATTACTTCCATATTGCTGGAACGATATAGTAGTTTTTAAAATTGTTTTTGCTTATTGCCGGTGCAAAGATACAATAAAATATTGACAATCGGCCCTACAGGGGGCGCATCAGAATGGCTTGCGGTATTTGTCGCTGGGATCGTCGTTGATGATGCTGAGGTAGCTGGCATAGCGCGACTGGCTGATGAGGCTCTGCTCCACGGCCTCGCGCACGGCGCAGTGCGGCTCGTGGGTGTGGGTGCAGTTGCCATAGCGGCAGCCCTCGGAATACTTGAATATCTCGGGGAAGTAGTGGGCCACCTGCGCGCGCTCGAAGTCGATAGTGCCGAAGCCCTTCACCCCGGGGGTGTCGATGAGGCATCCGCCGCTGGGCAGGTCGAGCATCTCGCTGAACGTGGTGGTGTGCATGCCCGTGTGGTGCGACTGCGACACGTCGCCCACCCTCAGCCCCGCGTCGGGCACAAGGGCGTTGATTATCGACGTCTTGCCCACGCCCGAGTTGCCCGAGAGCAGCGTGGTCTTGCCAGCCACGGCCTGGCGCAGGGCGTCCATGCCCTGGCCAGTGAGGGTGGACGTGAGCAGCACGGTGTAGCCGATTGAGCGGTAGAGGTAGGCAAAGGCGTCGAGCAGCTCGGTGTCGTCGGGTGCCGAAACCAGGTCAACCTTGTTGACCACAAGCATCGCCGGCACCGAGTAGGCCATAGCCGTGGCCAGAAAGCGGTCGATGAAGGTGGTGTTGGTCACGGGGTTGGCCAGCGTCACCACCAGGGCAGCCTGATCGAGGTTGGCGGCTATTATCTGGAACTCCTTGCTCAGATTGCTGGCGCGGCGAATTATGTAGTTGCGCCGCTCGGCAATGCCGGTGATGAAGGCGGTGCCGTCGGGCTTGGGGTCGAGCATCACGGTGTCGCCCACCGCCACGGGATTGGTGCAGCGGTAGCCCTTGAGGCGCAGATTGCCCTTGATTTTGCAATTCACAGTGCGGCCGCCGTCGAGTCGCACCTCATACCAGCTGCCAGTGTTCCTAATTACGAGTCCTTCCATACTTGGCTGCAAATATAGCGCAAAAAGGCGTGACGGCAAAGAAAAGCCGCAACCGCATTTGTGCTATTCACATTAATGTTGTATTTTTGTATGAAATAGGCTGTGCCTCGGCATAACCGTCAAGCGAACTTGATGTTATGCACTCGGCATGCGCTATCACACAGAGAATGGGCAGAATTGTTTCTGCACCGTTTTTTATGCACATACGTTTTTTCAGTCAATCATGGAGCAAAATCAAGTTAAAAGAGTGCCTTACGGGGTTTCCAACTTTGTAGACGTGGTGACCCGCAACCAATATTATGTGGACAAGACCATGTATTTGCCACTGCTTGAGGAGCAGGCCGACTGCCTGTTCTTCATACGCCCGCGGCGCTTTGGCAAAAGCGTGTTTGTGAGCATGCTCCATGCCTACTACGACATCCGCACCAGCAACAAATTTCACGACTGGTTTGGCGGCCTGTGGATTGACCGCCACCCCACCCCTATGCAAGGAAAATTCCAGGTGCTGCACCTCGACTTCTCACAAGTGGGCGGAGGCATAGGCAAACTGGAGGAGAAATTCAACTTCTATCTGGGCGTTGAGCTCGACGGATTTGTGCGCAACTATGGGGAATTCTACCCCGACGATGTGGTGGAAAAAGTGAAGTCGACAACCGACGCCACCGGCAAGTTCGCCATCATAGTGAACGAAGCGAAGTTCAACAACTACCAGCTGTATCTGATCATCGACGAGTATGACAACTTCACCAACACGGTGCTCAACGAGCAAGGCGAGCAAGTGTATTGGGCCATGACGCACGCCGAGGGGTTCTACCGCGACATGTTCAAGAAGTTCAAGGGCAACTTCGACCGCATATTCATAACCGGCGTAAGCCCCGTTACGCTCGACGATGTGACCAGCGGTTTCAACATAGGGTGGCACATTTCCACAAAACCGGAATTCAACCAAATGCTTGGTTTCTCGACCGAGGACGTGCGTGAGATATTCGCATACTACAAGAGCCACGGACAAATAAGGCCCGACAGCGACATTGAGGCCATAATAGCCGACATGAAGCCATGGTATGACAACTACTGCTTTGCAAAGGGTGCCTTGGGCACACAAAGCCGCGTGTTTAACTGCGACATGGTGCTATACTACCTGCGCAACTACATGAGCCAGGGCGAGGCTCCCGAGGAGATGATTGACCCCAACACAAAAACCGACTACGGCAAAATGCGCCAGTTAATAAGGCTCGACAAGCTTGACGGCGACCGCAAAAGCATAATAAAAACGATAGCCGAAACGGGCGAAATAGCCACACGGCTTGTAGAGACGTTTCCGGCACACGAAATCACTAACCCCGACATTTTCCCGAGCCTGCTCTTCTACTACGGCATGCTCACCATAAACGGCACGCGCGGCGACAAGCTGATACTCGGCATTCCCAACAACAACGTGCGCAAGCAGTATTACGGCTACCTGAAGGACATGTTTGAGGAGAAGGCAAGCGTGAACACCAACAAGCTCACCGACTACTATTACGACATGGCATATGAGGGCAAATGGGAGGAGGGACTCACCTATCTGGCCGACTGCTATGCGAGGGTGTCGGCGGTGCGCGACGGCATCGAGGCCGAGCGCAACCTGCAAGGGTTCTTCATGGCCTACCTGAGCCTCAACAACTATTACTACACCGCCCCCGAGCTGGAGCTGAATCACGGGTTCTGCGACTTTTTTCTGCTGCCCGACCTCACTCACTACCACACAAGGCACAGCTACATACTGGAGTTGAAACTGCTGCCGCGAAAAGGCGAGGAGGCGGCGCGCAAGCAATGGGAAGAGGCCGAAGAGCAAATAAGGCGCTATGCGCAGGCGCCACGGGTCGAGGCTCTGAGGCAGGGCACGGTGCTGCACAAAATCATAATCCAGTTCAACGGATGGAAGCTGCACCGCATTGGCGAAGTGACTCCATAGCCGCTTTGCATAGGGTCTCTGCGGAAACAAAATGGGCTGGGATTTTGTGGTTTAGCGATAAATGGATAACTTTGCACTGATTTTTTAGATTATTTGTTTAAAATTTTTTGAGTTTTATGAACGTAGAAACTATTGGACTCTGGGCAGGCGCCGTGTGGAACGCGCTCAACGATGCCCAAGGCACACTCAGCGTGAAGGGCCTGCGCAAGGCCACAAAGCTGAAAGAGAAAGAAATCTTTGCCGCTATAGGCTGGCTGGCCCGCGAGGGTAAAATCAGCGTAGAATCTGACCAAGCCGAGAAAGAGGTGGAGGTGACTCTGCTCTAATCCACACACCCGGCGGCAAAAGGCCCGCAGGGCCGCGCCGCTGAACGACGACGATATTACCGAAAAAAAGCATAGCCCGGAAAGTGAATCCGGGCTATGCTTTTATTATATGGGGATTGGGGCTCAAGGCCCTAACCCTTACTCATACCACTCGATGCAGGAGATGTATCCGCTCTCGTTGGTCTCGTAGCAAATAAGGTGGCCATTGGCCGACTTGAAAATCCAGAACTTGTAGGCCTTCTCATACAGGGGAGAGTCGGCGCCTTTGCCTGTGCTGCACACCACACCGTTGGTCTTGACTTCGCCATTGAGCACGCCGTCTTCCTTAGGCATGATTCCATACACGCAATATGTAACCTTTGTGGCGGGCTTCACATTTGAGAACGAGTAGGGAATGTAGGTGTCGAGCAGTGGCACGTAGGCCAACGAGCCTTTGTTGGTGAGGCTGCGCTCCACCTTGTGGGCGGTGGCAAAGTCGGTCACCTTCTTGTTGGCGGCAATCGAGCTGCTAAGAGAGTTCGACAGGAAGCGCAGGTTGAAGTATTGCAGCTTGCCATTGTCCTCATAGCTGTTGGCAGCGTTGAAGCCGAAGGTGGTCTTCGGACCCTTGGTCTTCTCCCAGGTGTTGCTGGCGGTGATCACGCCCTTCTTGTCGATGGTGAGGTGCTGGCGGTATTCCGTGCCGTCGGCCATGACCACGTGCAGATAGCCGTCATATTTGCGGTATTTCGAGAAGTTGTTCACGTCGCCCGGCACCAGATAGAGGCAAGTGGCACCCTTCCAGGTGTTGCATTCGCTTATGTCATACTGGTTGGGATTAGTTTGGGCAGCCGTCTTCAGCTCGGGGTATTGAATGGTGGCGGTGGTGTCGGTAGCCTTGTAATAGTAGTCGCAGATGGCGTTGGTGCTGTCGGGGGTTTCAAAGCGCCAGCCCCACTTGTTGTCGAGTTCCTCTTGCGAAGGCTTGGCAGTTCCCATAAGCGGGCGCACATACATGCCGTGGTCGTTGCGCAGGTTGCCCTGGGCTTGCTCCGACTCGGTGAGCGTGTTGCCTGCCGAAACGTAGTTCCAAGTAGGCGACGAAAGGCCATACTTGATAGTTCCGTCATCCCAAAGGCTGGCAGTGAAGTTGTCCATGTTGAGCACCACATCTTTGGCAGTCTCCAGGTCGTCGAAATACTGCACGCCGCCATTGGCCTTATACACCTTGCCGCTAACGCCGGTAACATCGGTGAGCTGCGTGTACCACTTGCTCACGCCCACAATGCAGTTAATGGGCTCGCCGTCGTCGCCCTTCACGTAGCTGAGGACCAGCGCGGCATATTTGCCCACATGCGTTGTGCCCTGGTATTCGCAGTAGTCGTTGGAGGGCAGAGAATACCAGCCCGTTTCGCCAGCCTGCACTTTGAAGAACACCACATCCACGGTGTCGCTGTAGGCGCGGTAGGCATGGTCGGTCATCTTAACATTTTTCACCGTGTCGACCACAATGCCCTTCAGCTCATAGTCGCCAAAGGCTATTGAGTCGCCACGCCAGTAGAATTTCTCGCCGTCGTTGAGCGAGAAAATGCCGTTGGAACCTGACTGCAGAGAGCTGACGCCCGGCTTCCAATCGTTTTCTTTCACACAGATGGGCGGATTAACCACGCCGTCGCTGAAAGTGAAAACAGAACCTATGGGCATGTGGTAGACCAGCGGGCTGTCGGTGACCACAAACTTGTTTGCGCCGTCCACCCGGATCCGGCTCGACACAGGAAAGTTGTAGGAATGGCCGGGGTAGGAGGCATTCATCACCTTCTGCTGCGCGGCGGCCGTGAGGCCAGTGATGCACAATAGGAATAATGCTAATTTTTTCATCGCATAAATGAATTTTGAAAAAAGGACCGGAGCGGAGCGGGCCGCGTCAGCGGCCGTGCCCACTCCAGTCCTGATATTTTTATCGCTTTGCCTTACTCAGCAAGAGGCCAGCTATACATGGTGTAGCTGCCAAACTGAGATTTCGACAGAGAGTAAACGTTCTTATTACCCTTGCTGTCGGTGGCTGTGAATACCACAATGCCCGAGAATTCACAAGCCTCACCGTCTTTAGTGAACGAGATGGGAGTGGTTTCGGTATTGATGGTAACACCAGGATTTGTGAGCTTAGCTGCGGCAGCGTCCTCGGCCGAGAAGATTTGCTTCACGTTGGTGTAGGCAGAGAGGTCGGGGAAAGTTTTAGAGCTGCTAACAATCTGAGTGCGGGCGCCATCAAGATCAATGTCGGCAGGCACCCAGTAGCGGTCGGCCATGTTGCCGCCGTTGGGGCCAAGGTTCTTGAGGGCGTCTTCAAGGGTTGCATAGTTGTTGGCCGACGAACCCTTCCACTGCTCTGCGAGCATGCCATTCTCGCTTGTGCTCGTGTAGACGGGTGTGTAGCAGTCGGACTCTGCATTGTAGAGCACATAAACATCAACGGTGGCAGAACCGGCAAAGCACGGAACGCCGCCAACCTTGGTAAAGGCCTTGGTGAACACGGTGGTGTCGTTGATGCTCACGCCCTGCTTGGCATAGGCCACATAGCCACTGCCATTGCCCTTGATGTATTTGTTGTAGCAAGAGCCAGTGGTGTAGTTCAGATAGAACGCAAACGGGTTGGTGGCTCCGCCCTGTCCGAGGAAGAGGTATTTGCCAGTGGTGAGGGGATTAACGAGGCCCTTGTTGTAGTAGTTCCAAGCGGTGCTGACCTTGCGCAACTGAGTAAGGGCTGTCTCCCACGAAGCCTTGTCGTCGGCGCTCCAGCCGGTGGTGTCCTGCTTTGTAGCCACCTCATAGTAGCTTGCGTAGAGCGAGAAGTCTTTGTCGGAATCAAAAGCGTAGAGGGCTGTGTTTTTGCCAATCTTAGAGTTGGCAAAGGCGGCAGCCTTCTTGAGTGCGTCGACGCTCATTTTGTTGTTATCAAGATACACGGTGTCGCGCACATACACGGTTTTCACCACGGTGTCGGGAGTCCACACCTTGTTGTTGGTGAGGGTAATCTCGGCGTCGATGGGGAATGAGTATTGCTTGCCGTTGTCGTAGGTGAGAGTGAAGGCAGTTTGTGCCGAAGCGGCTGCAGCCATAGCCACTGCAGCGAGAGTGAGTATTGATTTTTTCATTTTTGTTGTTGCTTTAAATAGAGATTGATTAATTGTTTTTCAGCACCTTCTCGGCCGAGCCGTCGGTGTATTTAAGAATGTAGACCTGGCCGGGATTGATGGTGGTCACCTTGCGGCCCGAGAGGTCGTAAACGGCCTCCACTTCACGGCCCACCTCTTTAGAGATTTGGTCGATGCCGGTGGAAGTGAAGTCGTGGTAAACAGCCGAGATCTTGGCGATTTGGGCAAGTTTCAGCTCCAAACCTGTGCCGCTGGTCTTTGTGTCCACAACAAAAGTGGTAGTCTCCCATGGAGCCACATACATGTCGGGCTCATCGGTAAAGGCCACATACTTAGCCTCACCCGACTTCATGTCGATGCACACAGCGTTGCGTTCGGTCGCTGCGTTTTGGGCAAAAGCCCCTGCCACGCCACACAAGAGCGAAGCAGCGAGAAACATAAGTTTCTTCATGATTATAAAAATTTAATTTATTGCCCCATCGCTAAATGGAGCTGTTAAACATAAATCCAAGCAGGTCTTCGGACTTATACAAAAAAAGTGGTTCCTTCTCCCATCGCCATGGAATGGTCACAACCATTTCGTTAAGTAATCACCGCAGTTAGCGCTGTAGCCTGGTTTCAAGGCTTTCCCTCTCGCCCCGCCCTTCTTGCGAAAATGGGGCTCACTCGGACCTTAATGTATCCTATTTTTCGCACCTCCTTGCGCACGCAGCGGCGTGTGCGAGGGGTGTGGACAAAGAACTCGTTTTTCTCTCTTTTTCGGTGCAATAGCAACCACCTGCCACACCATGTGGCGCAGCGGCAATCACGTTACTTCTTGTTTCTTTTTTTTGGCACTGCAAAAATATTCAATGCCGCTGCCCTGTGCAACATCTTTAACACTCTTTATACGACGTGGGCGGCTAATTTGCCGCCCCATTCCTACTGCTTATCATATAGGAACGACTCGATTTTGTTGACTGGAATGCCAAAGTTGAAGTTGTCGGAACCCACGAGCTTGGCATAGTTCACAGCCACAAGATTGCCATAGGAGTCAATCACCGGGCTGCCGCTGGATCCCTGCATGGTGGGTATGTCGTAGAGCAGGCGGTCGCCGTCGGGCAGCTGGGTCACCTTGCCGGTGGTCATCTGCACCTTGATGCCCTGCTTGGTGTTAGCCAGAATGGGGCCGGCGTTGTAGCCTATCATGTACAGCGGCTGGCTGATGGTGAGCTTGGCGTCGCCACCGCTGCCAAACAGCGACGACAGCAGGCCCGTGTCGTGGCGGTGGGCAGCGGTGGCAAAGATGTGGGCGCCGCTGGGGGTGCTGCGCGACTTCAGCTGAATCAGGGCAAGGTCAACATCTTCATTGCCCGAGAGGCGCACCACGGTGCAGGGATTGTTGTTAAGGAAGTCGTCGGCCGACGAGGCGTAAGTGTCGTTGTAGGCAATGCCCAGCTCGCACACCGAATTGACGGTGACGCTGTTCACACTGATGTCCGACAGGTCGCGGTAGGCGCTGCCAGCCTGCTGATATTCCTGCCTCAGCTGATCCTGCTGGCTTTGGATTTGCGCCAGGCGCTCGTCGTCGGCCACATACGAGTCAGAGTATTCGTCATACACATAGCAGTCCGACTTTTGGCTTTCGAGCTGGTCGAACTGGTCGGACAGCTGCTGGGCGTAGCTTTCGCACAGTTGCTTGTAGGCCGCGATGATCGACGACCACGCGCGCTGCACCTGCTGCTTGTCGATTACCGGCTGCACCACATGGCGGTTGGTGAGGATGAGGCCCTTGTCATCGACGAAAAAGCCGGTGCCGTAGCTCTCGGCCTTGTTGCGCTTGGCTTCGTCGAGGTCGGCGGTGAGGCCGCTGATGTCGCCGTCGTTGTCGAGGCCGGTGAAGTAGAGCGTTTCACCGTTGCCCAGGCGCAGCTCGTAGTAGAAGCGGTTGACGATCACCACCACGCCGCTGGCGTCTTCGTTGAAAAGGGTCTGCGCGTCTTTCTCGCCGCTGCACGAGGCAAAAGTGAGCGCCAGCGCAAGCATGGCCGCCCATAGCATGTGGAATGTGAATTTATGATTCATATAGCCGGGTTGTAAAGAAAATTTGTATTCTGCGCGCAAAGTTAAGCATTTTTTGCATAACCACACATATAATATAAGGCCAGCGTGGGCAGAAAAAGGCACGCCTTAGGCAGTTAGCAGCCCAAATATTTTGCACGGTCGGGAAAAAGTGCTAAATTTGCACCGCTTTTCGTAATCTCTGGCAAGAAATATCGAGTGGCTTGTGAATATTGCGATAAGAAATGTTGAAAGAACAAAAAACGAAAAAGAGACAAAATGGACTTAATTAAAGTTGTTGAGCAAGCATTTGCTACAAAGAAGGAACTTCCCGTATTCTATCCCGGTGACACCATCACAGTGGCCTACCGCATTAAAGAGGGTAACAAGGAGCGTATCCAGAAGTATCGCGGCACAGTGCTGAAAATCAGCGGCGAGGGCGACAAGAAGCGTTTCACAGTGCGCAAAATCAGCGACAACATCGGTGTGGAGCGTATCTTCCCCATCGAGTCGCCGTTTATCGACAGCATCGAAATCAACAAGCACGGCCGTGTGCGCCGCGCCCGCATCTACTATCTGCGCAACCTCACCGGCAAGAAGGCTCGCATCAAGGAGCGCCGCATCCTCTCAAAGGACAAGGAGGCTTAAAAGCAAGGCTTGCAAGAGTCGCATTTTAGCAATCACAATATGGGCTACTGCCAAGGGCAGCGGCCCATTTGTCGTTGTGCCACCTGACGGCACAAAGTGTAAAATATCTTAAATGCGGCAACGATTGGCTCGGTTACTGCTTGACACAGTGAGCAGAGTGGAGTATCTTTGTAGCTACGAAAGAAAGCAACTCGGCAAACGAAACTAAACGAAATTAAAATAAACACAGAAACGAAAGAATTATGGGAAAGAAAGCATTACTGATGATTCTCGACGGCTGGGGAATAGGCGACCACAGCAAGAGTGACGCAATCTACAACGCACCCACCCCCTACTGGGACAGCCTGCTCAAGAACTACCCCAACAGCCAGCTTCAGGCAAGCGGTGAAAACGTGGGTCTGCCCGACGGCCAGATGGGCAACAGCGAGGTGGGCCACCTCAACATTGGCGCCGGCCGCGTGGTGTATCAGGATCTGGTGAAGATTAACCGCGCCATCGCCGACAAGTCGATACTCAAAAACCCCGAAGTGGTAGAGGCATTCAGCTATGCGCAGCGCACCGGCAAGGGCATGCACTTCATGGGCCTGACCAGCACCGGCGGCGTGCACAGCTCGCTTGAACACCTGTTTGCTCTGTGCGACATCGCCAAGGAATACGGCCTGAAGGACGTGTATCTGCACTGCTTCATGGACGGCCGCGACACCGACCCCGAAAGCGGCAAGGGCTTCATTGCCGACGTGGAGAAGCACTGCGCCCAAAGCGCGGGCGTGGTGGCCACCGTCACGGGCCGCTACTATGCAATGGACCGCGACAAGAACTGGGACCGCGTGAAGCTGGCCTACGACCAGCTGGTGAACGGCGTGGGCCGCAAGAGCGACAACATGGTGCAGGCCGTGCAGGAGTCTTATGACGAGGGCGTGACCGACGAGTTCATCAAGCCCATCGTGAACAGCACGGTGGACGGCCGCATCAAGGAAGGCGACGTGGTGATATTCTTCAACTACCGCAACGACCGCGCCAAGGAGATGACCATAGCCCTGACGCAGCACGACATACCCGAGCAGGGAATGCACACCATCAAGGACCTGCAGTTCTACTGCATGACCCCCTACGACTCATCGTTCACCGGCGTGCACATCCTTTTCAAGAAGGAGAATGTGAAGGACACCCTGGCCGAGTATCTGTCGAAAAAGGGTCTGCACCAGCTGCACATCGCCGAGACCGAGAAGTATGCCCACGTGACATTCTTCTTCAACGGCGGACGCGAAGCCCCCTTCGACGGCGAAGACCGCATTCTGGTGCCCTCGCCCAAGGTGGCAACCTACGACCTGAAGCCCGAGATGAGCGCCTATGAGGTGAAAGACAAACTGGTGACTGCCATCGGCGAAAAGAAATACGACTTCATTGTGGTGAACTATGCCAACGGCGACATGGTGGGCCACACCGGCGTGTATGAGGCTATCGAAAAGGCCGCTGTGGCCATCGACAACTGCGTGCACAACACCGTGGAGGCCGCCAAGGCTGCCGACTACGAGGTGATTATCATCGCCGACCACGGCAACGCCGACCACGCCATCAACGCCGACGGCACCCCCAACACAGCGCACTCGCTCAACCCCGTGCCCTTTGTGTATGTGACCGCCAACAAGAAGGCTACCGTTGAAAACGGCCGCCTTGCCGATGTGGCGCCGTCGATACTCCAAATCATGGATCTTCCCCAGCCCGCCGACATGACCGGCAAAGGACTGATCAACAAACAATAATCTATTTCATATACTCGTTTTATCGTGACGGTTCTGCGCTGCCGAAGGCGCGGAACCGTTTTTTTTGTGCCCGCACACCGCGGCAGCGGGCCGCGCAAAAGCGTTTTTCTCTTGTGTAATGCGCTTTTTTTTAGTAATTTCGTGGCTATATAGCAACGCTGAAAACTTTATTCATGACACATATGAGCAAAATAAGCAAACTGATGGTTGCCTGCGCGGCAACGGCATTGCTTGCCCCTGCGGCCGCGGGCGGCGAGCACGTAGTGATACTCTCGACCAACGACACCCACAGCCAGATTGACCCCGCCAGCGACGGTCTGGGCGGCATTCTGCGCCGGCGCGCCGCATTCGACCAGGTGCGCCGCGACAACAAGAACGTGGTGGCAGTGGACGCCGGCGACGACGTGCAGGGCACGCTCTACTTCTCGCTGTATGGCGGCAAGGTGGAGTTTGCCTGTCTCGACAGTCTGCACTACGACATGACCATTCTGGGCAACCACGAGCTTGACAACGGGGCCGACAGCCTGGCCTACCTGTATAACCGCATGCTCACGCCGCGCCTGTCGACCAACTACGACCTGAGTGCGTCGCGCATGGCCGGCCACTTCGAGCCCTACATTGTGAAGGCGTTTGGCGACAAGCGCATGGCCTTCATCGGTCTCAACGTGAACCCCAAGGGAATGATTTCGGAGGGCAACTACAACGGCATACGCTACCTCGACCCCTACGACGTGGCCGACGCCACCGCGAAATACCTGAAGCAGGTGCAGAAGGTGGACTTCGTGACCGTGGTGTCGCACATAGGCTATGACTCCTACGAGTCGAGCCAGCCCAACGACTCGATATTGGTGACGCGCAGCCACTACATCGACCTGGTGATAGGCGGACACTCGCACACGCTGCTGCGCCCCGGCGACAGGCGCACCCAGGTGGCCAACGCCGACGGCCGCATCATCACCATAGGGCAGAATGGCAAGTCGGGAAAATACGTGGGCCGATATGACGTGGATCTCGACACCCGCAAGGTGGAATACTCGCAGATAAAGATCGACAGCACACTCGACGCGGCAGCGGCACGCTACACTGCCATGCAGGCGTGGCTCGCCCCCTACCGCCACGGAGTGGACTCGCTGATGAACACCCCCGTGGTGACTTCGGCCCGCCGCATGGCCAGCCAGAGCCAGGCTGCGCAAAACTGGCTGAGCGACGCCGCCGCCAGCATAGTGCGCGGCCTCAGCAAGCGCCACATCGACTTTGCCATTATGAACAAGGGCGGCATTCGCCAAGACTTTCCGCAGGGCGGAATGAGCGAGGGCCTGATTGGGTCGATGTTCCCCTTCAACAACCGCTTTATGGTGCTTGAAATCACCGGCGCCGACCTGCTTGAGGGGCTCAAGGTGATGGCCGGACGCGGCGGCGACGCCGTGAGCCGCGAGCTGCGAGTGACCTACGACGCAGCAGGCAATGTGACCTCGGCCAAGGTCGGCGGCAAGAAGGTGGACCCGAGCAAAGTGTATTCGATGGCCACCATCGACTATCTGGCCAACGGCGGCGACTACATGGTGCCCTTCACCCGCGCCAAGCGCGTGTACACTGACGGCGTGCCCTATGGCCGCCACATGATTGCCTACATGAAGCAGCTGGCCGCGCAGGGCAAGAAGGTGGAGGCCACCGGCGAAATGCGCATGCAAAAGAAATAACACTATTACATTCACATAAACACGTATAATGAAACAAATTCAACGAATCCTATTGATGCTGGTGGCGGCCGTGATTATGAGCACGGGCGCCATTCAGGCTAAGAAGCCGGCCATACTCAACCGCGCCGACGAGAAGGCAATGGAGCAGTGGGTGAACGCCACGTTTGCCAAGATGACTCCCGACGAGCGCATAGCGCAGCTGATGGTGGCCGCAGTGTTTCCGCAAGGCAACGAGCAGACCGAGGCCGACGTGCGCCGCCTGGTGGGCGACTACAAGGTGGGCGGACTCATCTACCAAGAAAGCGAGATAAAGAAGCAGGTGAGCTGCACCAATCTGGCCCAGTCGATGGCCAAGGTGCCGCTGATGATTACGCTCGACGCCGAGTGGGGCCTGAGCATGCGACTCGAAAACGCGCCCAAGTATCCACGCAACCTGTATCTGGGCGCCATCAACGACGACAAGCTGTTTTACGACTACGGCCGCGAGCTGGCGCGCCAGTGCCGCCGCGTGGGCGTGACGGTTGACTTCGCCCCGGTGCTCGACGTGATCGACCGCCCGCGCACCGTGGTGGGCGACCGCAGCTATGGCTACAACCCCGATGTGGTGGCGCGCCACGGCATAGCCTTTGCCAAGGGTCTTGAAGACGGCGGCGTGCTGTCGGTGGGCAAGCACTTCCCCGGCCACGGCTCTACCACCGTCGACTCGCACAAGTCGCTCCCCACCATCGACAAGAGCATGAAGGAGCTCAACATCGACGACCTGATGCCCTTCCGCCAGTATGTGAACTCGGGCCTGTCGGGCATGCTCACTGGCCACATCTATGTGCCGGCCATCGACCAGCGCAAGATGCCGGGCACCATGAGCGACAAGGTGGTGAGCGGACTGCTGAAGAAGAAGATGGGCTTTGAGGGCCTGATATTCACCGACGCCCTCAACATGGGCGGTGCCAAGGTGGACGGCTCGGTGTGCGTGAGCGCGCTGCTGGCCGGCAACGATGTGCTGCTGATGCCGGTGAACGTGCCGGCCGAAATCGAGGCCATCAAGAAAGCCGTGGCCGACGGCACGCTGAAGCAAAGCGTGATCGACGAGCGGTGCAAGAAGATATTGCGATTCAAATATGCCCTTGGGCTCGACAAGCCGCAGCAGGTGGCCACCGACAATGTGGTGGAGGACGTGAACTCGCCCGAGGCAGCGCTGATGGCGCGACGCCTAACGGCAGGCACCATCACCGTGGTGAAGAACGACCGCCAGCTGCTGCCCATCCACAATCTGGCCAGCCGCCGCATTGCGGTGGTGACCATGGGTGTGGACAACGACACCAAGTCGATGTTCCAGCGCCGCTGCGCAAGCTATGCGGCCACCACAGCGCTCGACTACCGCGCCGACTTCACCTCGCGCGACAGCATTGAGCGCGCCATAGAGGCCGGCGGATACAACAGCGTGATAATAGCCATGAAGGACGACGGCGCGGCCTACCGCAGCCTGGCGCTGAGCATAGCCAAGCGCGTGCCCAACGCCACCGTGGTGATATTCAGCGATCCGCAGAAACTCGACGCCTATGCCAGCCTTATGGCCAGCGACGATGTGAACGCAGTGGTGGTGGCCTACGAGCGCACCTCGGCCGCCGAAGACTATGCGGCACAGACGGTGTTTGGCGGCAACGCCGCCGACGGCATTCTGCCCGTGCCCGTGAAGGACAAGGCATCGGGACGCGTGTTTGCAGCCGGCACCGGCGTGCGCTACAAGGCCAGCCGCCTGGGCTACACCCTGCCCGAGGAGGTGGGCTTCGATCCCGCCCTGCTGCACAAAATCGACTCGATTTGCAACTACGGCATAGCGCAGCGCGCATTCCCCGGCTGTCAGGTGCTGGTGGCCCGCCACGGCAAGGTGGTGTGCAACCGCGCCTATGGCGAGATTGACTTTGGCACAGGCATTCCCGTGACGCTCAACACCCTCTACGGCCTGGCCTCGGTGTCGAAGGCAACGGGCACGCTGAGCGCGGTGATGAAGGCGTATGACAACGGCGACTTCACACTCGACGACGCGGCCAGCAAGTTCATCCCCGGCCTGCAGGGCACCAACAAGGCGGACATCACATTCCGCGACCTGCTGTATCACGAAACGGGCATGCCGCCCTCGCTGAACATGTGGGAGATGATGTTTGACCGCAACACCTACACCGGCCAGCTGATTACCTCGGCACCCACCGAGCAAAACACCATCAAGGTGATGGCCAACGCCTATGGCAACAAGTATGCGCGACTGCGCACCGACATACTCTCGACGATGAAGACCGCAAAGTTCAACATACCCATTGCCGAGGGCATATATGGCGGACAGGTGACATACGACTCCATTATGAACCGCATCTACCACCAGCCGCTGGGGGCCAAGCGCTACCTCTACAGCTGCCTCAACTTCTGCCTGCTGGCCAACGCGGTGCAGAACATCACCCACATGCAGCTCAACAACTTTGTGAACAACTACATCTTCGCCCCGCTGGGCTCGTATCACACCACCTACCGCCCGCTGGAGAAGTTCCCGTCGTCGCAAATCGCCTACACCGAGGTCGACACCTACCTGCGCCGGCAGCACATACACGGCTATGTGCACGACGAACTGGCGGCATTCTCGGGCGGCGTGCAGGGCAACGCGGGCCTCTTCTCTAACGCCAACGACCTGGCCAAGCTGCTGCAAATGTGGCTCAACGGCGGCACCTATGGCGGACAGCGGTTCTACAAGGCCGAGACGGTGAACACGTTCACCACATCCAAGAGCCCCAACAGCCACCGCGGCCTGGGCTTTGACAAGCCCAACACAGCCAACCCCAGCTGGTCGTCGACCTGCGACGAGGCCACTCCCGAAACCTACGGCCACACGGGCTTCACGGGCACTTGCTTCTGGGTGGATCCGAAGAACGACATGATATACATATTCCTGTGCAACCGCGTGAGCCCCACGCGCGACAATCCCGCCTTTGGCCGCGTGAGCGCGCGCTCGCACATCCAGTCGCTGCTCTACCACTCGATTAAACAATAAAAACACATTACATTATGAAGAAAGCAATTCTATCGGCAATCATGGGGTCCGCACTGATGCTGGCATCGTGCGGCGGCGGCAAATACAAGGTGGCCGTCACGTTTCCCGACGACTCGTTCAACGGCAAGGTGGCCTACCTCACCAACTATGACACGGGCGACACCATCGACAGCGCCAGCGTGGCCAACAAGTGCGCCATGCTGAGCGGCAAGGTGGACGGCAGCTACTACGCGCGCCTGATAGTGGACGGCAGCCGTCTGGGCCTGATAGTGGAAGACGGCGACATAGCCGTGATGTGGAAGGACCACAAAGCCACCGGCACCGAGCTCAACGACAAGCTGAATGAGCTGAACAAGCAGCTCGACGGCTTCGACAACGAGTTCAACCAGGTGAGCGAGCAGTTCAAGAGCAAGAAAATCACCGAGGCCGAGGCCAACGAGCTGGGCAAGCGCATCAACGACAAGATGGCCGACTGCTTCCACTCGGCCTACGAGGCCAACAAGGACAACGGCATTGGCCCGTGGGCGTTTAACTACTACATAATGCTCAAGGAGTTTGGCCTGCAGCAGCTCGACTCGCTCATCAAGACGGCCCCCGAGAGCTACGCCAAGCTGAAGCGCGTGCAGAAGGCCGTGAGCGACGCCAAGCAGAAGCAGCTGACGGCTGTGGGCAAGCGGTTCACCGACTTCGAGATTACTTGCGAGGACGGCAGCAAGAGCCGCCTGAGCGACTTCGTGGGCAAGGGCCGATATGCGGTGGTCGACTTCTGGGCCAGCTGGTGCGGCCCGTGCCGCGCCGAAATTCAAGGCGCCCTCATGGACATCTACAAGAAGTATGGCGGCAAGCTCGACGTGGTGGGCGTGGCCGTGTGGGACGACCCCGCCGACACACACAAGGCCATTGACGAGCTGCAAATTCCATGGCGTGTGATGATAGGCAACGGCAAGCTGGAGCAGCCCACCGACCTCTATGGCATCTCGGGCATACCGCACATAATGATTGTCGATCCCAAGGGTGTGATAGTGTCGCGCGGCTTGCAGGGCGATGCCCTGGAGGCCGAAGTGGCCAAGCTGATGAAGTAAACCTCGGCTAAACATATGCACAACGGCTCCCGCAGACATGGTTCTGCGGGAGCCGTTGCTTTTATCCCAAATCGGTCATTAGAAGAAACTTCATGTTATTTCTAATGACCGCCATTAGAA
>CAVKDU010000024.1:0-38401 GCA_963655175.1 Wujia chipingensis | reverse complement strand
CATTGAATATCAGTGATTTAATGGTGAATGTTAAAATTTTCTTGGGACAGCCGTGTGGCATGCCGCGTCCACCTGGTGTAGCCCCACCGCCACTCTGAAATGGGGCTATCGAAAGATATGTGCCTTCGGCACATAATCCACAAGAGTTATTACTTTTTCAGTGCGCTCGGAATGCTGCATCTAATGCATTTTATTACTAATCAACATATTATGTGGTTATGTCTATAATTATGCAATGCGGTTTGAGGGAAATAAGTCTTTTGCTCTTTCAGAGCGCTGTGGCGCTGATGCATAGACCCAGGGCGTTGCCCTGGGCTATAATCTCGCTGGGCTTTCAGCCCGCACAGTGTGGCACGGAGCCTAACCGTACTGCCGCAGTGATGCGATACATTGAGCGCAAAGCATTCGTCGTTGTGGCATTGCTGTGTTGGCAATGGCATTATCCCTTTAGGGATAAGATATGTGTAGGCAGGTATGCAGCGGTGGCCTTGGCCGCCGCGAAATGCCTGCTCCCGCATAGCACCCACAATGGCATTCCTATAGGAATGCGACCATCGCCACCAAAATGCGCCGATATAACTCCGAAGGCTCATCAGCTGTCCATAACCAGCTCATTGTAGACCTCCCTCAACCTGTTTCTGAGGAACATCACTGCATAATGCTTTCTTGAAATCAGCGTTCCGATTGGCTTGCCGGTCTCCAATGACAGCTCTTTGAACGACCGCCCCGCAAACTCCGTTTGTTCAAACACATAACGCTGTTCACGGGGAAGTTCGTTGAGAGCGTCATCCACCTCGGCCCATACGGCTTTTCTAAGTTGCTCCCTTTCGGGTGAGTAGTCGTCGCTCGCCATAAGTTCGCCTATGCAGCGAATGAAATTGTCGCTGGCTTCATTGCCTTCAGCCAATGCCATAGGGCGTTCTCTGTGTTTGCGGCTGTTGTCAATGATTTTGTTTCTTGCCACCTTGTAGAGCCAACTTGCAGTCTGCGTTACAGGACTGTCGTTGTCTGTTTCCACAAGGCGTAAAAACACATCTTGCAGCACATCTTCGGCATCAACACCCGATGTGCGGATTCCGATAAACGACAATAGCTGATGCCGGTATTTGTTGAATGCGTCGGCTATGCTACTTTTCGCCATCTTCCTCTGCCGCTTGTCCAAAGGTGAACTCCTTCTTCATCTTGCTGCCTATTTCAATGCTGACCAATGTGCGGCTGTGCTTTTCATCATCATCTTCTTCATCCTCGTCCTCCTCTTCATCCTCGAAGTCGTCCTCTTCGTCGTCATCGAAATCATCGTCATCGAAATCGTAGTTGTCATCATCATCGTCATCACCGCTGTCACCCACTATTGTAGTGCGCTTTATTGAAAACAAACCATTGTCCATTTTCGACGTCATGCGATAAAATGCTTTTTTTCGGTCTTCATCAGTCATTTCCTCACGTTCTTCGCTCCAGCAGCCCAAGTGCTTTACTCTAATTAATGTGCCGCTCATTATGTGCATCATTAAAAACAAGCCGGCGGCTTGCAGATAATTGATGCTCGACCATCCGGTAATCGATGGCACGAGCCAATTCCAAAGCCACATAATGCAAGCAATGAATAAAGCCAAAGTTCCTATCCACGAGGTGTAGTGCAAAATTTCGCACAGCACCCGATTTTTTGTTTTACTTTCCAATGTTCTTGTTTTTTAAATAAAGTTACAATAAAGTGTCGTAATAGCGCTACATTATTATAGACGAATAACACAAACGGATATTTTAACCAAAACAAAAAATTACCAATTTCAATATAAATAACTTATAATCAGATAATTGTCTGTAGAGGCGCAGCGTGCCGAGCGTACTGAAAAAGTAATTGCATTTGCATCGTTTGCCACAAAGCGACGACCGCCGCAAGCCGCGCTGTGGCGGGCTTGTGGCGGTCGCTATGGTTGTGCGGTGGCTGCGTGGCCAGGGCGCAAGTGTGCTTTATTTCACAAATTTTTTGGCGGCGGTGCGGGTGCCGTCGGTGTAGGTGGTGACCACCACGTTAACGCCGGCAAACGGCTTGCTGCTCACTGCGCCCGACATGCTCACATATTGCACGCCGGCCACCTGAGCTTCGGCCACGTTGGCCTCAACACCTGTGCTTACCTGCTGCTTAAGCTCCACATACACGTCGTTGTTGATGGCGTCGGCTGCGGTGTCGCCAAACTTGATGCCGGTCACCTGCTTCTGCTGGTCGCCGCTCTTCACTGCCAGAGTGTAGGAGTGGGTGTAGTCGAGGTTGGCAAATGTGTAGTTGGCCTTGCTGATGTTGCTATACAGCGTCTTGTCGGCAGTCTCGTCGATGAGGGTGAGGCTTGCCTCCAGGTCGCGGCCGTCGTTGTCGCGCACGGTCACGTGCATGTCGTTGGTGTAGTAGCTGAGCTTGAATGCGGGCACTGTGTTGGCATCAACGCTCATGTGCTCGGCCACGGCGTCGGCCACGCCCTTGTTCCAGAAGTTGTTGTTTTCCTTATACCACACGCCCTTGCCGCTGAACGCGAAGTTGCCCGAGCGCATCACGGTGGCCACCTCGGTCACAGCCGCGGCCTTCTGATAGCAGTAGTCCATGCCGTTGCGGCCTTCATATTGCAGTTGCAGGGTGAGCAGCAGGTTGTTGCCGGTGTAGGCCAGCGGGTTGTTGTGTGTGAAGGGGGCGTTGACCACAGCCACAGCCGAATCGGCGCGCCCGGTGGCGTCGATGGTCCACTGCTCCCAGCCCGTGAGCATGTTGGCAATGGTGTCGCTCTCGTTAAGACCCTTGGTGTGGTCGAGGGCTGGCACTGTGTCGCATGCCTCGATGCCCACGCCCACTGCGCTGAATGTGGTGGTCTTGCCGCCGTTGTTGTATCCGTCGAGCGCGATGCCGGTCACCTTGGCGCCTGCGGGCAGCTTGCCCTCGAAATCGCCGGCTGTGAGCACATACTGGTTGCGGAACGTCTGGAACGTGTGGGTCAGCACCTTGCTTTGCACGCGCTGGTAGGCAATGTTGCCCACGCTGTCGGTGATGGGTGTCTTGCAGAATTGCAGTGTGTCTTGCTTGCTCGAAGTGAGCACTGTGGCGTTGAATTCACCGCCCTGGGCCATTGCTCCGGCTGCGCAGAGAGCAACCGATGCGGCCATGATGAGTTTGCTTGATTTCATAATAGGTCCAATATTCAGTTGTAATATATATGTGTGTATGTGTCGTGTTGTCATACTCCAAAAATCGGGGCAAAGGTAATGCTTCTGTCACGATATTTCAACAATTCGTGCGTAAAATCATCTGCGCTATGGCCATAATCCACACATTTGCACATGTCGCAGCAATAAAGCGTCAGCCCCGCGGCAAGAGCAACAGTGGCTCTTGCCGCGGGGCTGACCATATATATTAGCGTGGATGCTGTCGGCTATGCGTTATTTGCGCTTCTTCTTGTTGCGCTTCTCCTGCTCGCGCAGGGCTGCCTGCTGCTGGCGCTGTGCCTCTTCGAGGCGCGCCATGAAGCCGCTCTTCTTTTTGGGCTTCTTGGCGTTTTCGGCCATCTTGGCGCGCACCTTCTCCTCGCTCACGAGCAGACGGCTGCTATAGGTCTGCGCAATGGTGATGAGCAGTGAAATGAAGTAGTAGTAGCTCAGGCCCGAAGCATAGTTGTTGAAGAACACCAGGAACATGAGCGGCATCAAATACATCATCCACTTCATGCCGGGCATTTGCTGCGACTGCTGCTGCGACTGCATGGTGAGGTAGGTGTAGGCGATGTTGGTGACCGTCATGAGCATGCAGAACAGGCTGATGTGGTTGCCAAAGTAGCTGGTGATGAACGGAATCTGAGTGGTCCACGACCAAATGGCGTCGGGCGCCGAGAGGTCTTTGGCCCACAGGAACGACTCGCCGCGCAGCTCGATGCACGACGGGAAGAACCAGAACATGGCAATCAGGATAGGCATCTGCAGCAGCATGGGCAGGCAGCCGCCGAAGGGGCTGGCGCCGGCCTGGCTGTAGAGCTCCATCGTCTTTTGCTGGCGCTTCATGGCGTTGTCCTGGCCCGGATACTTGTCGTTGATGGCCTTGATGTCGGGCGCAAGCACGCGCATCTTGGCTTGCGAAATGTAGCTCTTGTAGGTGAGCGGCGACAGCACAAGCTTGAGCAGCAGCGTGAGTATGAGTATGATGATGCCGTAGTTGCTGATGTACTTGCCCAGCCAGTTGAACACGGGTATGATGATGCCGGTGTTGATCCAGCGCAGCCACTTCCAGCCCAGCGGAATCAGGTTGGTGAGCTTGAGGTCTTCATTGGGCGAATACTTGTCATACTCCGACAGCAGCTTGTATTTGTTGGGGCCGAAGTAGAAGTAGAACGAGGCCGGGTTGGGGTTGCTCGAGCTGTATTGCACTGAGGTGGTGATGTCCATCACCTTCAGGTAGCGGTCGTAGTCGGGCGAGTCCTTCTTTATCTCGCGGCTCTCGAGCTTGGCGCCGGTGAAGTTGTGGTCGGCAATCAGCACTGCCGAGAAAAACTGGTTTTTGGTCGATATCCACTTCAGCTGGTCTTGCGTCGTCTTCTCGTCGTCGCCGCTCTCCTTCAGGTTTTCCACCGAGCCGTCCTGGCCGGCATACTTGAAGTAGATGCCGCTGTTGCGCTCCTCAAACATCTTGCCCTCTTCGTGGCGGCTCATCTTCTGGTGCCATGCAAGGTCCATGTTGGGGATGTTGGTGGGTATCACCTGCGCCATGCCGCGCTGCACCACCTCCATGCGCACCATGTAGCTGCCCTTGAGCAGCGTGTAGCGCAGGCCCCACACGGCGCCGCCCGCCAGGTTCAGGTCCATCTCCACCGTGCTGTCGTTGAGCTGGCGCGGAGTGAAGTAGAAGTTGCGGGTGTCGAAGCGTTGCGAGTTGCCGTTGAGTATGAAGCTGTAGGTGTTGTCGCCCGGGGTGAACACCTCCACGTGGGGGGCGTTGTAGGCTTTGTAGTCGAGCAGTGTGGCGCGCGACACCACGCCGCCCTTGGTCGACAGCTCAATCTCGAGCACGTCGTTTTTCATCTTCACTATCTGCTCGGTGCCGGTGAGGCACGAGGCAAACGAGCCGTTTTTGGCAAACTTGTCGATCTCGGCCTTAACGGCGGCCACGGCCAGATTGTGTGCCTTGGCGTCGGTGGCGTCGGTGCCCAGCAGCTCGTTGAAGTCAATGGTCTTGCCGCCGGCGGCCACGGTGCCCTGCACCATGTCGCCCTGGCCCAGACTCAGCTTCACACCGCTGCCATCGATGGGGCCAAGCTTGCGCATGGCTTCCTTCAGCTGCGCCAAGTCGTCGGAGCTGAGGGTGTCGGTGGCCGATGCCGTGGCGGCGTGCTGCTGCCGTTCGGCCTGCTCAACCTTGGCTATGGAGTCCTGACGGCGCTGTTCGGCCAGCTCAGCCTGGCTGGGCTCGTTCAAATACATGAAGCCGAATATCACCGCGCACATCAGAATCAAGCCTATCACAGTGTTCTTGTCCATTCTTTTGTGAGTGTGTTTTGAGTTTTGTCTGTTGTCTTTATTTTAAAGAAATTATGTCTGTTCTCTCTCTCTGTGTTGTGAGGCGTTGCCTTCGCCCGGCGCGCTACTTGCGGCTGTCGCGGTTGGCTATGGCTGCGCCGATGAAGCTCATAAACAGCGGATGGGGGTTGAGCACGGTGCTGCTGTACTCGGGGTGATACTGTGTGCCCACATACCACTTCTTGCCCTCAACTTCCACCACTTCCACCAGATGGGTCTCGGGGTTCTCGCCCACGCACTTCATGCCGCCGTCCTCAAACTGCTTGCGGAACTCGTCGTTGAACTCAAAGCGGTGGCGGTGGCGCTCCTCGATGTCGAGCTTGCCGTAGGCCTTGGCCACGGTCGAGCCCTCCTTCAGGTGGCAGGCATATGCGCCAAGGCGCATGGTGCCGCCCATGTTGGTGATGCTCTTCTGCTCCTCCATCAGGTCAATCACGTTGTAGGGGGTCTTGGGGTCCATCTCGGTGCTGTTGGCCTCGGCCATGCCCAGCACGTCGCGCGCATACTCAATCACCATGCACTGCATACCCAGGCAAATGCCGAAGGTGGGCATGTCGTGCTCGCGGCACCACTTCAGCGCCACAAACTTGCCCTCGGAGCCACGCTGGCCAAAGCCCGGGGCCACTATCACGCCGTCCATGTCCTTCAGCTGCTCCTCCACGTTGGCGTCGGTCAGCTTTTCGCTGTTCACATACACCAGGTCGAGCTTCTGCTCGTGGTAGGTGCAGGCCTGCAGCAGGCTCTCGTCGATGCTCTTGTAGGCGTCTTGCAGCGACACATATTTGCCCACCAGGCCAATCTTCACCGTGCCCTTGGCGGCGCGCATGTGGTCCAGGAACTGGTTCCACTTCGTCAGGTCGGGCTCGCCGCTGTAGGGGGTGCCCGTCTTGTCCAGAATTATGTTGTCCAGCTTCTGCTCGTGCATCATCAGCGGCACCTCGTAGATGGTGGGCAGGTCCACGCTCTGCGTCACGGCGTCCACATCCACGTTGCAGAATTGGGCCACCTTGCGGCGCATGGCCAGCGGAATCTCCTTTTCGGTGCGCAGCACCAGTATGTCGGGCTGGATGCCCACCTGCTGCAGCTGCTTCACCGAGTGCTGCGTGGGCTTGGTCTTCAACTCCTTGGCCGCGCGTATGTAGGGCACATAGGTCAGGTGCACGCACACGCACTTGTTGCCCAGCTCCCAGCGCAGCTGGCGCACGGCCTCCAAGAAGGGCAGCGACTCGATGTCGCCCACCGTGCCGCCAATTTCGGTAATCACGAAGTCATATTTGCCGGTGTTGCCCAGCAGCTTCACGTCGCGCTTAATCTCGTCGGTGATGTGGGGGATGATTTGCACCGTCTTGCCCAGATAGTCGCCGCGGCGCTCCTTGTCGATCACGCTCTGATACACGCGGCCGGTGGTGATGTTGTTGGCGCGCGTGGTCTTGATGTTGGTGAACCGCTCATAGTGGCCAAGGTCGAGGTCGGCCTCGTGGCCGTCCACCGTCACATAGCACTCGCCGTGCTCATAGGGGTTGAGTGTGCCCGGATCGATGTTGATATAGGGGTCAAACTTCTGAATCGTTACGTTAAAGCCGCGTGACAATAAAAGACGGGCTATCGACGATGAGATGATTCCCTTACCAAGTGAGGAAACCACACCGCCTGTCACAAAAATGTATCGTGTATCCACTGCCTAATTTATTTGATGATTACAATTTGCAAAAATAGCAATTATTTCTCAATAGAGCCACACCGCGCCGCCAATTTCACCTCACTCGGCCCAAATTACCTACTTTTTCACCAATTTGCGCGCGGGCAAAAAAATGGCGGGAAATCGGCGACGCCCATGCGCGCGCCGTTTCCCGCCAAGTCTCATGTGCCGCGGCCCTGTGGGGTCAGCGGTTCACTATCACCTTTTTCCCGCCGTGAATGTATATGCCCGGGGCCATGCTGGTCGAATCCACCTTTTGCCCCATCAGGTTGTAGTAGTCGCCGCCGGCCGCCTTGTTGTCGGTGCCCACCTCGCTTATGCCCGTGGCATCGTCGGTGTCGATGTCCGAGAAGCCGCCATAGTCATATGCGCCCTTATACACCGTCTTGCCGTCTTCCTTCATTCTGCGGAACTTCGGCCAGTAGAGGCCGTGGAAGTCCAATGCGTACATGTATATGTGTGACGCTACTGGGGCAAACACTGTGGCGCCCTGCATGTCAGTATATATATTATCCGCGCCAGTTCTCTCGGCCTGCACAAGGCCGATGCCCTCAATAATTCGCATGCCCATGTTCTTGCTGCTAAGCAGGTTGCCTGCGCTGTCAAATGTGCCCACCGACACACTGTAGCTGTTGCGCAGATACTTGCCTATCTTGGTCTTTATCGTCGATGTGATGGTATAGCCCACAAATCTGTCGGGCTCCACATACACCCGCGAGAAAGGCATGGCGAGCACGCTTGCCACATCGTTGAAGTCATACAGCAGCCATTCTCTCTTGGTGTTGCCATAGTCGTCTTTAACGTAGGCGCGCTGGCCAAAGCAGCAGTTGTCAAACAAATTGAAGTATCCGCCCATATATATGGCATACACCTTTTTGTCCTCCTCGCGCAGCAGGGCAGCCAGGGTGTGGGTGCCTATGTGGTAGTAGTTGAAATACTTTATGTCGTTTTCGGTGAAGTTCTCCATGTGGTTCTCATGCAGGTCGATGTAGCACTTTTTGTAGGCCTTGCCGCCCAGCGTGGTGTCGCCCTCAATGCTAATGGTGAAAGGCGTCTGGCCCACGTTGTCTAAGCCGCACCGGTATTCCCATTTGGCCCCTTCGCGCACCAGAGGAGTATATTTGTATTCAAATGTGGTTGCCATCGCACTTGAGGCGGCCAGCACGGTTGCCGCCGCCGCAATCATAGTCCTTAATGCTTTCATAATTGATATTCGTTTTTTGCAAGTTATTGTTTAACAATCTGTTTACTGTCTATTATTTGTCCGTTGACAAGAAGGCTTACCACATAGACCCCGCTTCGCCATGACTCTGTTGGAACGGAGACGGTTTTGGCCCCACTTTCAATCTTGTAATCCACCACAGGAGCATTGCCTGTAACAGGAGAGATTCTTAGGGTGCTTGTAGCGGTTGCAGCCGAGGGCAGCAGGACCTTAATCTCACTTACAAACGGATTTGGAGAGACGCTTATTGCGCACAGGTCAGCATTTTTGTCTAATGTTGCGTATGCTACAGCGCCATCTTGTTCTGCGGTAACCTTAAGGGTGTATTGCTTGTTTAAGTCCTGAAACGGTATAGTAAGGCTCTTGTCGGTGCCAAGCACGTTGCGGTCACGGTCAAACCACTGGTATGTCACTGGCTCTGAAATGTTGTTGGCCGATAGTGTGAATTGGCCATTGTCACCGCCTATAACATCGATGCCTGGCTCTATTACTTGGCGGTCGCCCTCTTGGTAAAGTCGGAACGATGTGCCGCCCACTGTGTGGGCATTTGTGTCAACCAGCCTCACATTAATTGTGTAATCGAGTGTGTTTGCAGAGAAAATCCCTGCGTTTGTTTGAATGGTAACCATTATGGAGTCAAGAGCGTTTTGGGGAAGCCTGAAGTAGCGTATGTTGCTGCTTGGCCCATTGATATAGATCTTAGAGGGGTCAGAGGCATATGAGGTGATGTTTTCCCCTAAGCCGTCACACATTTGCCAAGACTTGTATAGCTGCTTGTCTAATGTGAGTGAAACTTCAAAATGCTTAAATGCGTTATCGTCTGTATTGGAACTGTATTGCGTGATATGTAGACTGCATACCTTGTCAAGCGATGCATTTCCGAACAGATATATTGGAATTTTTACTCCATTTTTAGCAGCAGCGGCAATCGATGTCCCGGTGCTATATTTGCCCAACTCTGGCTCAACCACGGTCAGTGCGGCCTTTGCCGACCTACTGCTGTTTTCCACGTCAAAGTCGGCTGGTGTGGCCACATACTGGCTTGGTGTGCCACGGCTGATAAATGCACTTATCTCAGCATCGAGTATTCCTCCATTGGCCTGTGCCCTTTCCCGTAACGACTGAGGCAGTGCCCATTTATATTTAAGCACTATGCTTGAATCGGGCTCAATTTCAGCGCCCGAAAATTCCAAGCTGCATATTTTGCCGCCATATTTGTCACTGCTTCCGCACGAGAGTGTGTATGCATTCCCACTAAGTTGCTTGACGTTCCAAAACAGATTTAAGCTGTAGGGGAAAGGCTTGCTTATGGTTGTGCTATTGAGGTTATGGATGCGAGCATAGATGTATGCTTCGCCATTTTCAGCTGTGATATGCTCGCTTTTGTTGTTTTCAAGTCCGTCATCGTGATTTCTGATCCAAATGTCAGGGCTGTTCCAATACACATCGCTCTTGCTTGGCACGCTGCCATTGTCTGCATTGCTGTCGCGTATCACTGGCTCTGAGTCATACTGCGGACAAAATGACAACTCGTCTGCTAAGCTGCTTGGGTGTGAAACAATCATCGGTCGTATGTCGGGATACGCCTCTTCCAAGGTTGAACATGCATAGTTAAATGCTTCATTCATTGAAACAAAAAAATCATGATTGGCATCGGCTAATTGTAGCCCTTGCTTCCCCCTGCTATAAAAGCCATTTATCCAGCAATTTGAAAAATCCAATTGGTGCTCTTCAGACATCAGAGTGTCGCTTACTAAATAGGAATTCTGGGATGAGTATATGCTGACAGTGTTGTCGCTTCCAATTGAGAAATCTCTGCTGTATGGCGCAGCTATAAAGCAAGTTAGTCTTTTTGCGTTAAATCTACTTAGGCAATAATTAAATACGCTTGCCCCAAGCGGAGACCCATGATCTTTAAACACCAGTCCTCTGGCATACCTGTCTTTCTCGTCTTGAACCAGTGTGCTAGATCCAATATAATAAATGAACAGCTGTTCTAACTCTTTGCCCTCAAAAGACATCAGCTGGTCGTAGAAATTTGATGAGGTCGGGGTGATAAACGTCTCGTTTACACCGTCTCCATCTATGTCATGAGGCAATGTGCCGTTTCCTGCATCCAGTTCGCTGTCGGTGTTGTCGTCTATTAATAGACGGAAATTTTCTTTAGGTACGCCATAAACATCCCGTAACATCTTATATAGTTCTGAACAAACAAGATACTGTTCTTTTGTGAAGTCTCCCTTACCTGCGCTTGTTATGATAACTGTGATGTTTTTGCCATAAGAATTGTTGCTTTGTTTGGCAAAAACTTGTTTTGCTGCCTTTGCATAGGTGGCAATATTCGGCCTTTTCACATTTTGCTCAATAAGTTTTAATTTGCTTCCGTAGGGCGGTAATATACCATTCGCTTTAAATATTGGAGCGTCATTATCGTCTTTAATCAACTTCGGCAAGTAATAGTATGTGCATTTATGGCTCCATGCCATTTTGGGCTCTTCGTTAACGAAAACAAGCCATTTCTCTTGGCCGTCATTCAGCCATTTTTGTTTGTTCAATTCTGTACTATCTATTGGACAATACCATTCATTGAAACTGGTTTTCACCGTTCCGATGTAGAAATCTACATTTTTGTTCGCTGCTTCACCACGCAGTTCCTTAACTAATGACAATGCCTTTTGACTGTCAATAGTGCCTGCATTTGCACCCAAAAGAATGGTGAAGAAAATTAAGAATAATAATTTTTTTTTCATAAAATGTTTTTTAAGTGTGAAATTGGTTAATGTTGTTTTTCCGTCTGCAAAAATACATTACCCATATAACAATGGCGTAACAAAAATAAGGGTAAAAGTTAAAAAAATAAACATATCAAACACGACTAATCTGCGTGTTTGCGGCCATGTGCATATAAATATTAGGTTAGGAGGTTTTCTGTAAGGGGCAATAAAAAAAGCTGCCGGGTGACTGCGATTCACATCGGGGAGTCCGGCAGCGATTTTTTCGATTACTTACTATTAACTTAGAAATGTGGCTACGTAATAATGTCAACTAATAACTAATTCACTTTTATCTTGCATAGAAGCAGTTGTCTCTTAAACTACTGTAGTGTCATTGTCCTTTTTACGATTGCAAAGTTACTGCCGCCTTGCCGCCCCCGCAATCGCCAATAATTGGTATTTTTTCTGCTTTAATTGCTGCCCGAGGCCGTTTGTGTCATCTCTTTTTATTACATTTGGGCGAAACTTTAACAAACTAACGCTCGTTTTTTATGCGACATCACACACTCATCGCCGCCTTGGTTGCGGCCATAGTGCTGCTGGGCCTGCCCGCCCGCGCCCAACTGCTGTGGCGCGTCAGCGGCAATGGGCTTGAGCGGCCATCCTACATCATGGGCACCCACCATCTGGCCCCGCCCTCAATGCTCGACTCCATCAGCGGCTTCGCCGACGCCTTGGCGGCAAGCGGCGCCGTGTGGGGTGAGGTGGACTGCGACAGCATGGCCAGCCAGCAGGTGCTGCAGCGCATGGCCATGGCAATGATGGCTCCGCCCGACAGCTCGCTCAGCCGCCTGCTCTCGGCCGACGGCTATGCCGTGGTTGAGCGCACTTTCAACAAATATTTCGGCCTCACGGGCCTCAGCCTTAAGCAGCTCGACGCGCTAAAGCCCGCAGCCATAGCCACGCAGATGCAGGTGCTGCGCGATGCCGCCAACATGGGCAATTGGGACCCCTCGCAGCAAATCGACGCCGTGGTGCAGCGCCGCGCACGCGCCGCAGGCAAGGCTGTGCACGGCCTCGAGGGCATCGACTTCCAGATTGGCCTGCTGCTGGGCGCGCCGCTCACCACCCAGGCCAGCGACCTGCTGGAGATGTGCAAGCGCGACAGCACCTACGGCGCCATGTCGGCCGAAATCTGCAGCGCCTACGAGCGGCAAGACCTCTACCGCCTACAGCAGCTGGTGGAAGACGAGGAACTTGCCGGCGACAGCCGTGAGGCGCAGCGCCTCATCTACGACCGCAACACCCGCTGGGCCGCCGTGCTGCCCGCCGCCATGGCTCGCGGGCCGGTGCTGGTGTGTGTGGGCGCGGGCCATCTGCCGGGGTCCAAGGGACTTTTAGCCCTGCTGCGCGGCCAGGGCTTCACCGTGGCGCCGTTTGCCGGCGCCGACAATAGCGGTTCGGGCCAATGATGCGCGTCCCATTGCTCACCATGCTGCTGGGCGTGCTGTGCATAGCCGCCTGCTCGCATCCGGCAGGCACCGCAGCCGCCGACGCTGCCACAAGTGCCGACAGCGTGGCAGCCGCCGCTGCCGGGCCCGACTCCACCGTGACCATTGCCATGACGGGCGACGTGATGCTTGGCACTGAGTATCCTGAGCGCAAGATGCCGCCCGACGGCGGCCGCCGCCTGTTTGCCGACGCTGCCCCCCTGCTGTGCGCGGCCGATGTGGCGTGCGGCAACCAGGAGGGCGTGCTGGGCGACGGCCTCAAGCCGCGCCCCAAGCCCCAGTCAAAGTTCAGCTACCACTTCCTCACCCCCTCGCGCATGGCGCGCCTCGAGGCCGAGGCGGGCTACGACTTCATGAGCATGGCCAACAACCACGCGCTCGACTTCCTTGCCCCAGGCGTGGCCTCAACGCGCCGCGCGCTCGACGCCCACGGCATAGGCCACGCCGGCACCAGCGGCGACGAGATGGCCGTGAAGCGCATAGGCGGCGTCACCTACGGCTTTGCCGCCTTCGGCCACAACTGGGGCACACTGCTCACCACCGACACCGCCCGCGTCAGCCGCATAGTGCGCCGGCTGCGCCAGCAGGCCGACGTGGTGATAGTGAGCTTTCACGGCGGCGGCGAAGGCCTTGACTACCGACGCCTGCCGCACGGCACCGAGCGCTACCTGGGCGACAACCGCGGCAACGTGAGGCAGTTTGCACGGCTGTGCGTCGACTGCGGCGCCGACGTGGTGTATGGCCACGGGCCTCACGTGGTGCGCGCCATCGAGGTGTATCGCGGCCACCTCATCGCCTACAGTCTGGGCAACTTCTGCACCCCGTGCGGCATCAGCGTGGCTGGCAAGTGCGGATTGGCGCCGCTGCTCACCGCCACCATCAGCCGCGCCACCGGCCGCCTGGTGAGCGGCCGCATACACTCCATGCGGCAAGAGTGGGGCACAGGGCCGCGCCTCGACCCCCAGCACCGCGCCGCCCGCGAGATAGCCGCCCTCACCGCCGCCGACATCGCCCCTCCCTGCCGCCCCCGCATCACCCCCACCGGCCACCTCACCCCACCATGATGTGGGCTGGTGTTGATGCTAAAGCATCGATTTCCATGCCGGCACCACCTCGATGATCAGTCCTTCGGTCTGCAAGGTGTATTGCTGATTATAGGTCACAATTTTGCAGCTTTGGCATCCGGTGAAGCGCGATGCGGCAACAAGTCCGCCCGTTTCGCGCGGAGTGTTTGCATCATTAAGTTCCCAGCACACCTGTATCAACAGGCTCACTTGTTCGCCTCTCCTCACCACAAAGTCGCATTCCACATTTTCCTTGAAATATGCTATCTGGTCGCTTTCACTCAATCCGCGCTCAAGCTGCATATACACAATGTTTTCCAGCGCTTTGCCCTCATCGCCGCTTTGAGGCAGCAGAATTGAATTCCGCAAGGCAAAGTCGGCAATGTAGTATTTGGCTGGAGAAAGGCTTTGCTTCACTATCGACTGTGTGTATTTGGGCACTTTGCGCAGCATGAATATGCTGCATGCATATTCCAGCCACATATACAAAGAGTCTTTCGACACCCTTATGCCCTGCGATTTCAGCTCGTTATATATGTTGTTCACACTGGTGGGTTTCGTGATGTTGCTCAACACGCGCTTCAGGAAATATCGAACCACCGCCGGTGAGGCCGTGATGTGGTAATGCTCTATCATGTCGCGAAACAGCATAGTGTTGAAGTAGGCTTGGAGAATTTTAGTCTTTTCCGTTTCCGTCTCGGTGAGCACCACCTGCGGAAATCCGCCCTCGGCGCAGTATTTCCGGAACTCGCTTGCCAGTATGGCCGCCCCGTCTTCGGTGAATTTGTTGGCCTTGACCGACTTGAACTCAAGATATTCTTTGAAACTCAGAGAATATTCGCGGTATTCGTCAGGCCACCCGCGCAGAGCCGACGACATTTCGCCCGACAACATCTTGGCCGTGCTGCCGGTGATGTAGATGTGCTTGCAGTAGCTTTTAAACACCCTTAGCACAAACAGCTCCCAGCCGTCAACCAACTGAATCTCGTCAAAAAACATATATACGTCTTTTAGTGGCCGTGACGGATACATTTCACGGTAGGCTTGAAGAATCTCGTCGAAGTCAGAGGCCTGCATTTGTTCAAATCGCTCATCGTCAAACCCGATGTACACTATTTGTTCGCGGCTGACGCCGCTTTGCAGAAGTCTGTTGATGGTAAGGCCGAGCAGCGACGACTTGCCGCAACGGCGTATTCCGGTCACAGTTACTATGTTGCCCCTGTCTATGGGCAACTCAAGCTCTCTTTCTTTGAGGTCCAAAGGGATTTCCTCCTGATGCAGAGCTATTATTGATTGAAATATACTGCGCAGTTCCATGTCAGTAAGTGTTTGGTTGTGTTCGTTTGCAAAATTAAGAAATTTCCTTCTAAAAAGGAAACTTTCCGCAAATATTTCCTTCTGAAAAGGAAACTTTCTCCGCCGCCATCCAAGGCAGCACCAAAAAATAGCAGTAGGCGGAGTGGGGGTGGGGGTTGTGTAGGTCGGGGAAAATTGCTAATATTGCAGTGACAGTTTTGTTGTATTATTGTTTTTAATAAGGATATTTTTTGATGAAAGCAAATCATTCTTTTATGGCTCTTGCGCTGGCGGCTGTGCTTGCCGCAGGGGTTGCCATGCCGGCGCGGGCGCAGCGCATTGCGCAGGCTCACTACAAGAAGGCGCTGGTGGTGGGCGCTCATCCCGACGATCCTGAGACGATTGCCGGCGGCACTATGCTGGTGCTTAAGGAGCAGGGCTGCGAGGTGGTGAGTGTGTATCTCACTGGCGGTGAGGCTGGCATTGCCGGCAAAAGCCACGACGAGGCGGCCGCCATCCGCCACAAGGAGAGCGAGGACGCCTGCCGCGTGATGGGCATAAGGCACATTTTCATGGATCAGGTGGACGGCGACACTGAGGTGAACCGCGCACGCTATGCGCAGATGAAGGCGGTGATCGAGCGCGAGAAGCCCGATGTGGTGTTCACCCACTGGCCCATCGACGCACACCGCGACCACCGCGCCACTTCGCTGCTGGTGTATGACGCCTGGCGTCAGCTCGACCACAGTTTCGACCTCTATTATGCCGAGGCCATGTCGGGGCTGCAGTCGCAAAACTTCATCCCCACCGACTATGTGAACATCGACTCGGTGGTGGCCAAGAAGCACGAGGCGTGCATGTGCCACGTGAGTCAGGGCATGCCCGACATCATTGATGGCTGGCACGGGGTGATGGAGAAGTTCCGCGGCATTGAGTTCCACTGCAAGGCCGCCGAGGCGTTTTCAAAGCAATTGTGGCCCGAAAACGGCATGAGCGACCGCTAAACCGCTCCATCCGCGCTATGATAATAGGAAATTTCAGTGATATAAGCGAGGCCGGCCGTCTGCATCCGCGGCTGGCCAAGGCCCTTGAATGGATCAAGGCCCGCTACGCCGCCCTCGACTTGGGCCGGGCGGTGCTTGAGCCCGATGTGATTTGGGCGAATGTGGAGATGCCGCTCATGAAGAGCCGCGACGCGCAGAGGCTGGAGGTACACCGGCGGTTCATCGACATCCACGTGCCCGTGGACCGCCCCGAGGTGATAGGCTACCTGCCCAGCTGCATGCTGCGCGGCGTGGACGAGGCCTACGACCCCGCGCGCGACATTGCATTCTACACCGACCGCCCGCTGGCCTACGTGACTCTGCAGCCGGGCGACTTTGCTGTGATGATGCCCCATGACGCCCACGCGCCCATCATTGGCCCCGAGGGCGGGCGCATCAAGAAGATTTGCGTGAAGGTGGCCTGCTGGTGGTGACGGCCCGCGGAGGCGCCGAAGGTTGTTAATAACTTTCTGCCCCACCATGCCGCGCGTTGGCCAAAAAAATAATAACTTTGCTTGCGGTTGTGCCACGCACTATGCGCTGTGGCTGCGGCCGCAATTTTTTGTGCCTATGCACTAACTACAACTAAAATACATGCATTAAAATACTCTCTGACATGAACGGTTCGGGAAAACTATATTTCAGATACGGCACCATGGGCTCGGCCAAGACGGCCCTGCTGCTGACGCAGGCCTACAACTTTGAGGAGCGCGGAATGCAATACCTGTGCATGAAGCCAATCATCGACAATCGCGAGAAGGACAGCGTGATTCGCTCGCGCATAGGCATTGAGCGCACCTGCAAGTGGATTTATCCCGAGACCAACCTCTACGACGACCTGAAAAAGCTGTTTGACGACAGCCTGCAGGTGAAGGACTGGATACTGATTGACGAGGCGCAGTTCCTAAGCGCCGAGCAGGTCGACCAGCTGGCGCGCATAGTGGACGACTATGGCGTGAATGTGGTGTGCTACGGCCTGCGCACCGACTTCAGGACCCATCTGTTTGAAGGCTCGCGCCGGCTGTTTGAGCTGGCCGACACCATCGACGAGATAAAGAGCACATGCACCTGCGGCCGCAAGACCATTGTGAACGCCCGCATCGACGGCCACGGCAACATAGTGACCGACGGCAACCAGGTGGAAATTGGCGGCGACGACAAGTATGTGGCGCTGTGCCGCCACTGCTGGCGCAACCGCCGCATCGAAAGCGCGCAGCGCAACGCGCTAAAGTTTAAGTCGCATTAACAGTGCCAAAGGCACGGTAAAGAGCGCGGTCTGGACACGCCACAACAGAGGTGCCCAGACTGCGCTCTTTCAACTGCGTGTCAGCCGGCCGGCTAACGGTCGAATATGATGCCCAGCAGCCAAGTGACAATGGCCAGCACCACGCTGTAGGCCATGGCCCACATGAAGCTGCTCACGTGAAAGGCCGGCACCACGGCGGCGCACAGCTCAATCATCAGCGCGTTGATCACAAACGAGAACAGGCCCAGCGTAATCAGGTTGACGGGCAGCGCCAGCAGCTTCACCACCGGCTTCACCACAGTGTTGATCACGCCCAGCACCACGGCTATCACAATAGTCCACAACCACGAGTCGATGCCCACACCGGGCAGCAGCCATGCGGTGATGCCCACCGCCAAGGCCGAGATAAGTAACGTTGCTATCATAATCGTTTCTTCAGTTTTTTTTGATTCGTTGCAAAAAAGGGGGGGCTTTGGCCGCCTTTCGGGGGGTAAAGATAGGCAAAATAGCCCCGCCAACGGGCCTTTTAGCATTTTTTTTGTGATTTATGTTTTGAAAAAGTACGAAAAATCGAAACTATTCCCTAATTTAGCGCATTCAAGAAACTAAAAACGGCACTGAGCAATGGCAACTGACATTAAACGACTGCTGAAAGGATTCAAGGACTATGTGATAATAGTCGTGGGCCTGGCCTCATACGCATTTGGCTTTTGCGCCTTTATTCTGCCCGAAAAGGTGGTGACGGGAGGTGTGACGGGCATATCGTCGCTGCTGCTGTTCGGCCTCGGCTGGCCGGTGTCGCTCACGTTCTACGCCATCAACATGCTGCTGCTGGCCATTGCCTACCGCACGGTGGGGCGCCAGTTTGTGATACGCACCATTTTCGGCGCCACGGCCGCGGCCCTGCTCATCGACGTGTTCACGCCGCTGTCGCATGCGCCCATTGTGGCCCACGAGCCGTTTATGAATGTGATAATAGGCGCCTGCTTCTGCGGCGTGGGCATAGGCACCGTGTTTGTACACAACGGCAGTTCGGCCGGCACCGACATTGTGGCGGCCATGGTCACCAAGTATACCAACGTGTCGTTTGGCCGCATGATGCTGTATATGGACCTTGTGATAATCTCGTCGAGCTACTTCATATTCCACAGCATTGACAAAATCGTGTATGGCCTTATATTTATGATTATCAACTCGTTTGTGGCCGACCTCGTGATCAACTCCAACCGCCAGGCGGTGCAGTTTCTCATATTCAGCCAAAAATGGGAAGACATAGCCAACGCCATCAACAATGAGGCCCACCGCGGCTGCACCCTGCTGCACGGCACGGGCTGGTATACCAAGCGCGACGTGAAGATTCTGCTGGTGATGTGCCGCAAGTTTGAGAGCGTGACGGTGTTCCGCATAATCAAGGCCATCGACAACGACGCCCTCATTTCGCAGGCCAACGTCAACGGCATCTACGGCCAGGGATTTGACGAGATGAAGGTGCGCCTGCAAAAGTTCAAGCCGCAAGAGCGCGACGAGAACATGCCCGCACAGCCGCCAACGGCAGAGGCCGGCGGCAATGATGAATGACAAAGGGAAATTATCCGAACATACTTTTCTATTACATTAAAATTTTATTAACATCTAAAAAAACGCGATTATGAAAAAGATTATCTTAGCAGCCGCTATCTGCCTCATGGCAGTACTGGGCGCCCAGGCCAAGTCGAGCAACCTGGCCTTTGGCATCGGTTTCAACTATGGTACAAAATTCGATCAGGCTGGTATTGGCGCAAAGCTGCAGGCCGGCATCACCCGCAACTTCCGCATCGAGCCGGAGTTCATCTACTTCTTCAAAAACAAGGGCGTGGAGACGTTCGACATCAACTGCAACTTCCACTATGTTGTGCGCCTTGCCCCTAAGGTTGACTTCTATCCTCTGGCCGGCCTATCGTACAGCAATTGGAGCGACGACTTCGACCACTCGGAAAACCGCTTTGGCGTGAACCTTGGCGCAGGCCTTGAGGTGCGTCTGGCCAGCAACGTGGGCTTCTTCCTTGAGGAGCGCGGCCAGCTGGTGAGCGACTTCAGCCAGTCGGTAACCTCGCTCGGCCTCAAGTTCCGCTTCTAAGCGTCCGGGCCACTAAAAAGAGAGAATTTCTTTTCAATAAAAAATGGGCTGCCCCAGGCCGCATGCGAGCCGGCGGGCAGCCTTTTGTCGCGATAATATAACTACATTATTACTATCAAAAAATAGGATACTACAATGAAATCAGCTAAACATCTGCTGCTTGCCGCCATGGCTGCAATGTGCGCCACGACAGCGTCGGCCGCCGTGGGCGACATGTCGGTGGGCGCCAGCTTCAACTACGCCTCAAAGTGCAATCAGGCCGGACTCGGCCTTCACTATCAGCTCGAGGTGCTGCCCAACGTGCGCGTGGCCCCCGAGTTTGTATACTTCTTCAAGAACGACCGCTTCAGCACTTCCAACGTCAACATCAACGCCCAGTATGTGATTCACACCTATGCCGGCTTCAACATCTACCCCTATGTTGGATTCACCTATCAGCACTGGGACTACAGCTACCCCGATGGATTGGTGGACAACAAGGTGAAGTCGGACCACTGCGGCGCCAATGTGGGCTGCGGCGCCGAATACACCATTGCCGACCACTTCACATTCTTCACCGAATGGCGCTACCAGATAGTGAGCGACTACAACCAGTCGGTGACCACCGCCGGCCTGCGCTACAATTTTTAGCAGCGCCGCTGCGGCCTGCACTGCGCGCCTGGCTGCCCCGACGGTGATTGCCGCCGGGGTGGCCGCACTGCCGTGTGCCCTGCCCGGGAGGCCATTTGTGTGTTCGTAATCACCGCAACAGTGCTACATTTTCGGCCTTGGTTTTGCCGCAGGCGGCATCTCTTGCTAATTTTGCACAACAATAACTCATAAAGCAACTTGACTACACTCATGACACTCAACTTCAAGCATACCCTGCTGGCCGCCGCGGCAATGTGCGCGGTCCTGCTGTGCTCGTGCAACGATGAAGACCCCTTCAGCCTGCCCTACGACATGGCCACGCAGAACATGATGGACGAGGACCACGGCCGCACGCTGCTTGGCACCACCGATGTGTATATCGACCGCAACCACAACTTCACCACGGCCGAAAACTACATTTGCGACTACGGCCAGGTGCTCGACTTGGGCCATGTGGAGGAGGCCGACCCCGACATCACCACGCTCACCAACCAGGCCGCGGTGCAGACCGATGAGGGCTACCTGCTGATGAGCCGCGAAAGCGTGCACCGCTTTCCGTCGGGCTGCGTGGGCATCGCCATCAACTCCACCTACCGCCGCATGTGGGTCGACTCGTGGATAAAAGACGGCAAGACCAATGTGGGCGCTGTGGTCAACTATGCGCAATATGCGCCCCGCACCATGTCGTTGCCCGAGTGGGGCAGCACCATCGCCACCATCAATGCCTCGGCAGGCGAGCAGAGCACGCTGGCCGTGGTGCGCCACAAGAACTGCGAGGCCGAAGTGGCCGCCGAGTCGCGCCAGGCCATAAGCGTTGAGGTGGCCGGCTCCACGCGCAACTCCACCACCCTGCGCCTCACCATGCAGCCCGAAGCCGCCCCAGGCCGCCACACCCTGTACATTCGCTGCAAAAACTCCTACACCACCGCCACCGTGGCCGTCAACTGACACAAGCACTCTTTTAAGCAAATGTCGCCGCCAAATGCGCACAAATGAGAAAAAAACATTATTTTTGCGCATATCATCAACACTGCACAACGTATATGGCTACACCAAAATATCCTATAGGCATACAGACGTTCTCTGAGATAATTCAGGGCGGATATGCCTATGCCGATAAGACTGATTTGGCCTTCAAATTGGCGAATTATGCTAAGTATTGCTTCCTCAGCCGCCCCAGGCGGTTTGGAAAGTCGCTGCTTGTGACCACACTGCAAGCCTACTTTGAGGGGCGCCGCAGCCTTTTTGCCGGACTCAAGATGGAAGGGCTTGAAAAAGACTGGGTGAAATATCCCGTGGTGCATATTGATTTAAGCATAGGACGATACAGCGATGTGGCGGCCGTGCACAGCAACGTTGGTGGAATTCTGTCGGAACTTGAAGCCACATATGGCATTGAGGCGGTTTCGCCCACGGCCTACGGGTTGAGACTTAGCCGGATAATCGATGCCGCCAGCCGCCAGTCGCAGCAAAAAGTGGTGGTGCTTGTTGACGAATATGACGCCCCCATGCTCGACTCGCTGTCGTCGCCACAAAGCCAGAATGAGATTCGCGGCATTGTGCGCGACCTCTTCAGCCCGCTCAAGAGCAAGGAGCAGCTGCTGAGGTTTGTGTTCATCACCGGCATTTCAAAATTCAGCCAGATGAGCATATTCAGCGAGCTCAACAGCATTAAGAATGTGAGCATGAGCGATGAGTTTGCCTGCGTTTGCGGCATCACAGAAGATGAACTTAAAGAGCAGTTTGCCGAAGGCGTTGGCCACATAGCCAGCACGCTCGGCATTTCGCGCGACGACGCCGTGGCACGGCTAAAGCTGAATTACGACGGCTACCACTTCAGCCCCGGCTGCCAAGACGTGTATAACCCATATAGCCTGCTCAACTCGTTTATGGACGGGCAAATAAAGAACTATTGGTTTGCCTCGGGCACTCCCACATTCTTAATCGAACTGCTGCACGGAAAGGGGCTCGACATGCTGCAACTCGACAATGTTGAGGCCACCGAAGACCGCTTTGACACTCCCACCGACCGCATCTCCGACCCGGTGCCGGTGCTGTACCAAAGCGGCTACCTCACCATAAAGTCATACGACCCCGTGCTTGGGAAGTACACCCTCGGCTGGCCAAACGCAGAGGTTAAAAACGGGTTTTCCAACAGCCTTTTTCGCTATTTCGACCCCGATGGCATTGGCAACCGCGACGCACTGTATTTCTCGTTTGTGCACAATCTGCTGATTGGCGACGATATGGACGCTTTCATGCACGATTTGAAGCGGTTCTACGACGCGTTCCCCTACACGCTGGTAAACCGCAACGAGCGGCACTATCAGGCTGTGCTCTACACCATTTTCACCATGGTGGGTGCCCACGTCGATGCCGAGCATGCCACAGCCAACGGGCGCATCGACTTGGTGCTGTATACGCACAGCAGCATATATGTGTTTGAACTTAAGCACGGACATGACGCTTCTGCGGCCATGAGGCAAATCGACAGAAAGCGCTACACCAGTGCGTTTGCGGCCGACCATCGCAAGAAATACAAGGTGGCGGTGAATTTTTCTGACGACCAGCGCAGCATAGACGGCTGGATTGTTGAGCCTGATTAGCCGCTTGCCGGCGGATAACGGTAAATGCACAGCGCCCCGCAACTCATTGAGTTGCGGGGCGCTGCTTATGCGATAGTGCTATGCGGGTTTACTTCACGAGCACTTTGATGGCGTAGCCGTTGGCCACCACCACATAGATGCCGGGGGCCACCGAAGCGTTGCTGTCGGTGCTCACCAGTGCGCCGGCCACGTTGTATATGGCCACGCTGCTGGCGCCGTTCACGTGAATCATGCTGCCTGTCACAGCCACCGACGGGCGTGCTGCTTCGGCCACTGCGGCGTCGACACCGGTAGCCTCCAGATTGTAGTGGCAGTAGAGAGCCTTGAGGTTAAGGGTCTGCTCGCCCTTGGCTGCGCTCTTGTTGGGAGTAAACTTGATTTCGCGCAGGGTGAGGGGGTAGGTGGCCAGATTGTTGATGCCGCCCATCTTCTCGAGGTTAACCTTCACGGTGTAGGTCTTGCCGGCTTCGAAGCCCTTGTCGTCGTTGGTATACTTCATGTAGTTCTGCGAAGTGAACAGGCTGTTGCGCACGTCAATTTGCAGGTAGTCGAGTGCTATCGAGCTTTCAAACTGCAGCGCCACGGTGTCGGGCAGGCTGTAGAATGTGGTGGGCTTTTGCAGAGTGAGGTAGGGAGCGCGTGCCGAAGCGTAGGTGAATTTCACCAAGCCGTTTTCGTCGAGGGTGATGTTTTTGGCGCCCGAGCCCTTGGTTGTCCAGCCGGTCCACTCGGCATATTTGTAGGGGGTATCGCTGATTTCCACCGTCACGGTGTCAACGTCGGTCATGTCGCCAATCTGGCACTCGATGCGTGTCTGGCCGTTGGCCACGCCGTGCAGCTTGCCGTTTTCGATGGTTGCCACCTCCTTGTTGTCGACCGTCCAGCCAAGGCGAGAGGGGTCGTAGGAGTAGGTGCGGTTGCCCACGGTGGCGTTCACGGGCATGTCGATGTGGCGGTTGTCAACCAAGATGGGCTTCACAGCTATTGAGGGCTGCGCTGCCATGGTGTTGACGCTCACGGTGGCCTTCATGCCATTGTAGTTGGCGGTGAGTGTGCCAGTGGTGATGTTGCCGCCGGCAATCACGGTCTGGCCCTCGGTCTGGCCCACTGTGGCGTCGGTGCTCAGGCTGAAGCCCTGCACGTCGGTGCTTACCAGGTCGCCATATTTGTTGTATCCCAGCACCTTGGGTGTGAACGATGAGTACACGGGCATGCTGATGCGGAAGTCGTCGAAGGCGATGGAGGCAATCTCGTTGTCTTCGGGAGCCACGGTCTCGAGCATCCAGCCGCAGGCCACGGCGCGCGGATTGCCCTCGGTGGTGGTGTTGATTATTTTGCCGTCAACCATCATCTCGGCCGAGCCGCCGGCGTCATAGTTGACCACGGTGCTCACGTCGGGACACACGCTCTTCAGAATCTGGCACATCACTGCGGTGGGGCAGCCGGCCGAGCGGCCATAGAGTTTGCTCACCGAGTTGTCGATCACTATCATGTAGAGGTGCTTGCCGTCGGCGCTTGCGCCATAGGCAGTGCGCGAATACACTTGCGAGTTGTAGGTTTCGTCGTAGTTGCGTTGGGTGAGCTCGCCGTTCATCATCAGAGTGGCGTTGCCCTCCACCATGTTTTCAATCAGCGGCTTCTCGGCTTTGCCGTCGGCTGTGGTCCAGCCTTGCGAAATCACTATTTCGTCGCCCTCGGCCAGCGGTGCCATGTAGGTCTTGAATGTGCCGGTGGGAGTGAGGCATGCGTCATAGTCGCCCAGCTTCTGGCGGTCGGCGCCCTTCACTATTTTTTTGATGATGAAGGTCATATCCTGGTTCACCTGCCACGAGCTGCCTGGCTTCAGAGCCAGATAGTAGTTGTCCGACTCATTGTTGCCCTTCTCGTTGTAGGCGGTCCAGTCGTTTTCAAACTCGCGGGTCTTGGTGTATGCGCCGTTCCACAGCACCATTTGGTTGGTGAGCGCGCGGCGGTTCACTGTGGCTATGTCGAGATCCAAGCTCAGCTTGGGCGACTTCACCACGCCGGCCCACGTGAGGTGTCCGAAATACAGCTTCTTGTCCTTGGTGATGGCGGATGCGCCTGTGCGCTTGGGGCCGCCGTTCCACTTGTCGGTGCCGCTGATGGTGTTGGTGTTGAGGAAGGTGCTGTCGTTGCGCACCACTGCTCCGAAGGGCGAACCCATCATGTAGGAGGTGAACGGCGCACCATGGCCCGTCACACACCAGAAGTTGGCGTTGCAGGCTGCCAGCGGACGCTTGGTGGCTGTGCGGTTGCGCTTGAAGGCGTTGGTCAGCAGCTCGGTGGTGCCCACGTGGCCATTGCTTATTGTGGTCTCAACGCGGTTATACTGGTTGTTGAGGTCGGTTTCGAGTATATACACGTTCAGCGGGTAGTCGGGCAGGCGCATTATGGTGTTCACAATGCCGGGGCCTATCTGGCGGCGCTGCAGCGTGTCGCAGGCATACTCGGTGCCGTTGATGTTGATTGCCGCCATCATGCCCGATGTGGCAGCGATGACGGTTGCTAATGAAGTAACAATTCTTTTCATTTGCGGCTTATGCTTATAAAAGTTAGTAATTTATGTTGTACATTTAAAGGTGGCCCTGAGCCCTTGGGCTCTGAACCACCTTCAAAATTAGCCTTTTTTTTTCAATTTGGTGCTACATTTGAGTTAAAACATAGGCCTACTCACTCGTTTTTTGATGCGACTCACTGCACTTGCACTATGTGCCACGAGCGCAAAAACACCACATAGCCCTCCACTGCGGCGCCGCCCGCGCTTTGCCTGATTTTGTCCATGTAGCCGGCCACTTGCTTGCGGTAGCGGCCAACGGTCTCACGGGTCTCGTTGTCGCCGGTCTTGTAGTCCACCACCACCCAGCTGCCGTCGGGGCGGCGCACCACGCGGTCGGGCCGCGCGTGGCGCTGGTCGTGGCCAGGGCCCTGGTAGGTGATGCTGCGCTCGTTATACACGCGGTTGCCGTCGGCAAACCAGTCGCGTGTGCGTTCGTCAGTCACCAGGCGGTGCAGCGTGGCGCTTATGCGCTCGGCGTCCCAGTATTGGCCGGGCTCGTCGGTCACTATGCCGCGCGCGAGCGCAAACCTCAGCGCGCGGTCAACATCGGCGGCGGTGCGCACTCGACTCAGCAGGCGGTGCATGGTGTTGCCCGACTGCTGCTCGGCGGTTTCAAACTCGGGCAAACTCACCGTCACCACCTCGCTGCTGCTCAGGCCTACGTAATATTGCGGCATGGCCGCCGTTTCGGCATCACCGTCGCCTGCCTTGCCGGCCTCTATGCACTCTTCCTGCTGACCTATGGTCCACTGCCGCACTTCCAGCGGTTGCTGGTCGTCTTCGCCAAGCATTATCTTATCTTCTTTCGGTTTGCCGAAGTCGGGCATGATGCCCTCGATTTCGCATCCCAGCGGAGGCACGTCTTTTTTGCTCGACGATGGCGCGTAGGCGAATACGTACAACTCGCGCTCGGCGCGGGTGAAGGCCACATAGGTCTTGTTCACGTTGTCGATCAGGCTTTCCTGATCCATTTTGTCGGTGATGTGGCGCAGATTGGCCGACTCGCTCACGGCGCTCCGCGTAGTGGGCACCAGCGGCGGCACCGTCTGTTCGCTGCCGGCGAAGTCGTTGGCGTAGTCCTTGAGCCACTCTTGGCTGTCGACCCAAATCACGCCATCGCGCTGGTCCACCATGTCCCAATCGGCCATGGGCAGTATCACGCACCCAAACTGCAGTCCCTTCGACTTGTGTATGGTCATCACCTGCACCGCGTCGGCGTCGCCGGGCGAATTCACGGCCAGGCGGTCGTTGTTCTCGTCCCAGAACTGCAGGAACTCGCGCACGGTGCCGCTGGTGCTGCGTGTGGCAAAGTCGGCCACAAGGTTTTGGAACGCCAGCAAAAAGGTGGTGCCCACCTGCTGCTCGCTGAGCCGGCCGTTGCCGTCGGCCAGCACATATTCCTTGATTATGCGCTCCACTATGGTGGTGATGCTCATGGGCTCGGTGTTGCCGTCGGGCAGCAGCCGGGCCATCTTGGCGGCATAGAGGCGGGCCTTCTCTTTGGCGGTGCCCGTCTGACGGGCGTCGGCGGCGAAGCTCTCGGCCAGCAGACTGCCGTAGTCGGGAGTGGTGTCGCCATTCACCTCCTGCACGTTGCCGCCTGTGGCGCGCAGCCGGGCCACGCTGCACTCAAAGTCGTGAATCACGCTGTAGAGACGCTGGTTGCCGAGCATGCGGCGCACGTAGGCTGCGCGCACGCTGTCGGTGTTGTCGCCGCCGTCAACCGCCGCGCCGCTCAGGTGGGTGGAGTCGAGGAAGCGCAGCACACTCACTATGAGCCTCACCTGAGGCGAATTGAGCAGCAGTAGCGACTCGGCCGACATTATCTGTATCGGCTCAAACCCTTCGTCGCCCTTGTGGCTGTCGTTGTAGTCGAGAATGGCCTCCACCACCCGGTTGCCCTCCTTGCGGCGGTTCACCAGTATGCCTATGTCGTGCAGGCGGTAGCCGCGCTGGCGCAGCTCCACTATCAGCTGCGGCACGCGCTCAAGCACATACTGCTCGGGCGTGGCCGATGACCCTTTCACTTTGTGCATCACGTTCACCTCCACATATCCCGCGTGCTTCTTGGCGTTGTGCGGACTCACCTTCTGCTCGATGCTGGAATATGTGTCCTGCAGCGTAGCAAAGCCGCTGGTGGCACCGCCCTCGGCATAGTGCTCTATCAGGCTCTTGAAAAAGCGGTTGTTGAAGTCCACCACATTGGCGCGGCTGCGGAAGTTAGTGTCGAGGCTTTGGCGGCTGTGGCAGCCGCCAAAGTCGTCCTCCAGTTGGTGCAGCAGCAACTCGGGGTCGCTGTTGCGGAAGCGGTAGATGCACTGCTTCTCGTCGCCAATTATCAGGCTGTTGTGCCCATTGCCGATGCTGTCGTCGAGCAGCGGCTTGAAGTTTTCATACTGCTGCCGGCTGGTGTCCTGAAACTCGTCGATCATATAGTTGTTGATCCACGTGCCCACATGCTCGTACATAAACGGCACGCCGCTGTCAATCACCTTGCTCACCATGCTGTTGGTGTCGCTCATCAGTATCAGGTTGTTGTCCTTGCGGTAGGCCTCCAGCTCCTCGTCGATGGCCCCGAGCAGGCCCAGGTTCCACAGCGCGCTCAGCAGTTCGGCCAGCGCCTTGTGGCGCAGCCGGGCCTCCATGGCCTCCTTAATTTTGGGCATCACGAGGCTGTCGACCGCGGCAATGGTGGCTTGGTTGGCGCCCTTGTTGTAGTGCGCGCCGGCGTCGCAGTTGAATGTTTTCCAAAAATCCTTGCCAAACAGCTTGCTCTCATAGTCATCCACCCTGGCGGGCAACTCGGCGGGGTTGGCATTATAAATTTTGCGCAAAGCCTTGTTCTTGGCCATTTTGTCGTCGGCGCCTGGAATGCCTTGCAGCGCCGTGATGGCGCTCTTCACGCTGCCCATCCAGTCGCTGGCCGCGGCGTTGCGCAGCGCTATCAGCTTTTTGCGGAACAGCGAAATCAGCATCCGCCCGCCGCTTTTGTCCTGCAAATACCGGCGTATGCCGGCACTCTGGCTGCCATACTCCTCGCTGCTGAGCGTTTGGGCAAACTTCACGAGGTCGCCCGCCGTGCCGGCGCCATATATGTTGCCGCTGCCCTTGCGCTCCGAAATCGAACTCTTGATAAACTCCTCAACCCAGCTGTCGAGCTGCGAACCGCTACCCAGCTTGGCCAGCATGTTGTGCACGGCCACCGTCAGCGCATATTTGGTGTCGAGCTGAATCTCATAGTTGTAGTCGCAGTCGAGTTCGCGCGCAAACGTGCGCAGTATCGTTTGGAAAAACGAGTCGATGGTGCTCACGCTAAACGAGTTGTAGTTAAACAGAATGCCGCTCAGCGCGCGCCGCGCCGCACTCTGCACCTCGCTAAAGCTGCCATACTCAAACTCCCGCTTGAAGTCGTCGCAATAGTTGCACCGGCTGCCGTTGCCCTGGCCCAGCAGAAACAGCTGCTCCACAATGCGCTGCTTCATCTCGCTCGTGGCCGCGTTGGTAAACGTGATGGCCAGAATGTGCTCATGGTTGTCGCCGCCGCGCAGCAGCTTCAGCCTCTCTTGCCCGCCGCGCAGCAACTGCGGCGACTCCTGCGCAATCAGCAGCTTTATGTAGTCCTTGGCCAGCGTGTAGGTCTTGCCCGACCCGGCCGACGCCTTGATAATGTGAATTCCGTTGTTCATGTAATAGTGGTATGTATTTAGATTTCTTTCTTTGTGAGAAAACGGCCCGGCGCGCCCCTATATGATGCGGGCCTTAAAGCCGCGGTCCTTGAGGTAGGCCAGCACCTTGTCGCGCAAGTCGCCCTGAATCAGAATCTCGCCGCCGCGAGCCGAGCCGCCCACGCCGCAGTGCCGCTTCAAGTCGGCCGCCAGCAGCTTCAGCGCCTCATCGTCGCAGTGCAAGTCGGTGACCAGCGTCACCTTTTTGCCCTTGCGGTTGCGCTTGTCAAGCATCACATTCACCATATCCTTGCCCTGCTGCTCAGCCGCATCGCCGCGCTCCGCGCTTTGCTGCCCGTCGGCCCCATCGGCCTCCGCAGCCTCGGGCACCTCAACGCCAAACGCCGCGCCCAGCTTATCCTTCCAGTCCATAATCTCCATCATAACATAAAAAATTGATTACCCCCCAAAGTTACCCACAAATCCCCAATCCTGCAACCCCCACCCACGCAGGCGGGGTGAAAAATATTCGGGCCACGATGCGGGTGGTTAGGGCAGAAATTGCTACATTTGCAATGTCGGGCCAACGCTGAAAGCCTCCACGGGGGCTTAGGCGGGCAAGACAGACATAGTATTGAAAAGGCGTTTTTGTGCGCTTTTGCTTTTTTTGACGATCGATGAACTTCGCAACTTCAAGACCTCTTGTCACCGAAAGCAAAGCAACCATGACGCCTCATGGGGTGTATTATATATACCAACTCCTCAGAGCGGGCAGGCCCACCGCCTGCCGCTGTGGGGAGCGCTGACTATATATAGCATGCACTGGCGTGGGGCTTTCAGCGTTGCTTGTTTCTTGACAAGAGTGGCAATGCGAAGGCCTATCGATCGTGGAGCAAGCGGCAAAACTGGCTCCGCGCTTTTTTGTGGATTAATATCATTAAGTAGTTTCCGGTCAGCATTTCGGAGCCTGTTGACTAAACATTGGTTTTTTTAACAAGGCCTGAATGAAAATAATACAGAACAACCCTTACCGCCTGTTAGGAGTCTATGCCAATTCACCCACCAAGGAGCGTCTGGGCAACTGCAACAAGATGAAAGCCTTCCTGAAGGTTGGCCGGATGGTGTCGTTTCCGCTCGACCTGCCGCAGCTTATGCCTGCTTTGAACAGGACCGAGGAGGCTGTTGCCGAGGCCGAGGCCAAGCTCACGCTGCCGCTCGATCAGGTGCGTTATGCGCAGTTTTGGTTCGTGAAAATGACCCCGCTCGACGAGGTGGCTTTCAACCATCTGACGGCAGGCGACATTGCCAAGGCCGAGGAGATATGGCAAAAGCGCGACTGCGCCTCATCGCTGCAAAACCGCATCGTGTGCGCCATGCTGCGCAAGCAGTACGCCCTGGCCCTGTCGTGCGCCGAAGCGTTGTATGAAAATCCGCGGCTCGTCGACCAGTTTGTGTCGGCAATTATTGGTGCCGGCGGCAACGTGAAGCCGTCGAGCATAGCGTTTTTCTTCATCGACGCCTTGTGCGATGAGGTAGGGGCAAGCACACTGCTCCAGTACAAAACAAACGATGCATGGAAAGCGCATATTAGTGAAAAAACAATTACACCTCTCCTCAACAACATTCAAAGCGCCGTCGACACCGCAAAGCGGTCGAGGGCAGAGGGGCCGCAGGCCAGTTTGAGGGCAGGAGAAACCTTGAAGAAATCAACCGAAAGCAGTCTCGCGCAGCTGCATGCGCTTTTGCCCGCCACCGACGTGCAATATCAAGTGACAGCCGACAAACTCGGTCTTGAAATACTGCAATGCGGCATTGACTACTATAATGGCTCGGATAGCCCCGAGGCTGCCTACAAAGCGTACGCCCTTATGAAATACGCGCAGTCGGTTGTCGTTGGCCAGATGGCAAAAGACAGGTGCGGCGAGAATGTGCGCACATTGAAGGATGCCATCAGCAAACTTCCGCCAAAGGAGGTGATGCCCGAATATAGCGCCATTCGCTCATGTCTTGCGTTCTTCTCGATTCAGCCGCAACTGATTATGTATGCACAGAAGCTGCTCATCGACTGCACCCCCTATGTGGTGGCAATCAAGGAAAAACTGGGAAAAGACAACAAGCACTACTTGGCGATTTCAACGAAAATCGTCAATCATGCCCTTGGCAATGTCATTTCTGAGGTCAACAAAGCCCAAGAGAAAAAGGACTTCGAGATTTTGAAAATCGCACTGATAGAAGCTTGGCGCACGCAGCTGTTTATGGATAAGTTTGACTTGGAACCCGAATTCAAAAATGGCCGCTTCAGTCGCTCCCGAAACGATTTGCACGACATAATAAGTGATTGCCGAGGCTTTGAAAGCGAATCCCACTCATATATGTATCGGCATGGTTGCGGCTGGTGTAATGATTTGGATGCCAGTGAGGTTGACCTCCGCACAGAGGATGAGTACTATTCATCCTGTCGTGACATTAAATCTTATAAGGCCTATATAAAGAAATACCCTGACGGCAAGCATGTGGCAGAGGCAAAAGGAAGAATCGAGGCGCTCGTATACAATAGCGCAAAGACTATTCAGCAGTTAGAGGACTTTATTCGCCAATATCCGCATAACATATATTATGTAATATTGGCGAGAAAAAAGATTGTATCCTTGCGGTTTGACGAGTGCAAAACTGTTACTGACTATGGTAAATTCATAAATGACTACCCAAATAGCAAATTTGCACCTAAAGCCAAAGAAGCTATAGACAGAATCACAAGGCAGGAAAAAGCTCTTGCCCTATGCCATACCACCGATGATGTGATAGCTCTATATAAGAGAGAAAAGTCGGTGGGGATTGATGTCTACAAATGCTCGCTTTTGGCCTTTAGCTTGTCGAATGGCGAAAGTGACTATATGAAAATTATGGCTACTTTCGGCCCTGGCACAACTGGCGGCGAAAAGGCTAAAATGAAACTATCTGCTATAGCTGACGAGCGCAGAAAAAAGACCTATAAAAGACACCATATCATCATATGGTCCATATTGTGGGCAATTGTTATCGTCATACACGTTGTGTTATACTTAGTATTTGGGATTGTGGGCTTGACATCCGCAAACTTGATTTTCGCTTGTCTTTTAGGTTTGCTTGCAGTATATAACGAAGGCTCAAATCGTTGGTTAAGCATTTCAACTGCCGTTGTTTTGGTATTAATCTATCTTGTGTCTGTGTTTAATTACTCAGACAGTCAGGATGAAAGTACAGAGAAATCCCCAATATCCAAATCAGTTAGTATCGATGCAGATGAATCGCACAGTGGTGACGATAGCCAGCAAGGTGGTGTGGAGGCAGGAGAAAAAGTGTCAAAGTTAGATGAAGTCAAAGCCGATATTGACGAGTACAATACTTATATCAACAATCAATTGGCAACAGGAGCAAAACCATATAAAAACTACTATCGTCCACGCACGGGAGACAACTATCTCGATTTTAAGACGGCGGATGAAGACTATGTGATAATCGCCAAAAATTACAAATCTTTGAGGGTTGTTAATCATATCTATGTCAGAGCCAATGATGAAGGTCGTTTATATCTGCCTGATGGCACGTATGTCATCTACTTTTATGGCGGCAAGGGTTGGAACCCCCAGAAGGAAATGGGCAATGTGGTTGGTGGCTTTGTGGCCTATGAGCACGTTCAAAAAGATGGCCCAATAAAATTATATGGGAATTATGGTGAATATACACTGTATCCTGTGGAAGATGGCAATCTGAATCTTGAAGAGTCATCAACAGCTGAGGCACTTTAATAACTAACATAACACACTTAACAAATATTGGTATGAAACACTTTTTTATCGGAGTTGTTCTTGTTTTGGGGTCTGGCTTTGGCTCGGCCAAAGCAGATGTCACCCCAAAGAGGACAGCGTCATTGGAAACAGAAATCAGCACGCTGAAAGCCAAGCACGAAAGCCTGAGCAAGGAGGTCGACGGCCTGTCGTCGAAATGCAGCCGCGCCGAGACGCAGATTTCAGAGGTGCGGTCGGCCAGCATGAAATTGAACGGCCGTCTTGACAGTCTGCAAAAGCGGTGCGACGCCCTTGATGCTGACCATAAAGCAGATAAATCTGAACTTATGGGCAGCATTGGCAAAACCAACGAGCAGGTGCAAGCAGCTGGCGACGCCATTTCGTCGCGCACTGTTTTAGGAATTTGTAGCCTATGCCTGCTTTTGGCGGCAATCATTGCCATTGCATACGTCTTCGCTAAGAAGTTCAGAGTAGGCTACACCTCCATCAGCGAAGTGCGCAAGGCCCAAGAAGCGCTGCAATCGGCCCAAGCAAAAATGCAAGAAGAGTCGCTCAAACTTGACAATCAATTGCTTGACGTTGTGCAAAAGCAACTTGATGCTTCAGTCTCATCGGAGAGAAACAAGGCGGGAGAACCTGATCACTCCCTTGTGGTAAAGCTTGCAAATGAAATAGCAAGAATTGAAACTAACCTTTCAAAGATGGACAAATCTGTAAGGGGGTATAAGCAACTTGTTCAAGCAAAAGACCGTATGATAAACAACGTGCGTGCTAACGGGTATGAAATCATCAGTCTACTCGGGCAGGAATATAACGATGGAATGCAGTTCCCCACACGATTTGTTCCTGACGACAGTTTGCCTGAAGGCAAACGTATAATTACTGGAATGATAAAGATGCAGGTTAATTATAATGGTAAAATGATACAGCCTGCAGAAATAGTAGTACGTCAAAACATCTAAAGCACTATAATTATGGCAAGAAATAAAATAGACTATGGCATAGATCTCGGAACAACAAACTCGGCTATTGCCAGAATGGAAAACGGCAAATCTGTTATTAAACAAACAAAAATTGGTATGGACACATTGCCTTCTTGTGTCTATTTCTCAAGGAACAAAAAGGGCGAACGGACTTTGCGTATTGGTCTTAAGGCAAAAGATTCCGTATATTCTGATGCCATTATGGCCCTGAGCATGAACAAGCCCCCGAAGGAGTATGGCTATTTGGAATTTAAGCGTGAAATGGGGTCGAACAAGAAATATTCTAATGAGAATATGCCAAAGGAAAGTTATTCTCCCGAAGAACTTTCCGCAGAAGTCTTGAAAGAGCTGAAGAGCCTAATTAATGACGAAACAGTAAATTCTGTGGTCATCACAGTGCCAGCCATGTTTACTGCAATACAGAAGGATGCCACAATGAAAGCAGCACGATTGGCAGGCTTCAAGCAATGCGAATTGTTGCAGGAACCCATTGCTGCGTGTATGGCATATGGGCTATCCAGTGAGAAAAAAGATGGCAAATGGTTGGTCTTTGATTTTGGTGGTGGCACGTTTGATGCAGCATTGGTGAAAGTGGAAGACGGCATACTGACCGTATTTGACACGGAAGGTGACAACTATCTTGGTGGCAAAAACCTCGATGAAGCAGTTGTAAATAAAATCATTATACCAAGCCTGAAGAAAGATTATGACCTTTCGTCACACGAAACTATAGAATGGAAGAAGAAAGCTTTGATGGATGCGCTGAAGGGCCCAGCGGAGGAAATGAGAATAGCTTTGTCGTTTGCCGATAGAACAGATTATTCGAATTGGGATCTTGAATTCAATTTTGGACAAGATGACAATGGCGAGGATGTTGATTTAGATCTTACGATTATAGAAGACCAACTGGTTGATGCTATCAGTGACCAGTATAAGAAAGCAGTTGACATTTGCAAGAAACTGTTGAAGCGAAATGGTCTCACTGGAAAAGACTTGTCTTCGCTTATTCTCGTTGGAGGGCCGACCTATTCACCAATCATCCGTGAAATGTTGAAAAAAGAGATTACGCCAAATGTGGATACAAGCATTAATCCCATGACAGCAGTAGCCCGTGGGGCGGCCCTTTACGCTTCTACAATCGATGCCGATATTAATGAGACAGAAATTAAAAAGGATGCAAAAACGGAAGTCGTGTTTCTGCAAATTGGCTATGAATCCACTTCGGTCGAATCATCAGAATGGGTTAGCATTAGCATTGATAATGAGAAAACCGGAAACAATTGCCCAAACGAGTTGACTATAGAGTTGCAACGGGCAGATGGAGCGTGGAGAAGTGACCGAACCTCGGTAGATGCAAGCGGTAATGTCATTGAGGCTTTCTTGCTCGATGGAAAACCAAACACATTCAATGTAAAGGCTTATAATCAGCAAGGTAATGCTGTGGAGGTCTTTCCATCAGAGTTTACCATTATTCAAGGTGTCAAAGTAGGAGCAGCACCACTTCCTTACAACATAGGTATTGCAGTATATAGTGACGTTAAGAAACGTGGTGTGTTCTTTCCCGCTAAAGGATTGGAGAAAAACAAACCGCTGCCAGCTGTGGGTGTTGTGTCGGGCAGAAAAACAACGCAAGCATTGCGCCCTGGAGTTTCTGCAGATGTTCTGTCGGTTCCAGTTTATCAAGTGTCGGGTTTAGAAGCCGAAGGTAAGACTGCTGCATTAAATACGCAGATAGCCAATGTTGTGGTTACTGGCGATGACGTAGAGCAATTTATACCAGAGAATTCTGATGTGGACATCACCCTACACGTTGATTCCTCTGAGATGATGACAATGGAGGTGTATTTCCCTTCTTTTGACGTTACAGTTAAAAAAGAACTTGACTTAAGCAAGCGTGAATCTCAAGAAGATGCAATTTCTTGGGTCAATAAAGAGTTGAACTCTGCGCAACGAAGCATAGAATCGTTGTCATTATCAGGTATACCAGTAGAGGAATTAAACAAGGAACTTGAAACTGTTAGAGAATTGGTGGCAACTGGAAATGACCCTATGCGTGCCCAGTCGAACTTAAAAGAACTAATGCGCAAGATTGAGGAACTCGATGACAGCACAGAGTGGCAGCGCGTTGAAAAAGGACTTCGAGAAGAATTCGACAGGTTGGAGAATGCTCAGAGCAAATTTGGTAACGATAAGACTGCTCAAATGGTCAATCAACTTCGAAGCCAAGTGGATGATGTAGTCCGAGCAAAAGACGTTAAACTTGGACGAGACGTCCTTGACCAAATAAGCAGGTTGTTTGTACAATTGACCATGGTGTACCAGTGCATAGGACTTATCCGTGATTGCAACAACCGCTTCGGCTCAATTCGCTGGAAAGACTCGTCACGGGCTCGCCAACTTATTAACAGAGGCTTGGAGGAAATTAATGATCAGCCGTCGGTTGATGTGCTTCATCCCATAGTGTGTAGCATCATAGATCTTATGCCAGACGATGAAGCCGCAAATGCTGGAGGTTTATTAAAATAAAGTTAGTTTATGGCAAGAATTATTATTACTGTTTCAATCTATTGCTTTGTTGGATGGCTTTTGTGCGATATTGATCCTAACGAGTATTATACGTGGTATTCTGGTATTTGGCACGGATTGTTCTTCATACCGAACTTGTTGCGTAGTTGGTTTGGGGATGCGTTATACAAAGCGAATGATTATACTACTGCATATAATATATGCTGGTGGATAACGACTATATTTAGTTGTTTGTTTTTCGTGATTGGAGGAGACCGACGTGATTATTGATAGAATTTATGCAGTTCAAGAAGAATGATAGGATAGGGGACTACACGGTGGCGTTTGCACATGGGCAGGGGCCTTATGCTGAAACCTATCGCATGAAGAATGCCGAGGGCAAGACGCTGTTTCTGAAGCTCATCAGTCTCTCGCAGCTGAATGCCTCCCAGTTTGATGCCGATGGCAAGGTGATTGAGGTGGAGGCGGCCCGCCAGCTGGGGCAGGACAATTTGTGCCGCTTTGTGGATGCGGGTTCGCTGACCAGCGGCGGCCAGCAGTATGCCTATGTGGTGACAAGTTTTGTGAGCGGCGAGGCGGTGGCGCAGAAAATGGCGCGCGAGGAAACACTCACGGTCTACGAGTCGAAGGCGATTGCCAAAGGCGTGCTCAGGGCGTTGCAGCACATGCACTCATTGCCGAGGCCTGTGATTCACAATTCCGTCACGCTGCAAAATGTAATGCTCGACCTGAGTGCCGGCCCCGGCGACTCAAAGCTAATCAACTTTGGCCACGCGAGGTTTCTCGACTTGCCGCCTGCCACCGACGACTTGAAAAACCTGAATCCGTTCTACCTCGCCCCCGAGCGCTTCAACGGCGTGTGCTCGGTGCATTCCGACCTATATTCTGTGGGTGCAATGCTGTATCAGATGATATACGGAATGCTGCCGTGGTTTGTCGACTTGTCGCAATACAAGCCTGCCGACAGGGTCAGGGCTGTTTTGGCCCGTAGGTGCTCGCCGCTGCAAATTCCGTCGATGGATGTGTTTGAACTCGACGAGCAGCTGATAAATGTGATGGGCAAGGCAATGGCTCATGATGTGAATGACAGGTTTCAAAGTGCCGATGAGTTTATTCAGGCTTTAGATGGAAAGGTTGCGGTCGATAGGCCAAGCGCGTTTTCTTACAGTGAACCCGACTCCGCAAGCAAGAAGAAACGCGGCAACGGGTTTGCCGACGTGGCAGGCATGACCGAGCTGAAGGAGCAGTTGCAGTCCGACGTCATCGACTTGCTTAAGAATCCGGGCAGGGCCAAGGAATTGGGCTTGTCGATACCCAACGGCTTGCTGTTCTATGGCCCGCCTGGGTGCGGCAAGACGTTTTTTGCCGAGCGCTTTGCCGAGGAGATAGGGTGCAACTACATGTATGTGCTGTGCTCCGACGTGGCATCGCCCTACATCCACGGCGGTCAGGGCAAAATAGCCAATCTGTTTGAGGCCGCGCGCAAAAACGCTCCCACCATCATGTTTCTCGACGAGGTGGAGGCGATGATCATGGACCGCAGCAAGCACAGCAATGTGAGCGAGCAGGGCGAGGTGAATGAGTTTCTGGGCCAGCTCAACAACTGTGGCGAATGCGGGGTGATGGTGATTGCCGCCACCAACAAGCCCGACATGATTGACCCCGCTGCGCTGAGGGCAGGCCGGCTTGAGTTGAAATACTATATCCCGCAGCCCGATGCCGAGACGCGCAAAGAAATATTCAGAATAGGGCTGAAGGATCGTGACACAGAGCTGGGCATCGATTACGACAAGCTGGCGGCTATGACTGAAAACCGCGTGTCGTCGGACATAAGGCTGATAATCGACACCGCTGCCAGAATGGTGTTTAAGCGCAAGGTTGAGAAGATTTCTCAAGCGGTGCTTGAGGAGGCCATTGCGCAGGTTGAGCCCACTGTTTCGGCCGACACCATAGCGCAGTGCGAGAAAATTCGCGATGAGTTCACACGCAAGCGGCCGCAGCGGCCCCGCGTGGGCTTTAAGTGAGCAGCGCCTGCCTGAAGCGCAACACCCCGCCTTGGACCCTCTCGGTGCCAAGGCGGGGTGCTGCTATATGTGTGCGCCAAACTTTTATCCCAAATCGGTCATTAGGATTTCTCTGTGTCATACGGCAAAGAGAAATCCTTTAA
>CAVKDU010000023.1:0-41430 GCA_963655175.1 Wujia chipingensis | reverse complement strand
AAAGTCTTTATGACTGTAATAATTCACACATTTTTATCGTGCCGGCGAGCATTGCGGCAGGGGGCACAATTTCGACACTGCAAAGGTACAAAATAAAATACAAACTCGCTCGAAAATCGCTGAAAAAAAGCCTAAACCCTTTACTAACGAACACTATACGCGAGCACACATACAGCACCGCGGCCACTGTGAGGGTGGTGCCTATGGTGGCCGGATACACCAGCGTGACCACCACCACGGGCAGCAGCGCCAGGCCCAGCAGCGACTGGGTGGCGTTGTAGCCGGCCACCCACAGCTTGGTGGCGGTGCGGTCGGCAAACACGTAGCCCAGCAGGTTGTAGAGCAGCAGCTGCAGGGCATAGAATGCCAGCGTGCAGCCCGTGAGGGCGCCCACATACAGCCACACGCGGGCCTGCATGGCGGTGGCTATGCCCGGCACCGCAGCCGTGATGCCGTAGAACAGCAGCAGGCCCTCCATGATGCAGGTGTTGGCCACCAGCGCGCTCATTATGGCGGTGTCGTTCACGGTGTGGTCGTCAAACAGGTTTTCGCGGCGCTTCACCGAGAACATGTTGTGGGCGAAATTCTCAAGATAGCGGTAGCCCGTGCGGTAGCTGATGGCTATGAAGAATATTGCGGCCATCAGCAGGCACATCGAGCCGGTGTCGTGCAGGGGCGAGTTGCTGTATTGCTCCACAGCCCCCTGCTCGGGCGTGGCCACCACGGGCAGGCTGGCGCATGGCCGCACGGTGGTGTCGTTGCCCACCGAGTCGGGAAATCCGCTCAGATATTTCGGAGCGAAGGCCTGCTGTGCGGCGGCCGAGTCGGTGCGCGCGGTGTCGGCCCTGGTTGTGGTGTCGGGGCGCGCCTGCGCAGCCTGCTGGCTGCCGTGTGCTGTGTGTGTGGCGTGAGTCTTTGCCATTGTGTAGTGATAATATTCTTTATTTTGTCTGCTTCCTGTCTCTTATCTCTGTTGCGGCGGTGGGGGTCAGTATTTCGACTCCACCGGCTGCGGCCCTTGCCCGAAGGCCCGCTCAATGGCCTCGACGGCCTGCTGCGGGGTGGCGGCTATGTGCCACAGCGAGCGGTGTGAGGGCTTCATGAAGCCCTCGTCGGCGCTTTGATTCACCTGGGCAATGAGGTGGTTGTAATAGCCGCCCGTGTTGAGCACCACCAGCGGCTTGCCGCTGTCGATGATGCCCAGCTGAATCCAGGTGAAGACCTCCATCAGCTCCTCGATGGTGCCGCAGCCGCCGGGCATGGCCACAAAGGCGCTGGCCATCGAGGCCATGGTGCGCTTGCGCTGGTGCATATCGGGGGTGACTATGGTGCGCGTGAGCCGGCTGTAGCCCCAGCCGTTGTCCACCATGAATTGCGGAATCACGCCCGTGGCGGTGCCGCCGGCGTCGAGGGCGCCGTCGCTGGCGGCGCGCATCAGTCCGTGCGAGCCGGCGCCGTTGATGCAGTCCCAGCCCTTGGCGGCTATGAGGCCGCCCAGCTGGCGGGCCGCGTCGGTGTAGGCCGCCGCGATGCGGCTGCTCGACGCGCCATACACGCATATGCCCACTCGTTTGCTTTTTTCGTTGTCCATTGCCTTTTGTGAGTTTTGCGGGTGCAAAGTTACTGCTTTTTGCCGTAACGGCCACCCTGCGGGCCCATAAGCAGTGCCAAAAAATGCGCAGCAAGAGCCGCCATGCCCGCAAAAATAACTTGGGTGCGGTGCAGTGGCGGCTCTTGCCCTATGCAGTTGTGTGCCTTGAGTTAGGCCTATGGCGCTTAGCGCATCAGCTTCTCGGCCTTTTTGGTGCCGTCAGTGTAGGTGGTGATCTTCACATTCACGCCGCTGAATGGCTGTGCCGATGCCATGCCGGCCAGGTTGTAGTACACCTCCGATGCCACCTGCTTGCCAGCCACGTTGCTGTCGATGCCGGTGGTGATGTCGAGCTCGTTGTCGAGGGTGATGGTGGCGCTGTAGTAGAGGCCGCGGTCGGCGGTGCCAGTGGTGCGCAGCAGGCCGAAGTAGCCCAGCTTAATCACCTTTTTGCCCTCAATGGTGCCGGCCACGTCGGGGTCGTTGGCGCGCACTATGCTCTCCGAGCCGATGATCGACGGGTCGAGGGCCACGGCAGTGTAGGTTTGGCGTGCGTTTTTGCGATACACCACCTCGCTACCCTTGGCGGTGCAGGTGGCGCCGTTGAGGTCGAGCACCAGGCATGCGCCCATCTCGTCGAAGTTATACACGGTGAGGCGGTTGCCGTTTTGCTCGGCAAATGCGGGCATCTCCAGCTCCTCGCCCTTGGCATAAGTGTAATTGTCGTTGTCGTCGGTGAGGCGGCCCAGCTTCACGGTGGCGTTGGCCTTAACGATGCGGGTGTTGATGTCCTTGGCATACACCACGCCCTTGTTGGTAGAGAAGTCGGTGCGAATCAGGTTCCACGGGCCGAAGGTGATGCCTGCCTCGCTGGCGGTGCCGCCCATTTTCGAGCTGTATATTTCAGTCGGGTTCTTGGTCTTGTCGGCGGCGGGCACAATCATCAGGTATTCATAGGTGTCCTCGTCCATGCCGCACATTTGGGGCGACATGGTGAGCGTGCCGGCAGTCCAGTCGACGTTGGCCTTGAGGTTCACCAGATTCGATGGCTCGGCAATGTTGATGGTGCCGGTGTTGCCCTCGGTGGCATAGGTCACAGTGGTCTTGCCGGTGGTGGGGTAGTTGATGGAGTCGCCGATGAAGTCGATGCGGATGTTATACTTTGCCAGATCGGCGGCTGATGGGGCCGCTGCGTTTGCAGCCATGGCTGTGATGGCCAGCGCGGCGAGAGTGAGTACACTTTTCTTCATAAAATCGAATGTGTTGTGTGAGTGAATATAAATAATTATCTAAATCGTGAGTGAAAAAATCTGTTTAAGAAGTTCTGCCGGTTGCACGGGCCGCACATGAGCAGCCCATTTGCTACAAAGGTATGAAAAATAATCAATTGCGGCAACACCCGGCGGCCCGCAGCGTTAAATTTTTTAAACGTCGCCCCGTGCGACGCAGGGAAAACCGTTGTGTACAAAAAATTGTCTTCCATTGTCTCTATTGTCGTTTGGAAACTGGTAAATTGTCGTTTCGGTGCAAACACAAACGGCGCGCCCGGCCATCCCACTGCAGTGGGGCGGCCGGGCGCGTGATGGTGCTATGTGTGTGGCGATTACTGCTTGGCGGCCTGCTCGGCAAAGCGGCGCGCCTGCTCGGCAATCAGTGCCTCGTCGTCGAAATAGTTGATGCGCATAGCCTTGCGCACCTCCTCGAGGGTCTGTGCGGCCACAGCGCGGGCCTCCTCGCATCCGCGGCGCAGCATGGCATACACGGCCGGAATGTCTTTTTCAAACTCCTTGCGGCGCTGGCGTATGGGCTCAAGCTCCTCTTGCAGCACGGCGGTGAGGAACTTCTTCACCTTCACGTCGCCCAGGCCGCCGCGGCGGTAGTGGGCCTTCACCTCCTCAAGGTTGTGGTATTCAGGCCAGTATTTTGCAAAGTGCTCGTCGCGGCAGAACGCGTCGAGGTAGATAAACACGCAGTTGCCCTCGGTCTTGCCCGGGTCTTGCACGCGCAGGTGGTCGGGGTCGGTATACATGGTCTTCACGCGCTTGGCCACCTCCTCGGCAGTGTCGCTCAGATAGATGCAGTTGCCCAGCGACTTGCTCATCTTGGCCTTGCCGTCGGTGCCGGGCAGGCGCATGCAGGCGGCGTTGTTGGGCAGCAATATTTCGGGCTCAACCAGCGTGTTGCCATAAATGCCGTTGAAGCGGCGCACTATTTCGCGCGCCTGCTCAATCATGGGCTCCTGGTCTTCGCCGGCGGGCACCGTGGTGGCCTTGAAGGCGGTGATGTCGCTCGCCTGGCTTATGGGGTAGGTGAAGAAGCCCACGGGAATGCTCGTCTCGAAGTTGCGCATCTGTATCTCGGTCTTCACCGTGGGGTTGCGCTGCAGGCGCGACACCGTCACCAGATTCATGTAGTAGAAGGCCAGCTCGCACAGCTCGGGCACCTGCGACTGGATGAAGATGGTGCTCTTCTCGGGATCGAGGCCGGCAGCCAGATAGTCGAGGGCCACCTCGATGATGTTTTGGCGTATCTTGTCGGGATTGTCGGCGTTGTCGGTCAGTGCCTGCGCATCGGCAATCATGATGAATATTTTGTCGAACTCACCCGAGTTCTGCAGCTCCACGCGGCGGCGCAGCGAACCCACGTAGTGGCCTATGTGAAGGCGTCCGGTGGGGCGGTCGCCTGTGAGTATTACTTTTCCCATAATTATTCTGTGTGGTGTTTTAAATATTTATAAGTGCCCTGTGGCATCGTTTTGCGGCCAAGGGGCTGAATTAAGTCACAAAATTACTTATTTTTTTTCACAAAAGCCGCATTTGCCGCCCATTATGGCAAAAAAGGGCCGTGCGGCATCGCGCCAAGCGTAGCAAGGCGCAGCCGCACGGCTGTGTATATAGGGTTGCCTAACCTTGGTGTCAGCGCTTAATTCGCCCCAAGCCCAGAGTGAGGCCCAGCGACACAAACGCGTGGCTGTTGAGGGTGCCTTGCGCCTTGTAGCCCACAGTGAGGCGCAGCAGATTCCATGCCGTGACGCCCACGCGCGGCATAAACGCAAATTTCGCGCTCGGCCCGCTCTGCGCCACCGAGTAGCCAAACGGATCGAGCTTAATCTCAGCGTCCTTGTCGGCGATGTCCATGCCTGTGACTTCACCAATTCCCACTCCGCCAAATGCGGTGAAAAAGCGGCTTATGCGATAGTTGTAGTCGGCGGTGACCATTATGTTGGTGTTGCAAAAGTCAATGCGGTAGCCGTTCCAGTCGCGGCAAGTGAAATCGCGGCTTATGTATGCGCCCACATCGATGGGGCAAGACGAGAACCGGTAACGCACCTCGCTATAGAAGCCAAACTTCACCTTCGATGTCATGTCTCTGAACTTAGGCATTCCATAGCACATGTCCATTCCGGCCTCAATCTGCACGTGGTGGTCGCCCTCGCCGTAATACATCTCTTGTGCTTGGGCGGTGCAAGCTAAAGCCGCCACAGCGGCAGCCGTTGCTACTAACCTTTTTTTCATCGTTTCAGTTTTTTATTTCTTTACTTGTTTGATTATTTTCATGCCACCCCATTTGTTGTCGAGCGATGCGGCAACTCTCACCTCACCGCAAATAAGTTTGGGGTCGCTTATCGACTGGCCATTCATGAATTTCAACCATGATTTCCAACTGCTTGCGAAGTTAGTTAAATTCAGGGATACTGCAAACCTCCAATCGTCAAAAAACTTCTTCTCTATCTCTTTTTTGCGATTCCCGTCAATATACCCGTCGGGCAAAATTGTAACAATTCTTCTCTCCCCATACAGCATATATGCCCTTGCGTTGCCAGGAATCGGCTTGCCAATTTTACTCTTCAAATATGAATATACCTCGCTTGCCGATTTGCTGACCAATGAATTGAGCTCGCTGTCGCTTATCTCATAACCTAAAATCGACACCACAGGGATTTTGTCGGTGTAGCCAATCATCATACGTTCTTCTGCCGGTGACACAGCCAGTGCATTCTTTTGGTAGTATCCACTGGGAACTGGTGAGGGATACTTTGTTTCAAATACGATATTGTGCCAGTTTATTGTGAGTTTGTCGGCTTCAGTTCCACTCCAGCCAATCCAGTTCTTTTTTTGCATCTCCACCTGAACGCCAGTTGACACGTGCACGCGATAGTTGAAGAAATAGAACTTGCCCCTTACACGGCGATTTTTTGAAATCTTGTAGGTTTGTGATTTATTGCGGCCGAAAAGGCTCTGCCAGAGTTTGCCGACAATTGTCTTGGCGTCCGCATCATATGTGGGAAGTTTGTCCCACTGCACCTCCTCGGAGTAGGATGACTTCAATGGCGGAGTGAACGGGATGTTAAAGTTTTCATCCAGCGTGTCGGGCAACACTGAATCTTCTGCGTCTACCGTTTCGATTGAGTCGAAAGTCTCATAACGGTATATGCCGTTGTCGTCCACCAAATAGGTTTTGTCTGACACTTTCGTTCCATTGGTGCACTCTAAATCCTTATACTTATTGGTGAAGTATTTATATAGCGACACGTGGAAAAAATATGTTCCTTGTTTTGATATCTTGTAGACCGTGTCATTCACCTCTATTTCGCCACGTGCGTTCAGCAGTTTGGCGAAGTCGTTTTCGGGAACAAGTTCTTCATAGCCGCAAGCATCATAAATAGACATGTCGTCAAGTAATCGCGTGTCTTCAATGTAATTTTTTGTTGAGGCCAACTCAAGTTCTATAATCGGGTCGATTTGCGCATATTGCTCCAATTCGCCCACAGGAGTGAATATGTCTTTAAAGTCATCGCCTCTGGCTGTGTCGAGAGGCACATCAATCATGCCTTTCGGCACACGCTGAACGGCATGCATGGTTTGCATGGCTTCATTCAGCTCATCGGCGGATTTGAAACTTAGCAATCCAATGCCGTTGTTGATGCTGCTGGTTTCGTTACTTGTCTGCTTTTCGGGAGCAGGCGTGAAATCGGGGTCTTGGCATGATGCCATGGCCAACATTGTCAGCCCAAAGATAAATGAGTTTTTTAGGTTCATCTTTCTTTTAGTTGTTTGGATAAAATTAATTAGTAAATTGTCCCCTCGAATGTTATGCCACTTGTGGTGACAATTGAAATTTTCAGCGTTTCTCCATCAAGGGGTAAAAGTGGAAAAACGGATTTCGTTGAATAGGTGTTTGCTTGCAGTTCGGTTTCACCCGACTCATTGGTCACTGTAACGGCGCTGCCGACCTGGGTGGAGTCGGTTGTTATCTTAACAGTGCCGTTGTCATCGTCATAAGTCACAGAAGGAGGCGCAGTGGGATTTTCAGAGTGCCCGTTGTGTTTCCTTTTTTCAACTGTGCTTATTTGCCTCTCGGCGGCCAGTGTGGAACTTGTGCAAATTAAGCAAATACACAACTTAAGAAAATTAAGTTTTAGCATCGTTCGTTTTGTGATTTTTCGTCGCAGCAAAGGTATGGCGAAATGACGAAAAAGCATAAAAAAAGCTTGTATCAGTTGATTTGTAACAGGTTGTTTAATAGTGTGTTATGGTTGATAAAATCAAAAAAATTGTATCAGGTGTAAATTGGGTGTTTCCCGAGGGTAAATCAGGCTGATCTTATTGCTGTTGGGCTTCCCTTTTCACAAAATTAATTAGCGTTTCATTTAAGCCGAGTTTTTGTGCGATGCGTTTCCGCTTTACGCTCATAAATTCCTTTTTATAGCCGAGGCAAATAGCAATCTCGATGTAGGAAAAGCCACAACTCATCAGGCAAATTATGCCAATCTCTTCTTTTGAGAGGTTGGGGTTTGTTTTAAGGCACTTGCCGATTATGTGGTTGTAATTTGCATCAACAAAATATTGTAGCTCTGTCCAAAAGCATTGGTCTTTTTCTTGTATGAGTTTGTATGCTTTGTTGAACTCGTTTTCAAACTTTTTCGGCTCATAGTAGCTTGTGGAAATAAGGTGCTGAAACGATTCGATTTGCTTTGATATGATGTGTCGTAATTTCTTTTCACGATTCATCATTTCAAGCAGTGATGCATGTCGTTGTGCCTCTGTTTTTTCATTTGCATCCCTCATTCGCTTTTGCAGCATTGCAATGTATAGCGATTTGCGCCTGGAGTTGGAATGCAGTAAATATAAAACAACGCTAAAGCAGACCACCACCACTACTATAATAAGTATAAACAGCCGTTGTTGGTTGTGCTTTTCGCTTTTATTTATGCATAGTGTGTTGTTCACCTCATCTCTGTCAATTTTTGCGATGCTGTTAAGCGATGGTGTATTGGCCATAGAGTCCGACAGGTTTTCGGCAAGTTTAAACAGTGCGTTAGCTTCCACAGCGCGTCCTTCTTCGGTAAATAAGTCCGACATGGTGTAGTAGTATTCAATGCGCTGGTAGTCGCATGCCGTGTCCACGTGCCACTTATTTATATATATTCTTGCTGAGTCGGGCTTGTGAAGCTTGGCGTAAGCTCGGGCAAGATTTATGTAGCTGTCGTAGGATGCCCAGTCTCGCCCCTCGGCAATGCATTTCAGGGCAGTCGCTTTGGCTTTCTCATAGTTTTTGTCGATGAAATAGCATCGCGACAAGAATTCCAAATTGCCATAAATCTCGTTGCTGTCATTTAGTGCAGTGGCCAGTGATAGGGCCTTGTTTAAGTATTTCTCGGCCAGTGCAGGGTTTGTCATTCGCAATCTTTGGCCAATCGACGACAGACACACCAATTGCTTGGGCTTGTTGCCGGTTTTCACGAAATATGAATAAGCCCCTTCGTAGTTTTCAATGTCGGCTCCATTGCCGGCATAGAGGCTCTTATACATTTCAGCTATGCCTAAATGTATGAGGGCCAGGTTGCGGTAGTCGGTTGAGTCGGCTGCGAATTCGGCCTTTTTGTAGCTTAGCATCGCTTCCGAGGGGCGGTTGAGCTCGTCGAGTACCGCGCCACGGTAAAGCAGGGCGCGGGTGAGCCGCTCCTGCGGCCCGTGCTGCGAGTAGTAGGCCACGGCGCGGTCAATCACGCTGTCGGTGGTGGCCTTGATGTAGTTGCGGTAGTTGGCCTGCGTCAGCAGCAGCGCGTAGTAGGCGCGGTCGGCCTCGCCTAGCTGGCTGGTGTCGACTGCGTCAAGCAGCCTCAGCGAGCTGTCGGGGGCGGTCCACATAAGGCTGTCGGCAGCAGTGAGGCGGCTGTCGGACGCGCCCGTGCAGCCGGCCGCAGCGGCGGTCAGCAGGCAGAGCAGCATTATGTGAAGCACAATCTTGGCCATGCGCAGTGGTGAAAAAAACAAGAAACGATGGTGGCGCGCGCCGCCATTAGGGCTCGCGCGTCTGTCCGTCGCCCGCAATCACATATTTGTAGGTTGTGATTTCGGGCAGCCCCATGGGGCCGCGGGCGTGCAGCTTCTGGGTGCTGATGCCTATCTCGGCGCCGAAGCCAAACTGGCCGCCGTCGGTGAACGAGGTGGGCAGGTTGGTGTAGACGCATGCGGCGTCGACCTCGCGGGTGAAGCGGCGGCACGCCTCGGCGTCGTCGGCTATTATGCTCTCGCTGTGGCGCGACGAGTAGCGGGCTATGTGGCTCAGGGCCTCGTCGATTCCGCCCACCACGCGCACCGACATGGCGTAGTCTCTCCACTCATGGCCCCAGCAGCCGTCGTCGGCGTGCTGCAGCAGCGGGTAGCGCCCGTCGAGGGCCTCAAACGCCTCGGGGCAGGCGTGCAGCACCACATTTTTCGCGGCCAGCGGCTCCACCAGCTCGGCCAGCTGGCCGAGGCGGCTGCGGTCCACCAGCAGGCAGTCGAGGGCGTTGCACACGCTCACGCGGCGCGTCTTGGCGTTGAGCACTATGCGGCGGCCCTTGTCAAGGTCGCCGCTGTGGTGGAAGTAGGCGTGGCAAATGCCGGCGCCGGTCTCGATTACGGGCACCAGCGAGTGGCTGCGCACAAAGTCGATGAGCTTGCGGCCGCCGCGCGGAATTATGAGGTCTACCATCCCCACGGCCTGCATCAGCTGCGCCGCCGCCTCGTGGGTGGCAGGCAGCAGCGTGGCCACGGCGGTGCTGAGCCCCTCGCGCTCAAGCACGCGGTGAATGAGCGCCACTATGGCGCGGTTCGACTCCTGGGCATCATGGCCGCCCTTCATCACCACGGCGCTGCCGGCCTTCAGGCACAGCGAAAACACGTCAAATGTCACGTTGGGCCGGGCCTCGTAGATGATGCCTATCACGCCAAAGGGCACGCTCACCTTGGTGATGGTCATGCCGTTGGGGCGCGTCCACTGGTCAAGGGTGCGCCCCAGCGGACTCGGCAGGGCGGCCACGCTGCGCAGCGCGTCGGCAATCTCGGCAAGGCGCGCTGGCGTCAGCTTCAGGCGGTCGTAGTTAGGGTCGGCGGGGTCTTTAAGGGCAAGGTCGCGGGCGTTGGCCTCCAGAATCTCACCTTGGGCCTCCATGGTGGCGTCGGCCAGGTGCAGCAGCACCGCATTGATGCGGTCTTCGCTAAGCAAGTTTAATTGGCGCGCACCCTCGCGCGCCTGCTCGAATATGTTCATAGTGGTGATTGTTTTTTTGTGAGTGAAAAAAAAGATTTCGTTAGTCAATATACAGGTAGTCGTAGTGGATGAGCGGGCGTGCCCCCTGCTGGCCGGCGGTGGCGCGCGCCTTGGCCGAGTCGCAGGCCACGCGCCCGTAGGCCACCACGGCGCCGTCGGGGCCAATGACGCGCACTATGTCGTCGCGCTTGAAGTCGCCCTCCACGGCGGTCACGCCCACGGGCAGCACGCTGGTGGCGCGCCCGGTGCCCAGCAGAGCCTGGCAGGCGCCGGCGTTGATGTGAATCTCGCCCTTGGCAAAGCCCTCGCTGTGGGCAATCCACTTCTTGAGGCTCGACACAGGCCGCGCCGACGGGGCAAACAGCGTGTAGGGCACCGAGCGGTCGCCCCGGGCCACGTGCAGCAGAATGTCGGTGCGGCGGCCGTTGGCAATGGCCACCGCAATGCCCTCGCTGGCCACCTTGCGCGCAATGCCGTATTTCGTGGCCATGCCGCCGCGCCCGAAGCTCGACTTGCTCTGCTGGATGAAGCTGGTGTCGGCCAGACGGCGGCGCGGGTCAACGGTGGCAATCACGCGCGAGGCCGGGTCGGCGGGGTTGCCGTCATACACGCCGTCCACATTGCTCAGTATCACCAGCGCCTGCGCGCCCATCATGGCCGCCACCATGCCCGACAGCTCATCGTTGTCGGTAAACATCAGCTCGGTCACCGAAATGGTGTCGTTCTCGTTGACTATGGGAATCACACCGTGCTCCAGCATCACCTCCATGCACCGCTTTTGGTTGAGGTAGTGGGCGCGCGTGCCGAGGCTGGCCTTGGTGGTGAGCACCTGCCCGCAGGCAATGCCGTGGTCGGCAAAAAAGTCGCAGTAGCGGCGCATGAGCTGTGCCTGGCCCACGGCCGAATAGAGCTGGCGCGCGGCCACGGCGTCGAGCTGCCGCTCGTCGCAGCGCCCGCGCATCAGCCCGCGTCCGCAGGCCATGGCGCCGCTCGACACCATGGTCACCTCCACGCCCATGCTGCGCAGCTGCGCCACCTGGTCGACTATGGCGCTCATGCGCGTAATGTCGAGCGTGCCGTCGGGTCGCGTGAGCACATTGCTGCCAATCTTCACGGTGATGCGGCTCCACTGCGAGCCGCCGTTGTCAGAATTTGCCATTGTGGTTTGAATTTGTTGCTGCAAATTTACACATTTTCCGCGTAAGCCCCCGCACCCGGCTGCCCCCAACGATTTTAACAATTGAAATATTGTTAACAAAACCCACAACAATCACCCCAAAATGCGCCTTTGTCAATGATTTCTTCAAACAAATTTGCAGTTTTAATGAAATTTTGCTTAAATTCGCAATCGGTAAAAACTGGAGATATATTCAACTTCATGATATATAACCACAATAAACTCTAAAACTAAACTAAACGTGCGTATGAAAAAGCAATGTGTATTGCTGGCTGCGCTGGCCATAGCTTGTGGAGCGCCCGCCGGAATATCGAGTTCCGGCAGCGTGGGCTTCACTGCGGCTGCGCAAGACGGCAAAGTGACAGGCGTCGTAAAAGACTCCAATGGCGAACCCCTGATTGGTGTCACCGTGAAGGTGAAGGGCACTAAGCAGGGCACGGTTACCGACCTCGACGGACGGTATTCGCTGAAAGCCGCCAAAAACGCCACTCTGGTGTTCTCGTATGTGGGCTACAAATCGCTTGAAATGAACGCCGCCAATGCGGCTCAAGTGACTATGGCCACCAACAGCAACCAGCTCAACGAGGTGGTGATCACCGCCGAGTTTGGCATGAAGCGTGTGGCGAGGGCCGTGGGCTCTTCGGCACAAAACATCAAGGCCGTCGACATCACCGAGTCGGGCCGCACCGACTTCATCTCGGCTCTGCAGGGCCGCGTGTCGGGCATGACGGTCACCAGCTCGGGCGGCGCTCCGGGCGCATCCACCTCGGTGGTGCTGCGCAGCGCCACATCGCTTTCGGGCAACAACCAGCCGCTGTATGTGATCGACGGTGTGCCCATGAACAACTCTTCGTTCAACCCCACCACGGGATTCGCCGCTTCCGACGACGTGACCGGCATGAGCGTGCGCTCCACCGACTTCTCGTCGCGTGGCAACGACTTCAACCCCGAGGACATCGAGAGCATGACTGTGCTCAAGGGTGCGGCCGCAGCCGCTCTCTATGGTAGCGACGCCAGCAACGGCGCCATCATCATCACCACCAAGAAGGGCCACAGCGGACGCGCCCGCGTCACCTACAGCAACCAGCTCTCTTGGTCGAAGGCCTACGGCTGGCCCAAAATCCAGGACGTGTATGCCAACGGCGCCTATGGCACCACCAACTACTACTACACCTCGCACTTCGGCTCGAAATACGACGGCGCAGTGCCCTACTACGACAATGCCGCCGCTGTGATCCAAACCGGTTTCCTGCAGAAGCACAACCTCTCGCTCGAGGCTGGTAACGACCGCATGTCGGTGCGCGCCTCGGCCGGCTTCATCGACCAGAGCGGTGTGATCAAGACCACCGACCTCAAGCGCACCAACCTCTCGCTCTCGGGCCGCGCCGAGCTCACCAAGTGGCTCAAATTCGAGGGCAGCATGCAGTATGTGAACCAAAAGAACCACAAGGCCCTGCGCGGAAGCTCGGGCCCGATTGCACGCTCCTACACATGGCCCAGCATGGACAACATGGCCAACTACATGGCCGAGGACGGCGCCCACATGCGCTATCCTGAGTATTACACCGACACCGATATGCTCAACCCGCTCTTCGGCTTGTACAAGAACCTGAACTACGATGTCACCGACCGCATCATCAGCGCCTTCTCGCTCAACATCACCCCAGTGGAGCACACCTACCTGCGCGCTCAGTTTGGCTGGGACGTGAGCACCTCGTCGTATGAGAGTGGCACGCACCCTTACTACCGCAAGAACAACCAGTCGTCGGACGACAGCAACAACACAGGCTACTACAATATCGCCAAGTATAACACCAACGACCCGACCATCAACATCCTGGCCGGATACAACAACAACTTCTTCAACGACAAGTTTAACTTCGGCGTGCAGTTTGGCTACCACCAGCTTGAGACGGGCGTCACCAGCCTCGCAAGTTCGGGCGGCAACTTCAAGGTGATCGACTTCTACTCGATCAACAACTGCACCGAGTCGACCGTGGTGAGCAAGAAGCGCTCCACCAAGCGCCGTATCCAGGCCATTTCGGGCCAGGCTGAGTTTGGCTACAACAACATGGCCTTCCTCACCTTCCGCTTCCGCAACGACTGGTCGTCGACGCTGCCCGTCGACAACCGCTCGTTCTTCTATCCCGCCGTTGAAGGCTCGTTTGTGTTCACCGAACTCAAGCCCCTCAAAAACCTCAGCTGGCTCAACTACCTGAAGCTGCGCGGCGCCATCGCCCAGGTGGGTAAGGACGCCCCCGCGCTCTCGATCGATCCCGAACTTGAGCCCACCGGCCTCACAGGCGGCGGCTACAAGTATGGCTTCACCGGCCCCAACCGCAGCCTCAAGCCCGAAATGACCACCAGCTATGAGATTGGTCTCGAAGGCCGCTTCTGGAACGACCGCGTGAATGCCGACTTCACAATGTTCCGCACACACTGCGCCGACCAGATTGTGACCGGCTTCCGCATGAGCTACGCCACCGGCTTCATCCTCAACAACATGAATGTGGGTACATTCAACACCTGGGGCTGGGAAGGCCACGTTGACGTTGACGTGGTGCGCACCAACGACCTGCGCTGGAACGTGGGCCTGAACATTTCGCACACCGGCAGTGAAATCGTGGAGCTGCCCGAAAACCTCAAGGAGTATTACAACGCCTACACATGGAACTCGGGCGGTATCCGCAACGGCGTGATGCTGCACAGCCCCATCACCACCGTTACAGGCCAAGCGTACGAGCGCAACAAATATGGCGAGGTGCTCATCAACCCCACCACCGGTCTGCCCCGCGTGAGCTCGGACTGGAGCATTCTGGGCAACCGCGAGCCCAAACTGCGCTTCGGCATCACCACCAGCCTCAGCTACAAGGCATTCCGCCTGAGCGCCATGTTCCAGGGCCGCTACCACGCCGATGTGGTCAACGGCACCATGCGCTCGATGATGGGCAACGGCCTGAGCGACGCCTCTGTGACTCTGCGCGAGTCGGGCTCATACGTGTTCAAGGGCGTGCTCTACGATGGCAAGCAGGACGAGCCTGACCGCACCATCAACACCATTGCCGTGGATATGAGCAAGACCCCCTATGGCGGCAACGATGAAGACTGGGTGCAGCACAACATCAACTACATCCGCTGCCAGGAACTGCGCCTCGCCTATGTGGTGCCCACTGGCTGGCTTAAGCGCGTCACCGGCGGCGCAGTGCAGAACGCAAGCGTGTATGTGTCGGGCAACGACCTCTTCACCATCACCAACTACACTGGCATCGACGTGGCCGGCAACACCATGTCGGCAGCCGCAGGCGGCACCGGCGGCGAAGGCTACGACTGCTGGTCGCTGCCCAGCCCCCGCACCTATTCGTTTGGCCTGAGTGTGACATTCTAATCATCTATAACACAGTAAGCATTAAATCACTTAAAAATAAATGAAAAAGAAATCATTATTATATGCAATCGCGTCGGCAGTGCTGCTGTCGGTGGGCGCCACCAGCTGTGACGACTACCTCGACGTGAACAGAAACACAGATGCCCCCGACTATGTGGAGGGCTACCTGTATCTGGCGGGCATTGAGCAGGCCTACAACGAAATCTACTACGACCTGCGCGCCGTGGCCCCAATCACCCAGATGATGGGCACATCGAGCTACACCAGTTTTGCCAGCCACTTCTACAGCAAGGGCTCTGACGCCGGCGGCCAGGTGTGGCGCATGGTGTACTGGAGCCAGGGCATGAACCTGGAGAACATGATCGACCAGAGCGTGAAGGCCGAAAACTGGACTCTGGCCGGCATGGGCCTGGCCATGAAAGCCTTCTCGTGGGATCTGCTCACCAAGCAGCACGGCGAGGTGCCTATGAAGGAGGCCTTTGTGGCCGGACTCACTTCGCACCACTACGACTACCAGGAGGAAATCTACCCCCAGGTGCGCGCATGGGCCAAGCAGGCCATTGAGTACCTTGAGAAGGACGACAACACCCCCTATGGTAACCGCATCACCAATAACGACTACATCTACAAGGGCAACAAAGAGAAGTGGATCAAGTTTGCCTACGCAGTGATAGCCCGCAACCTGGCTTCGCTCTCGTGCAAGGACGACTTCAAGGAGAAATACTACGACGAGTTTATCGATGCCGTCAGCAAGTCGTTCGCAAGCAACGCCGACAACGCCACCGTGACCATTGAGGGCGGCGGCGCCGATGCGGCCCAGACTGCCTACAACAACTTCTGGGGCCCCTACCGCGGCAACCTCAGCTACAGCTACTTCCAGCACGACTATGCCGTGCAGCTGTTCACGGGCACAATTCCGCAATACGACGACAAGGGCGACAAAATCCGCGACGTTGACAGCGTGCACAACCTCGACCACTATCCCTACCTGCTGGCCGAGAAGCAGTATACCAGCGACACCACAGCGGCCATCGGCCACTTCGACCCGCGCCGCCTTGTGAAGCTCGCCACCGAAGACAGCAACTCTATGGCCACCATCGACGACCACGAGATGCTGCGCAATCTCTACTATGTGGGCAGCGGCTTCACCAGTGCCGGCGGCCCCATTGCCACCGCCCCCGGCTTCCATGGCCGCCGCGAGAAGGTTGACGATGCCAAGGACGGCGACGGACGCTGGCTTTACCGCAACGACGCCCCCTATATCCTCACCACCTATTCCGAACTGCTGTTTGACCTCGCTGAAATCCAGTTTAAGTATGGCAGCAAGGCCGACGCCCTCGAAACGTGGAAGAAGGCCCTCGCAGCCGACATGGACTTCACCGCAAGCTACATAGTGCCCGGCAAGCTCGTCACCCTGAGCGACGGCAAGACCTACCACCAGGGCGACAAGGTGACAGCAGCCACATTCAAGGCTCTGGCGCAGGAATACCTCAACGGCCCCTATGTGGCCGGCATGACCGTGGCCGACTTCACTCTGTCGCACATCATGATGCAGAAGTTCATGGCTCTGTATCCGTGGGGCGCCAACGAGGTGTGGGTTGACCAGCGCAAATACATGTACGACATCCAGTACACTGGCGAGTATCCCACCACCGGCAACGGCTTCGACAAGACCATGGTCAACCAGAAGAAGGACGATGACCCCACCAAGGTGTACAAGGGCTTCTACCTGATGCCCGCCGAGGTGCAGAACCGCCGCTCGGCCTACAACGTGGACAACGCCGGCTCGCCCTGCTTCCGCCTGCGTCCGCGCTACAACTCGGAGTATATGTGGAATGAAAACAATCTGAAGGCCCTCCGCCCCATTGCAGGTGACGCGGCCAACTACCAGTGCTCGATTCCATGGTTTGCATATCCCGGCGACATGCCCAAATGATTGAGCATAACGGCAATCTCATTTAACTACTAAACAAATAAAGACGACTACAATGAAATATATAAAGTATTTAACTCTGTGCCTGCTCATGGCCCTTGTGGCCTCGTGCTCGGACGTTGATGTCACCTATCAGTTTGAAAAGGTTGACGACGACAGCAAGGCCTATGTGCAGATCTACTATGTGGTGCCGCTGCCCAGCGTGCCGGCCAACTATGTCTATTACGTCGACATCAACGGCGTGGAGTATGGCAACGACGGCTCTACCTTCCTTGCCACCTACAACTTTATCCCAAGTAACGGCGTGGCTCTCTACTACACCGTCAAAGCAGGTGATCTCAGCATCGCCTTCAAGGGAAAAGACAAGGCAGTGAAATACACGGGCACGGTGAAAGACCTCAAGCCCGGCAAGCACTACCTGGCATTCGTCTACGACCTCTCCCAGGAGCCCAAGCTGCTCGAGGCCCCCGAAGTGCCCACATTCCCCGGCACCGCCGAGACTGCAACCCACTGCTCGGTGCGCTTCTTCAACTTCCTGTATGAGGCCGACGGCACACCGTTTAAGGACAAAATCCAGTATGCGCTCAAAAACACCGAGACTGGTGAATACGAGAACGTGGGCGAGGCCGTTGCCTTTGGCGAGGCCACAAGCTACTTCACTCCCACCATCAAGAAGACCGTGTTCAACAGCCAGGGCTACCAGCGCCGCGACCTCACCCTCTTCCGCATCGACGCCAATACGGGTGAGAACCTTGGCCAGCTGAAGTACACCACCGCTGCTGGCAAGGAAGCCACATTCACCGACTGGTGGACGTGGTACATTGGCCGCGCCTATCTGCAGCTGCTCAGTGGCAACCGCACCAACAAGGCCAACCCGATGACCCTGAAGCAATTTGGTGCCCTTTAACCCAATCGGGTAAGGGCAAAGCAGACATCTGCCACCCTGTGGCGGCATGACAAGCTAAAATATGAAACCAGTAGGTTTTAGCCCAGAAAAGGGCTGACCTACTGGTTTTTGTATGTTATAAAGCATGATTACATAACACACTGTGTTTTTTACAACATAAATTGCGCGTAATTGGTTGAAAGTTTGTGCGTTTTAGTGAAAAAAGTGAAGAAAAAAGTTGCTTGATATGAAAAAATGTTTTTTCTTTGTCGTTGCATGAAGTGAAAACGGAGTGCAGGCATGTAAATAAACCAGAATAAATTAAGGCGGATTCTTCACCACCCATAGCTGCACGGGATGCAGCAACCACTGATGCTATCAAGCATGGAAACCGTCCGCAATTTAGATACGGAGTATTAAACCTAAACAATTAAAAACGTAACACTACTATTAAATTCATGTGCGTATGAAGAAGCAATGTGTATTGTTGGCTGCGCTGGCACTGGCATGCGGAGCTCCCGTGGGCATGACAAGCCTCAACGGAGTGGGCTTCACCGCCGCTGCGCAAGACAGCAAAGTGACAGGTGTCGTTACAGACGCCAACGGCGACGCGCTTATAGGCGTGTCGGTGAAGGTGAAAGGCACTAAGACCGGAGCAGTTACCGACCTTGACGGACGGTACAGTATTAAGGCCAATAAGGGACAAGTATTGGAGTTCTCTTATGTTGGCTATCAGAGTGCTGAGGCAAGAGTGACTGGAAATGTCGTGAGTGTGAAACTGCAATCCACTTCCCAAAACCTTGGTGAGGTTGTGGTTACCGCTCTTGGCATCAAGAAGGACAAGAAATCTCTTGGCTACGCTATCGATGAAATTAACTCAGAGGAGCTTATGCAAAACAAGAGCACCAATGCCATTAACTCTCTGTCGGGTAAAATTGCAGGTGTCAACATCACCCAGTCGTCGGGCGCCGCTGGCTCGGGCACACAGATTATTCTGCGTGGTGCCACATCGGGTTCGGAGACACGCGACAACCAGCCCCTGTTTGTGGTTGATGGCATCATCTACGACAACTCATCGTCGGTGGGCGGCAATTCTGCATTCGACGGCTCCACAAACACTTCTACCACCACAAGCAACCGTGTGATGGATATCAACCCCGAGGACATCGCTTCGATGTCGGTGCTCAAGGGTCCGGCCGCTTCGGCGCTCTATGGTTCGCGCGCTGCCAACGGCGTTGTGCTCATCACCACCAAGAAAGGTAAGGAGGGCAATGTTGAGATCAACCTCAGCACTCGTTACATCACCTCTTGGGTGCGCAACGTGCCTAAGGCTCAAACTGAATACCGCCGTGGCTTCATGGAAGACCTCTATGAAGATGGCAAATATAAAGAGACTGCGTATAACGACTACTCTTACAGCTCTTGGGGCGACGAGTATAAGGCAGGCGACAAGATTTACAGCAACAACATTGATGATTTCTTCCAGAACGGAGGCGTTTGGGACACCAACCTTAGTGTGGCTGGCGGCACCAAGACGGGCAACTTCTATCTGTCGGGATCATACTATGATCAGGATGGCGTGGTTCCGTCAACAAGCTACACCAAAACCACTTTCCGCTTCAATGGCGAGCAAAAATGGAAAATGCTGACTTTTGGAGCCAACGTGGCATATTCGCAGGCGCGCACAACTAAGACCCTCACATCGGGCGGCCTCTACGGCTCAAGCGGTGATGGTGCTTTGAGCCGCCTCTACTGCTTTGGCACAACCGATGACATGAGCCACTTCCTTAATGAAGATGGCACACGCTACCGCATTTTTGGCGAGCGTCTGAATCCATGGGATGAAAGCGACAACCCGTACTGGATTATCCACAACAATGACATAAAGGATAAGACGGTGCGTTTCACTGGCAGCTTCAATGTGAAGGCCGACATCACCGATTGGTGGTGGGTGTCCTACCGCATGGGCATCGACAGCTACACTACCGACAACACCAAGCGCATGGGCCCCGGCGGCGTGGTTCGCAACGACTGGCAAGATGGTATGATGAGCGACAACCGCACTCAATATGAGTACCTCAACAACAACGTGATGACAAACTTCAACAAGAGCTTTGGCGACTTCAGCTTTAACCTGCTGGGTGGTCTGTCGACCGACAACACCACCACCAAGCGCGACTACCGCATGGCTTGGCAGTTCCAGGTGCCTGAGTTTTACAGCTACGATAATGTGTCGAGCGACCACAAGAAGTTTGAATACAGAAAGTATCGCCACCGCCTGGTGGGTGTGTACGGTGAGTTCCGTGCCGATTGGCGCAACACACTGTTCCTCACAGTTACCGGACGTAACGACTGGACCTCAACTCTGCCTAAGGAGAACCGCTCTTACTTCTATCCCTCGGTGAGTGGTGCAGTTGTGTTCACTGAATTCCTGCAGCGTGCCGGCATCATCGACGCCGACAGCCCCATCACCTTCGGTAAAATCCGCGCAAGCTGGGCAAAGGTTGGTAAAGACACATCACCTTATGAGACTGCAACAGCCCTCTGGCCCGTACACTCATATCTTGGCGGCAATGTGTCGCTTGGCAACAGCTGGACGCGTGGCAATCCCTACCTGAAGCCTGAGATGACAGAGTCAACTGAAATCGGTCTGGAACTCCGCATGTTCCACAACCGCTTGAAATTTGACTATGCATACTACACCAACAACTCATACAACCAGATTCTGTCGCCTCGTGGCCCGCAGTCAACCGGTTACATTTTCTGCTCGTTCAACGCAGGTAATGTCTACAACAAGGGTATGGAGCTCAGCATCAGCGGCACTCCTATTGAAACGAAGGACTTCTCTTGGGAAACCGGCATCAACATGGCTGGCAACCGCGGTACGCTTGATGGTCTTATGAAAGGTATGGACATCATGTATGTAACCGACGTTCAATATGGTTCTGCAAAGGCAGCCTCGTTCTCGGGTGGCGACTTCATGGCAATAGCCGGTTCGAAGTGGCAGAGAGTGCCTGACAATTATGCCGACGAAAGCCTGCGTGGCAAACTCGTGCTCGACAAGACTGGTATGCCCCTCACCGATGGCAATACTTATGAGGTTGGCAACCGCGAGCCCAAGTTCACTGGCGGTTGGAACAATACTCTGCGCTACAAGAATTTCACATTCAATATGCTGTGGGAATTCCGCGTAGGCGGCGCTGTGTTCAACGGCACCAAGTATGCTATGACCAATGCTGGTACAAGCCAGTTCTCGGCCGACGTGCGCAAGCAGACACTCGTTATCGACGGTGTTGAAAACGTAGGCACTAAGGACGCTCCTGTGTATGAGACTCGCCACTATGAGTGGCAGCCCGACCAGGTGTATGACTTCGGCGCACAGCGCACCCTTGGCTACAACATCATTAAGAACTACTACACTGGTGCATATGCCAACGAGACTTCTAACTACATCACCAAGGTTAACAGCCTTCGTCTGCGCACAATTTCGCTCAGCTACGATGTGCCCAAGTCGCTCCTTGCAAAGACAAAGTGCATCAAGCGCGCTCAAATCTCGGCAACTGCCACCAATCTGCTCCTCTTCACCAACTATGACGGCGATCCCGAGGCAGCAGCATCGGGTGCTGGCGTTGGCGGTTCATCGTCGGTAGGCTTTGAATACTGCGGTGTTCCCTCTACTGCAAGCTTCGCATTCGGTATTAATTTGACATTCTAATCATTCACTACTTGAAATATATTTCAATATGAAATTCTCAAAATATATTACAGCGGCGGGAGCTGTGGCCGTACTCGGCCTGGGCCTGACATCGTGCAACGACTGGCTCGATGTGAACGAAGACCCGAATACCCCCACCAATGAGGCCGCAAGCTATGACAAGCGCCTCGCTCACATTCAGTTTTACACCAACAGTGCATACCAGTTTGCCACACAACCTGCCACTTTCCAGTGTGGCATAGGCACCACCAATGGCCGCACTGGCAATGCCGGCAAATTCTGCCAGTGGGAAATGACGGAATGGCGTTCAACCACATGCTACCAGTGGTGGTTTGTAGGCGCTGCATGTAATCTGAAAGACTACATGGAGAGTGCTGAGAAGGCTGGCGCATACCATTATTTGGGTACTGCATACCTGATTCGCGCCTACGGCATGATTCTTATGAACGACCTTTATGGCGAGCTTCCCTATAGCGATGCTCTTGGCTCGAATGTTACCCCCACCTACAACACAGGTAAGGAAATGTTTGAGTTGGCAATGCAAGACATCGACAAGGGTCTTGAGTATCTGCAAATGCCTCAGAAGGACGGAGCGAAACCCCTTTCTGCCAACGACTCTTGGGCCAATGGCGACGTGAACAAGTGGATTAAGTGGGGCTACCTGCTTAAAGCCCGTCAGCTCAATAAGCTCATGAAGAAGGGTGAAGGCTCTTACACCGACCTCAAGTGGGACGCAAACGAGATTCTTGCTTGCCTCGACAAGGCCGAGCAGAGCAACAGCGACAACATGATTATGGATCATAAGGATGCCGGCGGCACCGACCGCGACGTGCTGGGCTGGAATGAGCCCCTCGATTGGAATCCTCTCCATTCAGTGATTGGCTCGAATGGCGGCTACCTGCTTACACGCACGGTGTTTGACCGTCTTACCAACTTTGACGGCAAAGGCATCGAAGACCCCCGTGCCAACTGCATTCTGCCTTGGGCACGCAGCCAGAAGGGCGCTAACACTCCTGCCGACATCGACGGAATGAAGATCAAGTGGAGTGCCGACGGCAAGTGGCGCCGCACAGTAGGCGTGGACATGGTCAGCAACAAGACGGTGCGTCTGTCAGGCGGTCCGTATTTCACTTCTTGGAATTCTGAGGAAGGACACTTCTATTGCGACAGCAAGACTCGCGCAGGCGACACTGTATACGTTGACCAGGAGTCTTCTTCAACCCGCTATGAGAGCTACGACGGCCAGTTCTATTTCAAAGACGGCAAGAGCGGCGGCACAGGCAACGAACTTTCACGCACCACAGGCTGCTTCTTCACACGCAGTGATGCGCCCACATATCTGGGCACATACCATGAGGTTTGCTTCATCCGTGCAGAAGTTTATTTCCGCCAGGGCAACAAGGCTAAAGCTTATGAGTGCTATAAGGAAGGTGTGAAGGCCAATATGGAGCTTATGAACCAAACACTCCAAAAGTGGACTAATAAGAGCAAGGACCTTGCAGCATGCCCGGCATATCAGGTGATGAGCCAGGAAGATATCGACAACTACTGCAACACAGCCCTTGGCACAGCCGGCGACCTGACTATTGGCAAAATCATGACACAGAAGCACATCGCCATGATGTATTCTGTGGAGCTGATGAACGATATGCGCCGCTACGACTACAACCCAGAGGTGTTCATGGACTGGAACGTTCCTGCTGAATACTATGTGAACAGCAGCGCACAGCTCGCAGTGCCCATGGGCAAGTATCCGCGCCGTTGGAGAGTTTCGTCGCACGAGTACACCTACAACACCGACAACCTCAACGCCATTGGCGAAAAGGTGCCTGGTGCCAAGAAGGGTGCCAACTGGTGGAATGAGAAAGACATGTGGTCCATCAACATCTGGTGGGACAGCGACCAACAGTGACATCAACAGCGTGCAGTGCCTGAGCCGGTGGTTTGCGCTTCTTTCCACCTTGGCAGCATAATACCGGCCAGCACACCGCGCACGCTGTGACACACAGATAAGATAAAAATTGTTTAAGGAATGCGTCACCCTCAACAATGCGGGTGACGCATTTTTTTTGCGCTTTTGCCATGGCCATGGGCAAATTTTATTTGGCAAGTGGGCGGGCTTGTGTTGGCCGTTACGCTGAAAATCGCTAATTTTGCGGCATATTAGCGCATTGCGCACTTTTTTCACATGATGGGCAACAACACTTACACCAACGAGGAGGAGCTGAAGCAGACGGTGAGCCAGCTGGCACGCGACATTGATGCGCGCGGCATGTGCCACATGCGGTTTGGCCGCGAGCCGCTGCCCCGGCAGGGCCTCATAAGGGAGATAATGGACCTGTGCCGCGAGCTGCTGTTTCCGGGCTTCTTTGGCAGCGACAATGTGAACAGCTTCAACTTGGAATACAGGCTGGGGCTGCAGTGCGAGCGCCTGAAATCACTGCTCGAAAATCAAATCACGGCCTGCCTTGCGCTGGCCTCGCGCGACTCTGCCGCCACGGGCCTCGACGGCCTGCGCCGCCGGGCCGCCGACGTCACGGCGCGCCTCATAGCGCAGCTGCCCGATCTGCGCCGCCTGCTGCACACCGACGTTGAGGCCATCTATCTGGGCGACCCGGCTGCCACCAGCCGCGAGGAGGTGATTTACTGCTATCCCTCGGTGAGGGCCATCACCAACTACCGCATTGCCCACGCCCTGCTGGCCGAGGGGGTGCCCACGCTGCCGCGCATCATCAGCGAGCAGGCCCACAGCGAGACGGGCATCGACATACACCCCGGCGCGCAGATAGGCCACCACTTTGCCATCGACCACGGCACGGGCGTGGTGATAGGCGCCACGGCCATAATCGGCGACAATGTGAAGATTTATCAGGGCGTGACGCTGGGCGCGCGCTCGTTTCACACCGATGCCGACGGCAATCCCGTGAAGGGAATCCCGCGCCACCCGATTATTGGCAACAATGTGGTGGTCTACAGCAACGCCACCATCCTGGGCCGCGTCACCGTGGGCGACGGCGCCGTGATAGGCGGCAACATATGGGTCACCACCGACGTGGCCGCGGGCGAGAGACTGATTCAAGCAAAAGCAAACAATATAGTAAGACTGAAAAACGATGAGTGAGAAATTTGAAATGGTCGCCAAGACTTTTCAGGGCCTTGAGGGCGTGCTTAGCGACGAGCTGAAAGCCCTGGGCGCCGACGAGGTGAAGGAAGGGCGCCGCATGGTGTCGTTCAAGGGCGACAAGGAGATGATGTACAGGGCCAACTTCTGCCTGCGCACCGCGCTGCGCGTGCTCAAGCCCATACACCAGTTCAAGTCGAGCGACGCCGACGACCTCTACCGCCAGGTGAAGGAGTTTGACTGGAGTTCAATAATGACGGAAAACAGCACGTTTTCCATCGACACCACTGTGTTCAGCGACAGCTTCCGCCACTCGCGCTTTGTGACCTACAGGGTGAAGGACGCCATTGCCGACTACTTCAGCGAGAAGTGCGGCAAGCGCCCGTCGATTAGGCTCACTTCGCCCGACTTCAAATTCAACGTGCACATCAGCGACCACGACGTGATTCTGTCGCTCGACTCATCGGGCGAGCCGCTGTATAAGCGCGGCTGGCGCGTGGCGCAGACCGACGCGCCCATCAACGAGGTGCTGGCCGCCGGCATTCTCAAGCTCAGCGGCTGGGACGGCAAGTGCAATCTTGTGGACCCCATGTGCGGCTCGGGCACTTTCCTCATCGAGGCTGCGCTGATGGCCGCCAACATCAACCCTGGCGTGTTTCGCACCGACTTCGCTTTTCAGCACTGGGCCGACTACGACAGCGACCTCTACGACCAGATATACAACGACGACAGCCAGGAGCGTGAGTTCAACTTCAAGATTTTCGGCTCCGACGTGTCGCCCAAGGCAATAGCAATAACGCGCGCCAACGTGAAGAGCGCCGGTGTGGCAAAATACGTCGACATCGAAATGAAGTCGATTCAAGACTACACCGAACTGCCTGCCGAGGGCAAGGGCATGCTTGTCACCAACCCGCCTTACGGCGAGCGCCTTAAGCTCGACGACCTTGCCGGCCTATATGCCACGCTGGGCGAGAAGCTGAAGCGTGTGTTCCGCGGCTACGACGCGTGGGTGATTGCCAGCAACGAGGAGCTGATTGACCAGATAGGCCTCAAGCCGTCGGTGAAATATCCGCTCTTCAACGGCGACCTGCCCTGCGAGCTGCGCGAATATGTGATATTCGATGGCTCGTTCAATGAGATGCGCCGTGCTGGCGGCTCGATTAAGAATGAGGGCTTCCGCCGCAGCGAGGACAAGCGCAAGCTGTATCGCCGAGAGGGCGGCGACCACCGTCCCTCGTCCCGCCGCGACGGCGGATTTGGCAAACGGCGCGAGGGTGGCGATGACCGCCGCTTTGGCCGCCGCGATGACGACCGCCGCCGCTTCGACCGCGAGGGCGAGGAGCGCCGACAGGCAGGGGCCTTCCGCAGCGACCGCCCATATGCCGAGCGTGGCCGCGCCGACGACGAGAACGGCGCCGCCGACGCCAAGGAGGCATTCTGGCACAGCGAGGCTTTCCGCCGCAAGATGCTGCGCGGCCGCAAGCCCACACTGGGTGTGGAAAACGAGCGCCCCATAGTGCACGGCCGCCGCAACGGCTGGAAGCGCAAGGGCCTTGACGATAGCAACAACGACAACAATAGCAACAATTCAGATAACAACACCAGCACAAATGACTAACGAGAAAGTGAACATACTGCTGCTTGGCTCGGGCGGCCGCGAATGCGCCATTGCCTGGAAGCTGAGCCAGAGCCAACTGCTCAACCATCTTTTCATTGCTCCCGGCAACGCCGGCACCGACCAGTATGGCCAGAACCTCAACATCAAGCCGCTCGACTTCGAGGCCGTGGCGCAGGCTGTGCTCGACCACAAGGTGGACATGCTGGTGGTGGGCAACGAAGACCCGCTGGTGGCCGGCATAGCCGACTACTTCAAGGGCCGCGCCGACCTGCAGGGAGTGCGCGTGATTGGCCCGTCGCGCCTGGGCGCGCAGCTCGAGGGCAGCAAAGACTTTGCCAAGGGCTTTATGGAGCGCCACGGCATTCCCACGGCCAAATATCTGAGTGTGACAGCCGCCAACATCGAGGAGGGATTCAAGTTTCTTGAGGCGCAGAAGCCGCCCTACGTGCTCAAGGCCGACGGCCTCGCTGCCGGCAAGGGTGTGCTCATAGTCAACACGCTCGACGAGGCCAAGCGCGAGCTCAGGCAGATGCTGGGCGGCATGTTTGGCAAGTCGTCGGCCACGGTGGTCATCGAGCAGTTCCTTAAGGGCATTGAGTGCTCGGTGTTTGTGCTCACCGACGGCGTCAGCTACCGCGTGCTGCCCGTGGCCAAGGACTACAAGCGCATTGGCGAAAACGAGCAGGGCCTCAACACCGGCGGCATGGGTTCGGTGTCGCCCGTCAGCTTTGCCGATGAGGCGTTTATGGCCAAGGTGCGCCAGCGCATCATCGAGCCCACCATCAAGGGCCTGCAAGAGGAGCAGTTGCCATATTGCGGCTTTGTGTTCCTGGGCCTGATTAATGTGGAGGGCGACCCCTATGTGATAGAATACAACGTGCGCATGGGCGACCCCGAGACCGAGGTGGTGATGCCGCGCCTGCAAAACGACCTGGTGCAGCTGCTGCTGGCCACCGCCGATGGTCATCTGGCCGACACCGAAATCAGCATCGACCCGCGCTATGCCGTGACGGTGATGATGGTGAGTGGCGGCTATCCCGAAAAATATGAGAAGGGCAAGCCCATCACCGGCCTCGACACCGTGGAGGGCAGCGTGGTGTTCCATGCGGGCACCGCCCGCGACGCGCAGGGCCGTCTGGTCACTGCCGGCGGCCGCGTGCTTGCCGTCACCAGCTATGGCGCCACCAAGCAGGAGGCACTCGACCAGTCGTTTGCCAACATTGCCAAAATCAATTTCGACAAGAAGTATTTCCGCCGCGACATAGGCTTCGACCTGAAGTAGGGGAGGCGCGGCCATCCACACAACGCATCACAGCGGCGGTCGCTGCTTGCCACAGCGCGGCAGGCAGTGGCCGCTTGCTTGCTTTTTTCACACATCACACACATAGCGCACAATGAGTTTCAGAGAAGAGAGAATAAATGAGTTTTTCAACGGCCGCCGCTTTTTGGCAGTGATGGCCGTGGCCTACGTCGTGCTCAGCTGGCTGGCGCTGCAAAGCGGCAACATAGTGATTTCGCACGCCGGCGGCGGAGTGTTTTTCCCCTCGCCCGAGGCACTCATCACCAGCCGTGTGGCCTCGTGGGCGGCCAACACCGTGTGCACCCTGGGCGTGTGCGCCCTGCTCATCACGCTCAACCGCATGTTCAACTTCGTGCGGTCGTACACCGTGGTCTATGCGTCGGCATTCCTGCTGCTGCAGGCGGGCAACCCCATGGCCAGCGTGCAGTTTTATGTGGGCACGGCCTTGTGCCTGGTGCTGCTCGGGGCCTCGTTTGTGATGTTTGCCGAGTATCAGGACAAGCAGCGCTCGCAGCGCAGCATCTTCATAGCCTTTGCGCTGGTGTCGTTTTGCTGCATGTTCCACTATTCCTTCCTGTTTCTGGCGCCCGTCATGCTCATAGGCTTCATGCAGATGCGCGCCATGAATCTGCGCGGACTCATTGCCATGGTGCTGGGCCTCGTCACCCCCTACTGGATAGCGCTGGGCATGGGCCTCGTCGATCCGCACTCGTTCACCGTGCCGCAAGTGTCCACCATTTTCACAGTGATAGCCGCAGGCACGCTGGCCCACGCCGGCGTGGTGACGGCTGCCGTCACCGCCACAGCCACCGTGGTGCTGACGGCCATCAACATGTTCACCATATTCAACTACCGGCTGCAAACGCGCCTCTACAATGCGTTTTTCGCCGTGCCGGCCCTGCTGGCCATCATGGCCATGTGCGTCGACTACAACAACGTGTCCACCTATATGCCCGCGCTCAATCTGTGCCTCGCCATCCAGGTGGCCCACACGTTCACCATCTCCACCGCACTGCGCCGCTATCTGCTGATGGTGGTGCTCATCGCAGCCGCTGCGGCCAGCTATGTGGCCCAACTTTTGTAACACACACACTGCTCTCAATATGCTTAAGATAATAGTAGAAAGTCACATCCCCTACATTAAAGGGCGGCTTGAGCCTTGGGCCCAAGTGGAATATCTCGACACCGACGCCATCACCCCTCAGGCCGTGCGCAGCGCCGCCGCGCTGCTTGTGCGCACCCGCACCCGCTGCAACGCGCAGCTGCTCGACGGCAGTCGCGTGAGCTTTATCGGCACCGCCACCATCGGCACCGACCACATCGACCTTGACTACTGCGCAAGCCGCGGCATAGCCGTGGCCAACGCCCCGGGCTGCAACGCCCCCGCCGTGGCCCAGTGGGTGCTGTCGGCCATTGGCCACTGGATGCGCCTGCGCGGCGTGACCAACGCCCACAGCCTCACCCTGGGCGTGGTGGGTGTGGGCCACGTGGGCTCGATAGTGGCACGCTGGGCGCGTCAGCTGGGGCTCAACGTGCTGCAGTGCGACCCGCCGCGCGCCCAGCGTGAAGGCTCCGATGGCTTCTGCTCCATGCAGCAACTGGTGGCGCGCAGCACCATCATCACCTTTCACACCCCGCTCACGGCCGGCGGCGACTATCCCACCGTGCACCTGTGCGATGAGGCTATGCTTGCCGCAGCCGCCAAGTGCCGCCTGCTCATCAACGCAGCCCGCGGCCCCATTGCCGACAACGCCGCCCTGCTGAGCTGGCCCGGCGACGTGGCCATCGACTGCTGGGAACACGAGCCGGCCATCAGCCCCGAGCTGCTGCAAAAGGCTTTCGTGGCCACCCCCCACATAGCCGGCTATTCCATCGAAGGCAAGCAGCGCGGCACCGCCATGGTGATTGAGGCCCTCAACCGCCACTTCGGCATCAGCGCCCAGCCGCCCCACGTGGCCGCCCCGGCCGGCGGCGCAGCCGCCGTCACCTTCAGCAGCATCATGCGCAGCTACGACCCCCTGGCCGACACCGCCCGCCTCAAAGCCACCCCCCACGACTTCGAGCAGCAGCGCAACCACTACCCCCTGCGCCCCGAAGTCCCCTAATCCCACGGCATTTCGTCGCATCAAGTTGCTTTTTATGGCAATTTCATTTGCTCGTTTTGCGGTTCGCTTGGGCCGAATGTGTTATATTTGCCACAAAATAGCCACATGGTTAAGAATATGAGTGAAAAGAATCACAAAACAGATATTCTCGACTTTGACGGGTATATTCGTCAAGGAGAGCCCAATCAAAAAGAGAAGGCCTCGATTTGGCAGACTGCAATAGGATTGCAGGCTGTAGACGGCCTGTGCACATCCGACTACCTTAAGGCCACTGCATGCAGGCACATTGAGGGCGAAATTGACATTGATGAGGCTCGTGAACTGATAAAGAGCTACTACCTGTCAAAGTCCAATCGAGAACCCGATGATGACGAAAAGCAAGAGGCCGATAAAGTTTCGGCCAACATCACTAAGGTGCTTTCATCGCAAACGTCGGATCTGAGCACGGGTGGCTATATATCGGTTCACCGCAGAGTGTTTGAAGGCGTGTTTAAGCATGCCGGAAAGTTGCGTGATTACGACATCACCAAGCGCGAATGGGTGCTTGACGGCGACACCGTGAACTATTTGAATTGGGAAGATTTGCGTAGGGCGCTTGACTACGACATAAGTCAGGAGCGGGAGTTCAGCTACAAAGGCATAGCGCCCGACGCAATCGTGAAGCACATAGCACAATTCGTTTCTGGGTTGTGGCAAATTCATGCGTTTTGTGAAGGCAACACTCGTGCAACGGCAGTGTTCACAATACTCTATCTCCGCTCAATAGGCTTCAACGTTGATAATAGTCTGTTTGCCCGTCATTCCTGGTATTTTCGCAATGCCCTGGTAAGGGCAAACTACAGGAATGTAATCAAGGGAATAGATTACACTCCCGAATATTTGGAACGTTTCTTTTGCAATTTGCTGCTGGGAGAACAGTGGGATTTGCGCAATCGATACCTCCATATCAACGCAACCGGCGAGTGGAAAGTGCAGCCAAAGGCCGCCTACCCCCCAAGTACCCCCCAAGTACAGCCTCTACACCCCCCAAGTACCCCCCAAGCTGAGAGCGGACTTAGTGCGCGAATCAGTCAACTTGTAACGGCCATTGGTGACAAAGAGATGACGATAAAAGAGATGCTCGAAGCAATGGGGTTGAACGACCGAAAAAGTTTCCGCAGCCTATACTTAAACCCTGCCATCCGTGAAGGCTACGTGCGTTTGCTTTACCCCGACTCTCCCCGCCATCCCCGCCAGAAGTACCTCCTGACCGCCAAAGGCCAAGCAGTCCACCACCACTAACACATCAAATAATAAAAATGCGTGCGTGGCGTTAAGAGTATTTCCAATAGGCACTTGGCCTAATGGGGAAATGCCTAAGTTATGAACTCTGCTCTACCTAAAGCCCACAATATTACAGTTCCATACGCCACCATCAAAAGTGCGTTCCACATAATAATCATATAAAGTAGTAATAAAAGAGACAGCCACCTGGGGGGCGGCTGTCTTTTTTTGTATGGGGCGGCCGGATTATTTGGTGGCCGTGGCTTTCTTGCGGGTTGTGGTCTTCTTTTTGGCGGCGGGCTTTTTGGCGGCCGCTGTTGTGGTGCTCTTGCGGGTGGCGCGGCGGGCCGAGCTCTTGGTGGCGTTGGCTTCGTCGGCCACTATGGCGCGGCAGTCGTCGAGGGTGAGTGTGGCGGCGTCGGTGCCCTTGGGCAGCTTGAAGTTTTTCTTGTTGTAGCTGATGTAGGGGCCGTAGCGGCCGTTGAGCACTTGCAGGCCGGGCTCTTCGGTGAATTCCTTTATCACGCGCTGGGCTTCGGCGGCGCGCTTTTCGGCTATGAGCTTGCAGGCCTCATCGAGGGTGATGCTCTCGGGCGATATGTCTTTGGGTATCGACACGAATTTGCCGGCGTGCTTAACGTAGGGGCCGAAGCGGCCTATGGCCACGGTCACTTCGCTGCCTTCGAAGTCGCCCAGGTTGCGCGGCATTTCAAACAGTTTCAGAGCCTCGTCGAGGGTGAGTGTGGACACGCTCTGGTCTTTGCGCAGTGAGGCGAAGCGTGGCTTCTCGTCCTCGTTGGTGGTGCCGAGCTGCACCAGCGGGCCGTAGCGGCCTATTTTCACGCTCACGGTGCGGCCCGTCTTGGGGTCGGTGCCAAGCACGCGTTCGCCCACTTTGTGCTCGAGGCGCAGGGCCGACACTTTTTCCACGTCGGGGTGGAAGCCCTTGTAGAAGTGGTCGATCTCCTGGTTCCACACCTGCTTGCCTTCGGCAATGTCGTCGAATTCGCTTTCGACGCGGGCCGTGAAGTTGTAGTCCATGATGCCGGGGAAGTATTTCATCAGGAAGTCGTTGACCACCATGCCCACGTCGGTGGGTATGAGTTTGCCTTTCTCGGCCCCCGTCATCTCGCTCTTGACGCTTGCGGTGATTTTGCCGCCGCGCAGGGTCAGCGTCTCGTAGTCGCGCTTTTCGCCGCGGCTCTCGCCCTTCTCCACGTAGTCGCGCGCTTGGATGGTGCTGATGGTGGGGGCGTAGGTCGACGGGCGGCCAATGCCCAGCTCTTCGAGCTTGCGCACCAGCGAGGCCTCGGTGTAGCGCGGCGGCTGCTGGGTGAAGCGCTGCGTGGCCGTCACATCGTCGGCCTCCATGCCCATGCCCACCGTCATGGGGGGCAGCGAGTGGCTGTCGGCGGCTGCTGCGGGCGCGTCGTCGTCGGTCGACTCCATGTACACGCGCAGGAATCCGTCGAACTTAATCACTTCGCCAGTGGCGGTGAAGTGCTCGGGGCGGTTGCTTATGGTGATGTCGGCGGTGGTCTTCTCCACTTGCGCATCGGCCATTTGCGACGCTATGGTACGCTTCCATATGAGTTTATACAGCTTCTTCTCTTGTGCCGTGCCGGCTATCTCGTGGTTGGCGATGAAGGTGGGGCGTATGGCCTCGTGTGCCTCCTGCGCGCCCTTGCTGGTGGTGTGGTAGTGGCGCACCTTGAGGTATTGCTCGCCAAGGCTGGTGGTGATTTCGTTGCTTATGGTGCCTATTGCCAGGCTCGACAGGTTCACCGAGTCGGTACGCATGTAGGTGATGTGTCCGGCCTCGTAGAGCGACTGTGCCACGCGCATGGTTTGCGACACCGAGAAGCCCAGCTTGCGCGAGGCTTCCTGCTGCAGGGTAGAGGTGGTGAATGGCGGCGCGGGCGACTTTTTCAGCGGGCGCACGCTCACGTCGGCCACCTCGAACTGGGCTGCCGAGCATGCCTCGAGCATGGCCTGGGCCTCGTCGTGACTGGCGAGGCGGCGGTTGAGCTCGGCGTTGACGCTGGCGCTGCTGCCCTCGGGGCGCATGGTGCTGGTCACGCGGTAGTATGCCTCGCTCTTGAAGTTGCGTATTTCCTTCTCGCGCTCGGCAATGAGGCGCACTGCCACGCTCTGCACGCGTCCGGCCGAGAGGGCCGGCTTGATTTTTTTCCACAGCACGGGCGACAGTTCGAAGCCCACGATGCGGTCGAGCACGCGGCGCGCCTGCTGGGCGTCGACCAGATTGATGTCGATGTCGCGCGGATTCTCGATGGCCTTGAGAATGGCGGGCTTGGTGATTTCGTGAAACACGATGCGGCGCGTGTTTTCGGGCTTCAGCCCCAGCACCTCATACAGGTGCCAGGCTATGGCCTCTCCCTCGCGGTCTTCATCGCTTGCGAGCCACACCGTCTTGGCCTCCTTGGCCGCCTTGCGCAGTTCGGCCACCAGGGCTTTCTTGTCGGCGGGTATCTCGTAGATGGGTTTGTAGCCGTCGTTTACATCGATGCTGAAGTCCTTCTTGTGCAGGTCGCGTATGTGGCCGTAGCTCGACATCACTTTGTAGTCTTTGCCCAAGAACTTCTGGATTGTTTTGGCCTTGGCCGGAGACTCAACTATTACTAAATTCTCAGCTGGCATATCTAATATATGTTTTTTCCTGTTGTAATATATTCGCTCTCGTCTGTTTTGCCAAACGGCGCGGTGGCGCGCCCTTTCTGCAAAATCGGGTGCAAAATTATATAAAAAAACATTACCCCACATATTATAATGTGAAAATTTAGCTTTTTTGCCACAATTGTGACCAATTATCCCACTGCGGGAACAAAAGCGGGAGGGCGCAACCGCCATGGCTGCGCCCTCCCGGGATGATAGTTGCTTGGTGTGCCGCCTTACTTGGCTTGCATCAGCCGCTTAACGGCTGTGCGTGTGCCGTCGGTGTAGGTGGTGACCTCAATGTTTAGGCCGTCGACGGGGGTGGGGCTCACCACTCCCGATGGGGTGACGTAGCTGCGTGTGAGCACCGTCTTCTCGGCGGTGACGCCTTCCACGCCGCTCATGCTCACCTCGCATGCCACCGGCTGCGATGTGTAGTGGCCGTGCTTGGCCGCAATCACGGTCACGGTGTAGATGCCTGCGGGCAGCTTCACCACGCCGTCGGCGCTGGCGCTGCTGGCGGCGGTGGGCACCGAGCCGTCGAGTGTGTAGTGGTAGGTGACGCCCTCAAGCGGGCAGCTGAACTCCACTGTGCTTGCGCCGCCGTTCACAGCTATGGCGGGTGCGGGCACGCTGTCGGGCGTGGCCACAACTGGAATCAGCTTCACAAAGCCCTGATAGCTTGCCGCAATGGTGTCGGCCAGCACGTCGGCCGGCTCCATCCACAGCACATTGCCCTTCACCTGGAATGCCGTGCCGGCAGCCTTGGTGCTCCAGCTGAGGCCCTCGGCCTGGGCCAGAGCGGCGTCGCACTTGATGCTGTCGCTGCGGTGGTTGTCGCCAAAGTAGACCACGCTCAGCGCTCCGGCCTGCGCTCCGGCCTCGTCGGCAAACGTGCGCAGCATCGGGTAGCGTCCCTTCTCAAAGCTCCAGTATGCGGTGTCGAGGCCCTCGATGGGCTCGCCGCTGGTAAGCTGGGCCGTGGTGAGCGGCTGGGTGCCGCTGTAGGCCGAGCTGTGGCACGAGCTGTAGGCCGACAGCTGGCCGTCGTAGTAGCAGGCCTTGGCCTTGCCCTTCACATACAGCTTGCCCACAATGTTGCCAATGGTGGTGGGGTCAACCTTGGGGTCGATTTCCATGATGCCCACGTTGAGTGCGGCCACTGCCATGGTGTCGGCCGTCTTGCCGTTGTACCATGCCATGATGCCGCCCACATATTTCGAGGCCTTGATGTGGCCTGTGTTGAGCACGTTGCGCATGGTGCCAAAGTTGGAGTGGCAAATGCCGCCGGCCGAGTTGAGTCGGCTCACCTCATAGTTGGCGTTGATTTTCTTGGCAATCACTTCGCCCGTGTTCTGGCAGTTTTCAATGGTGCCGCGGCTTGCGGCCGCAATGCCGCCGGCATACTGGAATCCGGCCACAATGGTGCCTGCGTTGTAGCAGTCCTTGATGAGGCCCGCGTTGTGGTAGCCCGTCATGCCGCCGGTGTTGCCCGAGTGGCCGATCACGGTGGCGTAGTTGCGGCAGTTTATGATGTCGCCGCCATAGTTGTGGCCCACAAAGGCCGCAGTGTGTGAGTAGCCCACAAAGTAGCAGTCGCTGGCCATGCGCAGGTTTTTCACCACGCCGCCCGCCTTCAGGTTGTTGACGAAGCCGGTATTGTTTTCGCGCGTGGCAATCTTGCCTGTGGAGTCGAGGGTGCAGTAGATGAGGCGCACGTTGTGAATCGTGTGGTTGTCGCCGTCGAGCACGCCGCCGAATGCGTAGCTGGCCTTGCTGCTGCCCACAATGCCTATGCCCTTGAACTCCTGGTCTTTTTCAACGTCGATGTCGTTGGTGATCTTGAAGTATGAGCCGCTGAACGACAGCTGGTTGTCGACTGTGGCCTTGCTCAGCGTAATCAGGTCGTCTTTGTTTTCAATCAGGTAGGGGCTTTCGGCTGTGCCCTTGCCCTTGAAGCGGCTCATAGGGGCGCAGCGCACCATCATGTATTTCTTCACCACGCCGATTGAGGCATATATGGTGTCGGCCGAGAAGGTGCCGTTGAGGTGGAAGTTGCCGTTCTGGTCCACGCTCAGGCCGTGTCCGTCGTCGGCCAGGGCACCGTTCATCAGCACTTTCCACTTCACGCCGTTCAGCGTGGAGCCCTTGAAGTCTTCGGCCACATTGTCGATGTTCTGGTCGTCGTTGGCAAACGGCGCAGCGGCTGCCGACACATAGGCTGCCGAGTTGGCGCTGATGCTCTTAAGGCGCGGATACAGGCCCTTGGTGAAGGTCCATGTGGTGTCGCTGAACGTGCTGTCGACCGCGCTGCCGCTCACGAGGCGGCTGGTGGGCACGGCGGCTGAGGTGAGTTTGGCGTTGGCCGTAATCAGCTGTCCGTCGTAGTAGCAGTTGTTTATCACCGGTGCGTTGCCGCCCGTCTGCGGGTCATATTTGCCCACAAAAGGCGACTGGGCGTCGGTCGAGGTGCTCTTTATGGCGCCCGTTACATAGCAGCGGGTGAGTATCGAGTGGTCGGCGTGGCCTTCAAGGCCCACGTTGATGTTGAGGCCGATGAGGCCGCCCGACTGCGGACCGCCCAGGCGGTTGTTGCCTGCGAAGTAGCAGTCGGTGATTTCCATGGCCTGCGCGCCTCCCACGATGCCGCCGGCCGAGGTCTTGCCCACCGCTGTGCCGGTGTAGCCAATCTCGCCCACGGCAAAGCAGCGGCTCACGGGAGCCTCGGTGCTCACGCCCAGAATGCAGCCCGCCATCACTCCGGCGTGCTGCACCACCACGGTGCCGGCAAAGTAGCTGTCGGTGAGGTATCCGCCGCGCTCCTTGCCCATGAATCCCACTACGCCGCCCACCGAGGTGGTGTATTCGGTGGCGGTGCTTATCACTGTGGCGCCGGTGGCGCTGAGCAGCTTCATGGGCGAGCGGCCCACGCCTGCCACGCCGCCCGTCTGGCTGTTGCCAATCACGGTGCCGTTGCTGAATGTGACGTTGGTGGCCGGGCCCACTATGCCCACCACGCCGCCGGTGCAGAAGTTGCCCTCCACCTTGGCGCCTGTCACGGTCACGTTTTCAATGCTGCCCTGGCAGTAGGCTGCCAGGGTGCCGGTGTAGTAGTAGCCCGACTTGATTACGGGGTTGGTGAGGCGCACGTTTTTCAGCACGCCGGTGGTGTCGACCGCGCCAAACAGGGCCGCATAGCCGTCAGTCACCGACTCCACCGTCAGGTTGCTGATGGTCTTGCCGTTGCCGTCATATGTGCCGCCGAAGCGAATGTAGTCGTCGCTGCCGCCAATGGGGCTGAACTTGTAGCCGTTCATATTGATGGCGGCCGTCTGCTTGAAGTATTGGCCTGCATACTTTGTGCCGCACCGGCGCACGGGGTCGATGTCGGTCTCAAAGTTCACGCTGTCCGACAGCGCTATCAGGTCGTTCACGTTCTCAATCAGGTAGGGGTCGGCCTCGGTGCCGCTGCCCTTGAATCCGGCTTGTGTGCGCGCTGCGGGCAGCTTCAGCTCAAATGGCAGCTTCACGCTCGAGCCCGAGCACATCATCACGTAGTATTTTCCATCGGTGGAGTTGATGATCCAGCTGCCCCACTGCAGCTGTCCGCCCTTGGCGCTGCCCTTTATTTGCTTGTAGGGGAAGAACATCCGCTTCTCGGGGTCGTAGCGGTAGCACTTGTAGCGCAGGTTGTTGTTCTCCAGTATCAGCTGCGGCGCAATGGCCATGGTGGAGTCGCCGTGCAGCGCCACGTTCACGCGGCTGCCTGTGCCGGCAAAGTTGTATAGTGTCACTTGGTTGGTGGCGGTCTGCTCGGCAATCACGGGGAAGTCGCGGCTGGTCACCGCGCCGGTGGTGTCGGTCACGCCCACGCTCATGGTGGTGTTGGCCGGCTTGAAGTCCGAGCGCACGCGCACGCCGTCCAGAATGTAGCCCTTGTATTTGCCGCTGGTTATGAGCAGCGTCCAGGGGTCGAGGGTGAGCACGCCGCCGCTAATGTGGCCCGTGATCACGGCTGTGGTGTCGATGGTGGTGTAGCCGGGGTTCACCTTCACGATGTCGCAGTTGCCGTAGTTCTGGCTGTCGTACACCGACTGCCTCGGCACGGTCACGGTGCCCGTCTGCCAGTCCACGCTGCCGGTGGCGCTTTTGCCATAGCCGCCGAAGCCCTTGATTTCGATGGCGTTGCCGCTGATGGCGTAGGTCACCGGGCAGGCGCGCTTAAATGCCGGCTCGGTGGTGCCTGTGGTGTAGTCGATTTGCAGACTCGGGCTCTTCAGGTCGGAGGCCTGCACCCGCTGCGCTTTGCGTGCCGCCTTGCGGGTGGCCTGCTTCACGGCGCGCTGCTCCAGCTGCCGGGTGGGGGTGGCAACCGCGCCTCCAGCTGCTGTCAGCGCTCCTATCTGCCCCTTCGGGCCGGGTTTCGCTTTGGTGGCCGATGCGTCGGCAAAGGGGTTGGCTGCGCCGGCTGTCGCCGTCAGTGCCGCCACCGATGCCAGTGTGGCCAAGAATAAGTGGAAATTCCTCATATTAATTAATAAATTGGTTGATAGCTCCACAAAGTTATTAATAAATGTTGAATTTTCGGCCATGATAATTTTGTTTTGTCATTAATTTGCCGCTATTCATTATTTGCAGTAAATTTGTCCCCGACAAAAACAGTGAGAACCCAATGAACGAACCATTGCTGAGCCAGTTGTATCTGAAAGATACGGCGTTTCAGAACCTTATGCAGGAGCGCATCTACAATGTGCTGCTCATCGCGTCCACCTACGATGCCTTTATGATGGAGGAGGACGGACGCGTGGAGGAACAAATCTATTTCGAGTATGTGTCGCTAAACCTCAGCTCGCCGCCGCGTGTGACGCGCGTCAGCGACTATGCCAGCGCCATGGCCACTCTGGCCGAGAAGCACTACGACATCATCATTGCCATGCCGGGTGTCGACATCACCGAGACTTTCGCCTCGGCAAAGGAAATCAAGCACATGTATCCCGACACGCCCATCGTGGTGCTCACGCCGTTTTCGCGCGAGGTGTCGCGCCGCCTTGTGGGCGAGGACTTCAGCGGGGTCGACTATGTGTTCAGCTGGCTGGGCAATGTCGACCTGCTGGTGGCCATCATTAAGTTGCTCGAGGACAAACTGAATGCCGAGAACGACATTATGGGCGTGGGCATACAGATGATTCTGCTCGTTGAGGACTCGGTGCGCTTCTACTCCTCGATCTTGCCCACGCTATATAAGTTCATCCTGCGCCAGTCGCAGCGGTTCTCCACCGAGGCGCTCAACGCCCACGAGGCCATGCTGCGCATGCGCGGACGGCCAAAGGTGATGCTGGCGCGCGACTACGAGGAGGCCAGGCGGCTCTACGACCACTACCGCGAGCATATATTGGGCGTAATCAGCGATGTGTCGTTCAAGCGCGGCGGCGTCAAGGACAAGCACGCGGGTCTGCGCCTGGCGCGCTATCTGCGCGACTGCGACCCCTACTTGCCCATCATCATCGAGTCGAGCGACTCTGAAAACCGCGAACGCGTGGCCGAGTTCGGCGGCACTTTCCTCGACAAAAACAGCAAAAAGCTGCCCGTCGACCTGGGGCAGGCCATAATGGACCATTTCGGCTTTGGCGACTTCATAATCCGCAACCCCGACACGGGCCGCGAAATAATGCGCATCAGCAGCCTCAAGGAGCTGCAGAACCACATTTTCGACATTCCGGCCGAGTCGCTGCTGTATCACGCTAAGAAAAATGACATTTCGCGCTGGCTCTACTCGCGCGCCCTGTTCCCAATAGCGCAGGTGGTGAAGATGCACCGCTTCCGCGACATCAACGAGGCTCCGGCCGTGCGACAGCTGTTTTTCGACCTCATTGTCAAATATCGCAAAATGAAGAACCGTGGCGTGGTGGCCGAGTTCAAGCGTGAGCGTTTCGACCGCTACAGCAACTTTGCCCGCATAGGGCAGGGGTCGCTCGGAGGCAAGGGCCGCGGCATTGCGTTCATCGACAGCATCATAAAGCACAATCCCATTTGCGACAACTTCGATGGCGTGGCGGTGCACATACCCCACACGGTGGTGCTGTGCACCGACGTGTTCGACGAGTTTATGGAGACCAACGACCTCTATCCAATGGCACTGAGCAATCTGCCCGACGCCGAGATTCTGCGCCATTTTCTCGACGCCAAGCTGCCGGCCCGCCTGGCCGACGACCTGCTGGCCATCTACGACGTGATAGGCGGCCCGCTGGCGGTGCGCAGTTCGAGTCTGCTCGAAGACAGTCACTACCAGCCGTTCGCCGGGGTCTATGCCACCTACATGATTCCGCACCTTCACGACCGCAACATCATGCTGCGGCTCATGAGCAACGCCATCAAGGCCGTATATGCCTCGGTGTTCTATGCCGAGAGCAAGGCCTATATGGTGGCCACCAGCAATGTCATCGACCAGGAGAAGATGGCTGTGATCATTCAGGAGGTGGCCGGCGAGCAGCACGGCAACTACTTCTACCCCTCGTTCGCGGGCGTTGGCCGCTCGCTCAACTACTATCCCGTGGGCGGCGAAGACCCGTATGGCGGTGTGGCCGAGGTGGCCGTGGGGCTGGGCAAATACATCGTCGACGGCGGCATGTCGCTGCGCTTCTCGCCGCGCAGGCCGCGCAAGGTGCTGCAGACGAGCACGCTCGAACTTGCCCTGCGCGACACCCAGTCGTCGTTCTACGCCCTTAATGTGCATGACGTCAACGAGAATTTCACCATCGACGAGGGCTTCGACATCTCGCGCCTGCCCGTGCAGGACGCAGCCCGCGAGGGTTATCTTAAATACATGGTGTCGACCTACGACTTCCAGAACGGGGTGATTGTCGACAACGACCTCGGCCCGGGGCGCAAGGTGGTCACCTTTGCCAATGTGCTCAAGCAGAATGTGTATCCGCTGGCCAAAATCGTCGATTTCATGCTCACCACGGGTCAGGAACTCATGGGCCGCCCTGTGGAGATTGAGTTTGCCGGTGTCATCAACCCCGACCGCAGCAGCGACAACAAGGGCGACTTGTGCTGGCTGCAAATTCGCCCCATGGTCGACCGCAAGGAGATGCTCGATGAGAATGTGATGCACGTCGACGCCAGCCAGCTGCTCATCAGCAGCCACAATGCGCTGGGCCACGGCGTGATGGACAACATCAGCAGTGTGGTGATGGTCAAGCAGGAAGCATTCTCAATGGCCAACAATCCGCTCATCGCCCGCGAGATTGCCGAAATCAACCGTGGCTTTGTTGAGCGCGGCGAGAACTACATCCTTGCCGGAGTAGGGCGGTGGGGCTCGAGTGATCCGGCCCTCGGGGTGCCCGTTAAGTGGGCTGAGATTTCGGCGGCGCGCGTCATCGTAGAGATGTCGCGCCCGGGTGCGCGCATCGAGCCGAGCCAGGGCACGCATTTCTTTCAAAACCTCACCTCGTTTGGCGTTGGCTACTTCACGGTGGGCGAGCTTGGCGACGGCAGCGTGTTCGATGAGACGTTTTTGGCGTCTTGTCCCGCGTCCTACGACAGCCGCTTTGTGCGCATCGTCAGTTTCGGCGAGCCGCTCACCGTGGCCATCAATGGGCAAAAAGGTCTCGGGGTGGTGCTGAAACCGCAGGCCGTGTGATTTTTTTGAAAAAAATTATGTGCCCGCAGAGCCGTTTTTTAGTGCTGAGGCGCAGGTTGGCTCTTTCGCGTGCGCGTACATTTCTATGTCGTGATTTTGGGCTCTGAAAGTCGCTTTTGAGCTGCGAAAAAGTCACAAAAAAGTTTTAAAGCGCAATATGCTGTCAAATAGCGTTATAGGTGAAAATGGGCGAAAATCGCTCAAAAAATATTTGCAAAATGTTTTGGTGGTTTAATATTTTGCCGTACCTTTGCAACCGCAAACGAAAAAATGAGCATCTTTAAAACATCAGCGGATGTGACAAATTAAAAAGATTCTCAAAAAAATCTCAAAAAGTTTTGCAGTTCGAAAAATTAGTTGTAACTTTGCAACACTTTCGACTTCCGAAACGATTAAGCGCAACAGCGCTGAGATTATGAAAGTCGTTGGCACACGATCATTGAAATATTTGCGATGAGGAATTTGACAAATGCAAGAGAGACA
>CAVKDU010000022.1:0-41430 GCA_963655175.1 Wujia chipingensis | reverse complement strand
TGGATATGTGTAGGCAGGTATGCAGCGGAGGCGCAGCCGACGCGAAATGCCTGCTAAGCGTTCTCCTCAGCCAGTGCATTCCAAAGGAATGCGACCGCTGCCGCCCTGCACGCTGCAGCAGCCTAATAATTTGTGTATCAGTATTATCCGCCTGTTGTCGCATTCCTCTGGAATGCCTGTGTGGGGGCGACAGCATAGCAGGCATTTCGCGCGGACTGCGCTACCGCTACGTCCGCACTGCATACCTGCCTACACATATCTTATCCCTAAAGGGATAATGTCATTGTTAATACCACATTGCAACAAATGCACAACAATGTTACTTTTTCAGTGCTCTCGGCGTGCCACGTCCCTACAGTTTGGCGCATTCACCACCCCACTAATATGCTTTCAAGCTATGGCATCAATAATGCCCGGTGGCGCAATGCGGCCCAACTGTTCCGAGCCCGCACATAAAGAGGTTATTCTTTTACTGGTTCAAGCAGCATCACCAATTCAGACTCGGCTATGTCGCATTTCTCAAACAGGAAGCGCAAACAGCGAAGTTTGCTTCTGTTGTCCATTGAAGTCCACAAATATTTTTGTGGAGCAATCAATGTACAATATCTTGTGTCTGCTTGCTTGGCCGACCAGAAGAAACCTTCGGCATCATAAAGTGTATCCACAATGTCAGTGTATCGTTCCATCACAAGTTTTACAACCCGCAGAAGCATTCCCTTCCAAGTGGTTTCGTTATACTCGTTGCCAAATAAACGGAAACCTTTAAGAGTTCTATTTGTAGGAGAGAATGTTTCTTCGTCTAAAGACACTTCATCCACCGGCTTGGGCAATGGCTTGAATGTGGTTTGTGGCAATGGGTAGAGTCGCAAAAATGTTGCCACTATCTCATTGCATCGGTTCTGCAACTCTATTTCAGTCCACTTGCCACATAACGTAACATTTCTTGTCAGGCGATATTTTGAATTCTTGTAGCCAGGATATATTTCATTCCCTATTATCTTGCCATCACGCTTTATTTCAAATGGCTTGTTGCTCAATTCACTGTTGATACCTGTCAAAGTCAAGTTGGCAAATGTATGAAGATACTTGTCCTGTATTTCTTCAAAGTTATCTCCAAGCATTGCTTTCCAATCACCATTGAGAGTTTGGGGCATGATATGCTCAATGGTGGCGTCCTTCTTTTTCATGTCGGTTGCCACATCATTATATTCGCCATGCACAGAGTTTTCCAACCGCTCAAAGAGGAATATCTGGAACGGCTTCAACATGTGGTAAGCATCACGAGTTTTGATAGACTCCACGAATTGCATATCTCTTGGCAATTGATAGTTGCCATCACGACGCATGATGTGATAAGCCAATATGTCAGAATATGAGTTACCGAGTTCCACATTTGCAGAACTATACTCCTCTATGCTTCTCAAAACGTCTTTATGCAAAGCGCAGAAAACCTGAGTAAGGGCATTACCTGGCATATTGCATACTATACGTCTTGCCAAGTAGTTTTCAACCAAATCAATCACCTTAAATATCTCATCCTCCGAAAGATTGTTGGCAGAGGCATATTTCAAGAATTGAATGAAGAATACATTTGTCACATCTGTTTCTATATTACAGATATGGCGCATCTTCTCGGAAAGTCTTGCCGTAGACAGCTTTGCTTCCGTCACTTGCTGATAGTAGTGCGCATAATCAAGCATCTTGACCAATTCTTCCTTGCGGTCATGTCCGTCCATATACTTTTTCCATTCATAGTATATGTTTGACTGACGGACAGGACGCTGCAACTGTTGCTGTATGGTGAGATAGTCGCGCAGGAACTTTGTCGGTTGGTTTTCAGTTGCCTGTTCTATCTTTTGCCAGTAGTTCTTGAAACACGCCTGTTGCTCCTCAGGAGTCAAAGACATCAAGAGGTAGTTGCGTATCTTGTCTGCTTCTGTCAGAGCCAATCCGGTAGAGTTCAGACTTTCAAATATAAGTTGGGCATCATCGTCGCCATCCAATTCTATTGATATGATTTGCAATCGTTCTATGGCATCAAGCAATTGGTCGAAAGACAGTGCTTGTGGCTTTCTCGTCAGCAAATCATAGAAATGGCGATAGTTGCGAGTAACCTTTGAATCCTCATCGAAAGACTTTTCTTCATTGAATATCTTATCGTAGGCGACACGGTCGTTCTCTATGGGAACCAACTTGATTTTACGCTCAGAATTACAGAACTTAGCTTTTAAGAAAACCTCGTATGCTTCTTCTAATTTTGATTCTTCGCTAATCTCAATGGCACCATCTTTCACTGCTTTTATGCCAGCCAATAAAAGAAGAGAAATAGTAGTCAAACGCTGCTGTCCATCAATAACCAATCTGTTGTAACTGCTATCAGCCGAAGAAGTTACAATAGAGCCAAAGAAATGCGAATGTCTATTAGAACGGCTTAGTTTCACCAAATCGCTGAATAATTGGTCACAATTGTCTATCAACCAATCATAATTACGCTGATATACAGGTATTACGAATTGGATTTTATGACCTTCTATAAATTCATGCAGTGGTTTTGCGTAACCTTTCATTGTCAGTTCCTTTCTCGTTTGTTCACCCTCCTCCCCCAAAAAAGGCCACCCCTTTAACGGGAGTCACAATTGCCTTGTCAAGGCCGGTGTTGGTTAGTATTATATTTGCTTACAGATAGCAAATATAATACTTTCTACGCATATCATTGACTGAATCATGAGGAAAGGGCACCACAAAAACACCCACAATGCCAAAAGCCATTCAATGCCTCCGCCCCACCCTGTTGTTAAGGCGTTAAAAAGAACGGCGGCGGGGGCTGGATTCTTCGATTTTGGAATCCAGCCCCCGCCGTTTCTGTTTGGGCAGTGGGGCTACTTTTTGCCGCTGAGGAGCTTTGCCGACTGGGTGAGCATGCCGCTCAGGAAGTTGTCGGCCACGCTGCCCGACAGCTCGTTGAGCGACTTCACGCACAGGTTGCGCTCATCGTCGCTGAGCCGCTTTTTCTCGGCTTCTTCGTTGCAAATGGTATACATTGCGGTGACATACAGGTTGAGCGTGGTTTCGTTGCCCTTTTGGCCGCTAAACTGCTTTATCTGCTGCCGGTAGAAGCCGAACATGCGCATGAAGTCCACGTTGCTGTTGATGCTGCTGCCCGTTGTGGTGCGGCCATTGCTGTTATATGATGTGATGCCGCCGTTGCCTATCACTGTGGTGGTGCCGTCGGCCGAGGTGGCCACGATGCTGTTGTCGCCAAGTTTAACTGTGGTTTTCTTAACCGTGGCCGTAGGCCGCTTTGAATACACGCGCGCCACATAGCCCGTGTACAGCGGCTTGCCGTTGTCGTCGTCCTCATCGTCGTCGCTCCACTCCAGCACGTAGCAGTAGCGGTAGTCCTTGTTGGCCGGGTCTTTGTAGCACAGCACCCGCGAGTAGTAGTCGTCGTCCTTGCCCACGGTCAGCTTGGAGCCGTCGGGCAGATTCACGAGCATGCGCTTGTAGTCGTCTTCGTCCTTCTCTTGGAACTCCGAGAAGTAGGACTCGGGGCGGCCCTGCTTGAAGAGCTTGTCGATGTTGAGCACCACATCCTTCTTGCTCTTGGGCAGGCTGAAGTAGTAGATTTTGTAGTCGGCCGAATGGCCATCGTCGTTGGTGGTTTCGCTTATGGTGGACCGCACCACATAGTTCGACCGCGCAAGGCTGCTTATGGCGTTGTCGATGCTTGTGTTTTGGGCCGCCGCCGGCATGCTGGCGAGCGCGGCCATTGCGGCAATGGCTGCCGCTGCTATTACTGAATGTTTCATTGTTGAGCTATTTTTAAGAAAAAAATCCTTTAAGTCAATATTTTTGCTACGGCACTTCGGGCACGTCGCCCGAGTCGCTGCACATCACGGCCACTGCCGCGCCCTGCTCCATGAGGGCCATGGCCTGCTGGGTGCGAATGTCGCTCTCGAGGCGCGCCATCCACTGGTCGTATTCGGCGGCCACCACCATCGCGCTGTATTCGGCCACGCCGTCGGCCGTGGGAGCCTGCACTTCGCGGGCCAGCGGGCGGAGGCGGTGCGCAGATTTGGCCTTAGTCCTGGCCTTGACGGCGTTGACTGCTTGGGCAATGTGTGGCTCGGCCTCGCTGACGGCCGGCACCGGGGTGGCCGATGCCTCTTGCCGGGCGGCGGTCACGGTCTGGGCCACGGTTGGCCTTTGAGGGCTGCCGGCACTGTCGCTTCCCGTGGGGGTGAAGTGCAGCGCCGCTGCTGCAACTGCCGCAACCACTGCCGCGGCGGCTGCCCAACGCGACGCCTTGCGCCACCAGGGCACAACGGCGATGACCGTTGCCGCCTTGCCGCTCACGGCCTCTGGCATGCCCGCGTCGAAGTATGCAAACAGGGCCTTGTAGTCGGCCCACTCATCGGGCACGTCGTGCGTCCTGAAGTATGCGGCAAGCCGTGCCTCCTCGTCGAGAGAGGTCTGGCCGCTCATGAAGCGGTCAATCAGCCGTTGTATGTCAGCATTGCTCGTAGTCATATTGTTGTCGTCATTTTACAAAAAGTTTCACTTCACACCAAGCGCTTGCGCCTGATTTCCTCAAGCATCTTGCGGCGCGCCCTGGCCAGCAGAGTGCTCACCGACGCCTCGCCAATGCCCAGCAGCCGGGCAATCTCGGCATTCGAGCGGTGCTCCACCTGCCTCATCACCAGCACACTGTGCTGCGTGCTGGGCAGGCTCTGCACCATACGGGCCACCTCGCGCTCGAACTCGCGGTATTCAAGCTGCTGCTGCGCGTTGCGCGCCGTGCTGGCCGAGTCGAAATCGTCGCCTATGGCCACTGTGCGGCGCACCTGGCTGCTGCGCATCGCGCTCAACGTGAGGTTGCGCGCCATTACGGCCGCCAGCGCCTCCACCGAGCGGTAGCGGTCAAGCTGCCGCCGCATCGACCACAGTTTGAGCATCACATCCTGCGCCAGATCGTCGGCTTCGCAAGCCGTGGCCCCGCAGTTGCGGCACACCGCCACGGCCTTAAGCCGCAGCGACGGCGCCAGTTGCTCAAAAGTGGTTTCGTCCATCAGATGCCTTTTTTATTACGTCTTCACCAACAAGACGCAAATAAAGCCCATTTTCAAACACCCCGCAACCATTTTTCCGAAAAAACTTTGCTTGGGAGGGCAATGAATGTTTCCCATCGCCCCCCACAAACATTGACACCAAGCAACGGGGGGCCACCTGATTTATGTGCTTATCCTATTAAACCTTTGATGCTTTTTGATTGTTTTGTTAACCCAATCAGAGCGGACTTTGACAAATCATCATCTAATGAGCTGTATCTATTCATCAAAAATTCTTTCAGTTCCGAATAACCAATAACTTCATCACAGTCCTCAAATATTAGCTCTTCTTTATTAAAATGGATTATTGAGTTTATAAGGTTTGATTTTCTTTTTCCTATCAGCTTAAATATATGCCCACTTTGATCAACATATTTCTGATTCATACAATATTCTTCAAATATGTCATTGTCATGCGGATAATCCCATAAATCGCCAATATGGGTTACTTCCAAGAGGTCTGCACTTAATGCGCCTAAAGAAATATTAAGTATCGGGAATTGTATCTTCATAATTTTCTTGTTATAATATGGTATCGCACTATAGCTAATTTGAGACAACATTTTTGTCTATCACCAATCTTCGCAAATAAGATACTACCAACTATGTTTTATTGTTGATTGCCCATTTGCCAAATTTTATTAAGTATCGGCCTAATACTGTCAGTGACAATGTTATTATTGCCGCCCATATCATGTTATTGTGCAAATCGTCTTCAAAACCATTTCTCCGGTGTCGTTGAGCTGGCGGGTGAGCCGCTTGGCTGTGAGGGTCATGGCGGCCAGCTCGGGGTCGCTGCCGTTGAACGCTTCGCCGGCAAGGCATTTTTCAAGTTCGCTTTTCATTTTCTGTTTTTGTGTAGTTAAAATTATTGTCGTGGGGAAAGTAATAAGTGCCGCTGTGCGGCCGTTAAACTATTTAGTGACATCAACAAATTAATTATTGACATCAATGGAACTGAAAGCACGATTTGACCACTTCAACTTCAACGTGAGCGACCTTGACAAGAGCATTGACTTCTATGGCAAGGCTTTCGGGCTGAAGGAGCACCACCGCAAGGTGGCTGCCGACGGCTCGTTCACGCTTGTATACCTCACCGACAGCGACAGCGGTTTTCTGCTGGAGCTGACGTGGCTGCGCGACCACCCGCAGCGCTACGACCTGGGCGAGTGTGAGTTTCACCTGTGCCTGCGTGTGGCGGGCGACTATGCCAAGTGGCGCGAATATCACAAGGCCATGGGCTGCGTGTGCTTTGAGAATGAGCAGATGGGCCTCTACTTTGTGGAGGATCCTGACGGATACTGGATTGAGGTGCTGCCGCTAAATTGACGCCGCCGTATGAACAAGACTTGCAAGATTCTGGCCGTGGCAACTGTGGTTGCCGCTGTGGCCTACACCATTATGCCTTTTGACTACGACCGCGAGGGCGTGCTGGGCTATGCCGACGACTTTTTCGTGTTTATGGCCGCGTTCACGTGGGCTCGGGCCGCATTCACTGCGCCTGCGCAAAAGGCTGTGAGGCGGCAGCTGTGCATGGTGGCTGCGGTGTGCCTGTGCCTGGGTGTGCTGTGGCTGGCGCTGCTGGCCTTTGCGGGCGTGGGCGGCGCCATTTAGGCCACCCCAATCAGCTCGATTTCGAAGATGAGTGTGGAGCCGCCTGGAATGCCGGGCACTCCGCGCTTGCCATAGCCTTTCTCGGCCGGGATGTAGACTTCCCACTTGTCGCCCACGTGCATGCGCGTGAGGGCTATCACCCAGCCCTCGATGAGTTCGCGCACGCGCAGAGCGGGCGGTGTGCCGCCGAGGCTGTTGTCAAACTTGCGTCCGTTGATGGTGCGGCCCGTGTAGTGGACCACCACCACGCTGCCCAGGTTGGGCTGCGGCCCGTCGGGGTTGCCGCTGGCAATGATGCGCGCCAGCACTCCACCGCCCAGGAGCGTAACTCCCGGCTCGGCGGCTTTCTGCTCGAGCCACTGCCGATTTTTTTCGATGTATTCTTGCTTTGCCATGATTTCTTCTTTAATTAATTGATTTGTAGTGATTTGCGGCGGATGTAGCATACCACGTCCCTACTGCTTTTGTCGCAGTTTGGCGCATTTTCACACCACCTCGTCACACTGGCACCACCAGCATGGGCACGTCGCTCTGGAACAGCACGCGGTGGGCTATGCTGGGATTGAACAGGCGCGAGAATATGCTCTTCTTTTTGTTGGGCACCACTATGAGGTCGATGTGGTTCTGCTCCACATATTGCTGAAACTGGTCGAGAAACCGCGCCTGGCTCAGGCGCTTGGTCTTAAACGTGCTGCCGCTGTAGTGCTCCTTGCAGTAGGCGGTGAGCTGCCGCAGCGACTTGTCGACATAGGCGGCGTCTTTTTTGTCGACCACGGGGATGATGGTCACGTTGAGGCCGTCGCCGCCAAACAGGCGCTGGAATATGTCGAACGAGATGACGTCTTGCTGGATGAGGTTGCTGAAAAACGCCACATTGCGTATGGCAGCCACGCTGCTGAGGGCAATGTTCTCGGGCACGGTGAATATGGGGAAGCGGCAGGCGTCGAGCACCTCGGCGGTGACGCTGCCCAGCATGTCGTGCTCCTTTTGGTGGATGCCGCGCGTGCCCATCACTATGAGCGACACGTCGTTGGCGCTGGCGCAGCTGAGTATGCTCTCCTCGGGAATGCCTTCGCACACCTCCGAGCCCACGCCCACCTGCGGCAGCTCGCCCGAAGCCATGCGCTGGCGCACGGTGGCCACAAAGCGGGCCATGCGCTGGCGTGCCAGCAGCTTCATTTGGCGCTCGTCGCTGCCGTCGCCGCCGGCGAGGGGCAGCAGAAAGCGGTGGCTCTCGTTCATGTAGGCGTGCAGCAGAATCACCGACCCGCCCACTTTGCGGGCATACTCGCAGCCCACCTTGCAGGCCTTGGCCGAATAGTCGCTGAAGTCGACGGGAATGAGCACGCTGCCGGCGTGGCGGGCGGCATGCTGGGCGTGTGTGTCCTCGGCCACGGTGAGGGCCAGCGGCAGGTCGCGCTCGTGAATGCGCACCCTCACGCCCGAGGCCACCGAGGCCTCCTGCAGGTCGACGTTGTGCAGCACGGCCTCCACGCCTGCGGCCTGCAGCTGCCGCTTGAGCTCCACGGCGCGGTCGTAGGTGTGTATGGCCAGCGTAATCAGCCTGTCGGCGCCGCCACTGCTGCCATTGCTTGTGTCGTGTATGTCAGTCATTGCAATATTCGTTTTTTCTATTGTGATTTATAAGCCACAGTGCCGGCACGCAGCCCAGGCGCGCGCCGCAAAAAAAATGCGCGGGCATCGTGGTGGCACCACGGCTTGTTGGCCGGAGTGCGCTGCCTCACGTGACCCGCGCTTGTGCTGTAGTTACTGTTAATTACTCTGTGAGCAATAAAAATTGCTTTGCTGTTTGCTTCAGTTGTGTGTGATGATTGTCGTCAATCAGACTTCTTCGGCTTCAGCCTTCTTCTTGCTCTTTTCGATGATTTCGAGAGCCATATCCAAAATCTTGGGGTCGTCGAGAATCACCACACCTCCATCGGGTCCGGGCTCTATGTGAACGCCCATATGCGAACCAAAGTCATAGTTTGATCCTCCAAAATAGTTTCTCACTGTTTGAACTGTTACGTTCAACTTGTCGGCAATCACATGGGTTGAACCCTCGGGTAAGCTGTCTTTGATGCGACGAAGCTCGTTAAATGAAATTGTCCTGGGCATGATAATACTTGTTTTTAAAGTTGAGTTATTAATTTGGTATAAATGTAGCCACAAAGTTTGACATAGCAAAACTTTTTAGCCACTTTTTATTGCAAAAATCAATTAAAAAAAGCTACAATAGCCAGTATCAATAAGTTAGCGACAATGGAAATTGTAAGCAATTTTGCGTCGGCTGGCGGCACGGACCATTCGCGGCCAGCAAGCCACTTGCGGCAGGCACGGCGGTAGGCCCAGGCGGCCACCGCGGCTGCGGCCACGCCCACCACGGCACCGCACGCCACGTCGCCCGGATAGTGCACGCCCTCGTAGACGCGGCTGTATGACACCACGGCGGCCCACCCCACCAGCGCCACGGCTGTGTGGCGGCGGCGCACCACCATGGCCAGCAGCACTGCCGATGCAAAGGCATTGGCCGCATGGCTCGACACGAAGCCATACATGCCGCCGCGGTAGTCGTGCACGATGTGCACCAGCTGCATGAGGTTGGGATTGTGGGTGGGGCGCAGGCGCTGCACCAATGGCTTGATGAGCGACGACGACACTTGGTCGGCCAGGGCTATGGCCAGGGCCAGGGCCAGCACCGCCAGCAGCATCTGCCGCCAGCCGCGCCGCCACAGCACCCACAGCAGGGCCGCTATCATGGGCAGCCACGCGAGTTTACCCGAAATGAGCCACATCAGGCTGTCGGCATAGGGGCAGTGTGCCCCGTTCACGGCCAGCAGCGCCGAGGCGTCGATTTGCTGAAGGGAGTCGAGAAGTCCGGTCATGGCGAGGGTGGAATTTAGATGATGGTTATGCTTTTGGCGCTGACCCACGCACGGCGCGAGTCGGAAGTCTCCACGTCGTACCACTTTTCGGTGACCAGGCCGTTGCGCGAGCTCACCGAGTCGCGCAGCTGCACCTTGTAGCCCTCCTTGAGCCTGAAGGCCACCTCCTTGCCCTTGGGCTGGCGCGGCGCAGTGCCGAGTGGGGCCTGCGGCACGGTGACGATGGCGCAGTCGTGCGAAGTGGCGCGGCCATACATGTAGAAGGCGCACACATTGGCCACCACGCACACGGCCAGCGTAAGGCCCGCGCCAAAGAAGCCCACCTTGCGCAGCGCCACCGATGGCGCTGCCACATAGGCGGCCGCCAGCAGCAGCGTGAGCAGGAATGCCACCACGGCAATGGTGGCCCAGGTGTTGGTGGAGAGGCGGCCCACGGTGTCGGCCACCACCGAGGCGCCGGTGTCCTCGCTGATTTGCCACTTTTCGCGCACAAACTCAAGGTCGGCGCGCGCCTGCGAGTTCGACGGGTCGAGCATCAGCGCCCGCTCGTAGTACAGTATGGTCTGACCGCGGTCCTTGAGGCGGTAGTGGGTGTTGGCAATGTTGTAGTAGAGCTTGCCCGACACGCCGTCGGCCTTGGCGGCCTGCCCGTAGAGTTCGAGAGCCTTGTTGTAGTCCTGCGCCGCATAGGCCTTGCCGGCCTCGGCTGCGGCATTGCCTCCGGCCCAGGCCGTGGCCGAGCCCAGAGCGATGGCGGCGGCAGCTATTGTAGTCTTGATAATGTCGATCATCATGATTGCTGTTGTTTTTTGCGTTTCACACTTTCGAGGGCGTCCATCACGGCCGCGGCCTCGGCCAGCAGCGGCTGCATGTCGCCGCCGGCCAGCTCGGGCGCGTATTGCGCAAACTCGCACTTGTCGAGCAGCGCCAGGGTGCGCGCGGTGATGTCGACCGGCACGCCATAGGCCTCAAGCTCGGCCTGCACATTGTCCTTGTTGAGCTCCGAGCCGGGAATGCTCAGCTTGTCGCTCAGGTAGCCCCAAGTGGCGTTGAGCACCTCGGCATAGAAGGCGTTGGCGTCGGCCTGCTGCATGAAGCGGCGGGCGGCCTTGAGGCGGCGCTGGGCCACCTTGCTGGCGCGGCGCGTGCGCATAAGGGTGGCGTTGCTGTGGTCGCGCAGCATCTTGCGGTACACCACCAGCAGCACGGCAAATGCCAGCAGCGGCAGCACGTAGAGCAGCCAGTAGCCCACGCCGGCCACATAGTGGCTCTGGCTGTGGCTGAGGCCAAGGTCGTCGGCGGGGAAAATGCCGTGTATGTCGGCATTCTGCAGCTTGTAGTGGCTCGACGGCTTGCCCGCGCCCTTGGCCACGCTGAGGCTGTGGCCCGGCACATGCACTGTGACGTAGGAGCGCGACTGGGTGTTGAAATAGGTGAAGTCGAAGCCGGGCACCTTGAAGCTGCCCACAAACTGCGGGATAAACATATAGTCGAAGCGCACCGTGCCGCTCACGTTGTCGCCGTTGGGCTGAACCGAGATTTTGCTCTGCGGGTCGTAGGTGTCGAACTGCGAGGGGAACTTGACTTCGGGGCTCTTGATATACTTAAGGTTGCCAGTGCCGCTCACCACTAAGCTGTAGGTGGCGGGGGCATAGGTCTTGAGGGCCGACGGCGTGATGGCCGAGGTGACGGTGAACACGCCCACGGCGCCGCTGAAGTTGGCGGGCTTGGGCGACGGCAGCGGCGAGATGTTGACCGAGGCCTGGTTGCTCATCACCTGCAGCTTCTTCTCCACGGGCTGCGATATGCTGCCAAACTGGGTGTGGAAGTTGTCATACTGCACCACCTTCACGTCGTAGTTGCCCGAGGTGATGGTGAGCTGGCCCGACTGCTGCGGATAGAGGATGCACTTTTTGAGCTCGGCCACCATGTAGTTCTGGCCGTTGACGCGCTCCACCTTGTTGAGCGAGGGCGACAGCGGCAGCTCCTCGATGAGGAAGCCGTTGAACGACGGCTGCTTGGTGCAAAGGAACTCCGACACCTGATATTTGGTGTAGAGCTTTATGGTGCACACCACAGCCTCCTGCTCATACACGTGCTCCTTCGACATGGATATGCGCACAAACAGGTCGCTGCCCTTCACCTCGCGTCCGGCCGACTGCGTCATGGGGTTGCTGAGGGCCGGCATGCCGGCCATGCCGCCCGAGGGGGCAGCCTGCTGCTGGGCGGGCGATGCCGCCTGGCCCTTGCCCACCACCTGAATGGTGATGGGGCTGGTGGTCATGCGGCGGCCGTCGACGGTGATCGAGGCCGAGCCTATGCGGTAGATGCCCGGCGACTTGGCCGTGTAGGTCATGGTGTATTCCTCCGACGTGCTGCTGGTGGTGCGGCCGTTGACGGTGACCGACGAGTAGCCGCGCGACACGGCGGGGCCGTAGAGCAGGCGCAGGCCGCTCACCGAGGGCACCTGCACACCGCTGCCGCTGCCGTTTTCGAGGGCAAACACCACATTGAACACGCTGCCCACCTCCACCTGACGCGGAGCGTGGGCCGTGAAGCGGGCTGCGCTCACGGCAAAGGCCGTGAGCAGTGTCGCGGCCAGTGCCAGTGCAAATGATTTATATCTGCTTGTAGTCATCATATCCATATTTACTATATAATGTGTGCCGGCATCACCACTTGTTGCGCGTGCGCATGCGCTCGGCCTGCTGCATGCGCTGCTTGGCGGCGTTCATCTTCTGCTGCGTGGCGCGCTCCTCGTCTTGCATGGTCTTCAAAATCTGGTCGACGTTTTGCTGACTCATGTCGGACTGCTGGGGCTGTGGCTGCTGCTTTTGGTTTTGCGGCTGGGGCTTGTTTTTGTCCTTGTCTTTATCCTTGTCCTTATTCTGGTTTTGCTTGTTTTGATTCTTGTTCTGGTTGTTGTCCTTCATCTTCAGCTGGGCCATGCGCAGATTGTATCGGGCCTCGTTGTCGGCCGGATTGAGTCGCAGCGCCCACTTGTAGAGCTCGGCGGCGTTTTTGTAGTCCTGCGCGCCATAGGCAATGTTGCCCAGATTGTAGTAGGCGCGCGACTGCAGCGGCTTGTCGTTGCCCGTCATCTTCACCACATTTTGCAGCAGCTGGGCGGCCTGCGTGGCCGGATTGTCCTTGCTGCCCTGCTGCGAGGCGCCGCTTTGGCGGATAAGCGACAGGGCCAGATTGTATTGCGCAATCACCGAGCGCTGGTTGGCCTGCAGGGCCTTGCGGTATTCCACCTCGGCCTCGGCATAGCGCTTGGCGTTGTAGAGCTTGTTGCCACTGCGAATGTGGTTGCGCTCCTTCTTGACCGTGGCGGCAGCCGTGGCCGACTGCTGCTGCCCTGCCGCGGCACTGGCCTGGCATGGGGCCGCGGCCAGCACAGCCACGGCCATCACGGCCATTATGCTATTTCTTAGATTCATTGCTTGACTTCCTTTCGGTGGTTTTAGAGAAGAAATTATACTTTTTGAGCAGCTGGTTTTTGCGGTCGAGCACAAATGTGCCCACCACTATCAGCACCAGGGCTATCCATGCGAATATGGGGAACAGCTCGTCGTGCTTGCTGTAGCTCACCTGCGCCAGGCCCGTCTTGGCCAGCTTCGAGAGCGCCTCGGTGAGCTGCTCCACGGCATCGGCGTCGTTGCCATTAAGGCAGATGCCCTTGCCGGCGTCGGCCACCTTCTGCGCCATTTCCTCGTTGAGGGCGGTGCTTATCACCTGGCCAGCGTCGTCGCGCATATATCCGCCGTCGCCGTCGGGAATCGGGGCACCCTTGGTCGAGCCCACGCCCATCACATTCACCTGCACGCCGGCCTTGCGGGCCTCGGCGGCGGCCTCAACGGCGTCGTCCTCGTGGTTTTCGCCGTCGGTGATTACAATGATGGCCTTCTGCGCCTTGGAATTGTGCGAAAACGACTTCATGGCCATGCCTATGGCCGCGCCGATGGCGGTGCCCTGCGTGGGCGCCATGTTGGTGTTGATGTCGTTGAGGAACAGCTTGGCCGACTGGGCGTCGGCTGTGAGCGGCATCTGCATGTAGGCGTTGCCTGCAAACACAATGAGGCCCACCTTGTCGTTGTTGAAGCGGTCGATGAGCTTCTCAAGAATCAGCTTGGCCTGCTGCAGGCGGCTCACGCCCTGGGGGTCGTCGGTGCTTGAGGCCTTCATCGAGTTCGACACGTCGACGGCTATCATCACCTCGATGCCGTTGAGGCTGCTGGTGGTCTTCAACGCGCCGGCGCGCGGACGCGCCAGCACTATCACCACCATGGCCAGCGCCAGCATTTCGATGCCGAGCTTCACCCACGGCTTGTAGGCCGACACGTCGGGCATCAGCTTCTGCACCTCGACCGGGCGGCCAAAGCGCGCCAGACTGCGGCGGCGCATGAGCCTCGACAGCAGCATCAGTCCCACAAACAGCGGGATGAGCAGCAGCAGATATAAATATTGCGGATTTGCAAAACTGAACATAATCTAACTTCTCTCTGTGTGTATGTATAAATAAGTTTATGAGCCCCCGCGCACTAAGGCACATTGCGCAGCACCGTGTAGCGCGCCGTGAGCTCGATGGCCACCAGCAGCAACAGCAGCAGCGCCCAAGGCATGTAGGCGTCTTCGGTGTGGCTGAAGTTGCGCACGTCCATGCGGGTCTTCTCAAGTTTGTCGATTTCCTTAAACACGCTCTTCAGCACACTGTTGCCAGTGGCGCGGAAATAGGTGCCGCCAGTGATTGAGGCAATCTTGCGCAGGGTGGCCTCGTCGATCACCACGGGCATCGTTTGATATTGCAGGGCGCCGTTGTACATGGCCACGGGATATGGCGCGTTGCCGTTGGTGCCCACGCCTATGGTGTAGATTTTGATGCCATATTTGCGGGCTATCTGCGCCGCGGTTATTGGGGCCACCACACCGGTGTTGTTGCTGCCGTCGGTGAGCAGGATTATGCTCTTGCTCTTGGCCTTGCCGCTTTTGATGCGGTTGATGGCGGTGGCAATGCCGTCGCCAATGGCAGTGCCGTCTTCAAGCACGCCTATGGTGATGTCGTTGATGGCGTTGATGATGGCCGACTGGTCGTTGGTCATGGGCACCTGCGTGAACGCCTCGGAGGCGAAAATCACAAGGCCTATGTTGTCGTTGGGGCGCTCGCTCACAAACTGCGCGGCCACCTCCTTGGCGGCGGTGAAGCGGTCGGGCTTGAAGTCGCGCGCCAGCATGCTGGTCGACACGTCGAGGGCCACAACTATGTCGGTGCCCTCGGTCTCCGACGTCGACCAGCTGTCGTGCGTCTGCGGGCGGCACAGTATTATTATCAGGCAGCCAATGGCCAGCAGCCTCACGCCAAACATGGCGTGGCGCAGGGCCACCTTCCAGCTGAAGCCGAGCGAGCTGAAGGCGCGGGTCGACGACAGGCGCAGCGACGGCTGGGCCACGCGGTGCTTGCGCACATACCACGCTATGAGGGGCACATACAGCAAAAACAGCCACAGGTAGCCGGGATTCATTAGCTGATTCATTTCACGCCCTCCTTTCGCTGCTGTGCGGCCGGTTCGCCGGCCTTGGGCTTGCCGTCGGCGTCGGCGGGCGCCTCGACGGGCCGTGTGGCCTCCACAAAGTGCAGCGCGCGCTGGTAGGCCATGTCGTTGTCGTCGGCAATGGGCTTGACGTTGGCAAACTTCACAAAGTCGGCCATGGCCAGAATTTCGCTCAGCTGCTCGTTCACGGCCTTGGTCTCCTCGTTTTTCTTAAGCGTGTCCACAATCTGGCTCGAGGTCATCTCCACGGCGTTCACCTTGAAGCGGCGGAATATGTACACGCGCAAAATGTCGGTGAGCACGGTGTAGTATTCCTTCTCCTCGCCGTTTTGCCACAGCTGGCGCTGCTTGAGTTCGGCAAGGCCCTGCATGGCCTCGTCGTAGGGCGGCAGGCGCTTTTTCACGGGCTTGAGCGGGTTGATGCCCTTGCGGAACCACATGAAGTAGGCCACCGCGCCGCCTGCCACCAGCAGGAGCACCAGCAGATAGATCCACCAGTAGTCGCTGATGAAGTCGGGCACCCAGTCGAACAGCTTGAAGGGCACCTGCTCCACCGGCTTGAAGTCATGCACGCCGCCCTGCGCGTTCACCTTGACGGGCACCACCTTGAGGGTTACGCCGGCCGACTTCACGGTGTCGGCCCCGGTGATGTAGGCCACCGGCGGCAGCATATACATGCCCGAGTCAAACGACTGGATTATGAGACTTTTATTGATTTGGATGCGGTTGTTGCCAAGGTCCACGGTGTCGGGCTTGGGGCGGTCGGCCACCTCAACGGCGGCCATGAGTGTGTCGAGCCTGTCGACGGGGAAATAGCCCTTCACCCCCTTGTCCTGCACCACCTCGATGTGCAGCGTGGTCACGTTGCCCATGAGCAGCACAGCCGAGTCGAGGCGCGCCTTGACGGTGGTGGGCGCGGCGGCAGCCCTAATCGAGCCTGCCACGGCCATGGCAATCAAAAGCAGAGTTATCGTAACTTTATTTTTCATCGTTTCGCAGTAAAAAAAGTTTTCACATTGGCCGCCCTTCGCCTCAGCGGGCCACGGCCCGGCGCTTGAACAGCACCATGAGCGCCTTCACATAGTCGTCGCTGGTGGAAATCGAAGCCAGGTCAACCTTTGAGCGCTGCAAAGTGCCGCTCATGGCCAGCTGGCGCTGATACCACCACTTGTCGTAGGCCTGACGCACGCGCTTCGAGCCGGTGTCGATCCAGCGCTCGGCGCCCGTCTCGGCATCGGCCACCTTCATGAGGCCCACATTGGGCATCTGCGCCTCGCGCTTGTCATACACCTGGATGGCTATCAGGTCGTGCTTGCCGTTGGCAATGGTCATCGAGCGGCTGTAGTCGCCATCGTCGATGAAGTCGGAAATCAGAAATGCCGAGCAGCGCTTTTTAATCACCTTGGTGAGGTATTCAAGAGCCAGATTGAGGTTGGTGCCGCTGCCCACGGGCTTGAAGTTGAGCAGCTCGCGAATGAGCAGCAATATATGCTTGCGGCCCTTTTGCGGCGGTATGAACTTCTCCACCCTGTCGGAAAACAGCAGCACGCCCACCTTGTCGTTGTTTTCAATGGCCGAGAAGGCGAGCGTGGCGGCAATCTCGGTCATCATGTCGCTCTTGTCAACGCCCACGGCGCCAAAGTTTTTGCTGCCCGAAACGTCGACGAGCAGCATCACCGTGAGTTCGCGCTCCTCCTCATACACCTTCACGTAGGGGCGGTTGTGGCGCGCGGTCACATTCCAGTCGATGTCGCGCACGTCGTCGCCATACTGGTATTCGCGCACCTCGCTGAAGGTCATGCCGCGGCCCTTGAAGGCCGAGTGGTATTCGCCCGCGAATATGTTTTGCGACAGGCCCTTGGCCTTGATTTCGATTTTGCGTACCTTTTTCAGCAGTTCGTTGGTGTCCATATAACAAAAATCTCTCTTGAGTGTTTCCTGTGAATGAAAAAGCAATCAACGGCGCCACAAGCGGTGGCGCGGGAGTGAAGCATCAGGGCACCGCTATCTTGTCGAGAATCTCGCTCACCACCTCGTCGGCGGTGATGTTGTTGGCCTCGGCCTCATAGCCCAGGCCTATGCGGTGGCGCATCACGTCGTGGCACACGGCGCGCACGTCCTCGGGAATCACATAGCCGCGGCCCTTGAGGAAGGCGTAGGCACGCGCTGCAAGCGCCATGCTTATCGAGGCGCGCGGCGAAGCGCCAAACGAAATGATGCCGCTGAGGTCGTTAAGCTGGTAGTCGGCGGGGAAGCGTGTGGCGAACACAATGTCCACGATGTAGCGTTCAATCTTCTCGTCGATGTAGATTTGCTCCACCACCTTGCGGGTGTCGACTATCTCTTGCGGAGTGACCAGCGGCTGCACCTTGGGCTTGCTGCCAGCCAAGTTCATGCGAATGATTTCGCGCTCCTCAGCCTTGTTGGGGTAGCCAATCACCACCTTCATCAGGAAGCGGTCAACCTGCGCCTCGGGCAGCGGATAGGTGCCCTCCTGCTCAATGGGGTTTTGGGTGGCCATCACCAGGAAGGGGTCGTCGAGCTTAAACGTTTGGTCGCCAATGGTCACCTGACGCTCCTGCATGGCCTCGAGCAGCGCACTCTGCACCTTGGCGGGGGCACGGTTGATTTCGTCGGCCAGCACAAAGTTGGCAAACACCGGGCCGGGCTTCACCTCGAAGCGCTCTTTTTGCGCACTGTATATCATGGTGCCCGTCACATCGGCAGGCAAGAGGTCGGGGGTGAACTGGATGCGGCTGTACTTGGCGTTGATAGTTTGCGCCAGAGTCTTGATGGCCAACGTCTTGGCAAGGCCGGGCACACCCTCGAGCAGGATGTGGCCGTTGGCCAGCAGAGCCACAAGCAGCGAGTCCACCAGGTGCTTTTGGCCCACGATGGTCTGGCTGATGCCCTGAGTGATCAGGCTCACAAAATTGCTTTTACTTGCGATTAAATCGTTTAATTCTCTGATGTTCACAGATTCGCTCATAGCTGATATTTATTATTGTTTTTTTGTCAAAATCTAACGACGCACGCGGCCACTGGAATACGGTGGCCGCACACTATCTTTTATATCGGTGCAAAATTAATTTTTTATGCCCAACCCAAGCGCCAAACGCGCGTTAATTATTAATATATTACGTTAGAAACCTTAAAACCCGCCGACACCCCGGCAGCGCACAAAAAAAGGCGGCACCGCCCGCTGTGGGCAGTGCCGCTGTGTATGCGTGTGGGCCGCGCTCAGCTATGCGCGCGCAGCCTCGATGGTTACGCCTGATTATTTAACCACCTTAACGGCCTGCTTCGAACCGTCGGTGTAGTTGATAACCTTCACGTTAACGCCGCTGAACGGAGTTGCGCTCTCGATGCCGGCCAGGTTGTAATACTTCACGCTGGCAACAGTCTTGGCAGCCACTGTGTTGTCAACGCCAGTGATGCTCTTGTTGAGGGTGAAAGTGTATTTTGCCATGTAGCCGCCGGGCACGTATTGGTAAACGTTGGCAGTGAGTGCGTCAACGGGCTCAACGTTGACCCAGTTTGCCTGGACACCATTGGGATTGGCAGTGAATTCAGCCTCGTGAGTTACGACAGGTGCTTCTGCGCCAGCCTCGGCAATTGCGAAGCCGTCAAGATAGTTAGGCAGTGTGGGATAAGCCACCAGGTTGTAGCCACCCAGAGTGAAAGGGAATGCACCGCAGCAAGCACCCTTGTTGGGCAGAGTGATTGCTGTGCCAGTGAGGGTCTCGTCGCCTTCAAGCATCACGGGGTTGGCGTTACGGGTAACATAGAGCATTTTAGCGTTGCCCTCAGCATCGGTGAAGGCATTCACTACTGTTTGAGCTGCAGGAGTCACAGCAGCACCAGCCACTGTTGCCTCAAACACATTGTCGGTGTCGATAGCACCCTCAGCAACGGGCACTTTCACTACACCAGTAGTATTTTCAACGCCTACCATCCAAAGCACACCGCCATCCTCGCTCAAGAGGTTACCGCTTGCCTTGCCCAGGAAGTCGCAACGACCCTTAATCACTGCATCATCGCCCTTGATAGTAATGTCCTTGAAGCTCTTGCCGTCGGCTGCGATGATCTTGAGGTTGGTAGAGTCGGTTCTCCAGCTGTTGGGGAATGCAGAGTTGCCTACCAGGATGTTGCCTGCGTCGTCGTAAGAGATGGCAGTGTTCATTCCACCAGCGGGCAGCACTTCGCTTGTTTTGCCGTTCTGGTCGTAAACCTCGATAGATTTTGTAGACTTATTCTGGATGTAGAACTTGCCGTTCAGACCGAAGCCCTGACGAGTCTCAAGAGATGCGGGCAGTTTGTCCTTAGCAACTTTCCAGTCTAATTTCAGAGTGCCTTCACAGGGAACCTGTGCTGTTGCCGAAGCAACCATTGCTGCTGTAGCAGCGAGAAGTAAAAATTTCTTCATTTTTCGTTTATGTTTAATGTTAGTAATAATTTTTCCTTTGTTCGATTAGTGCCTTAATGCTCTGGTTGCAAGATAATTGCATAACAGCTTTCACAGTCAGAGGTCAAATGGCTTATCGTTTTCGATTACAAATATAGGCATTAAAGCGATATTTGCCAAACAAAAAAGCACATTTTTTTGAACCCACCCACATTCAAACATTTGATTGTGCGCCAACTACATCCCCATCCATCCACCCCCTCACCACCAACGCGCGCAAATGAGCGTTGGTTTCACATAGGTTTTCAGCCAGTTGGTGTAAGGACGCGAGGACGCGGCATGCCGAGAGCACTGAAAAAGTAGCAATCCCGGCATATTAGCGGGTGGTGAATGCTCGCAATGAGGTGTGCCAAGGCACATTCCAGCCCACAAGATTTATCTCCTTTTTCGTTTGCAGGGGGGCTACGCCCGTCGGACGCGGCATGCCGCGCGCACTGAAAAAGTGGCAATCCCGGCATATTGCGGGTGGTGAATGCGCCAAACTGTAGGGACGTGGCATGCCACGTCCACCGCAAATCACAGCAAATCAACCAATTATACGAATAAATAATCACAGCCAATGGAGGCGTATTTGGGTGATTTAGATTCATGTATTTGCGGCAGTGGGGGCTACGCCAGTCGGACGCGGCATGCCGCGTCCCTACACTAAATAGCTGATTTTGTGTGCTTTAATGTAATATTGTGCTTTCATGCTTTGTGGCAAACGATGCAAATGCAGTCACTTTTTCAGTGCTCTCGGCATGCCGCGTCCCTACTATTTCGTTAATAATCAGCGAATTATATGTAATTTTACGATTACGCAAAAAGAAGCGGGGCAATGCTGCGCGCACTGCCCCGCGGGGTTATGAGTTATACTCTATTTGTGGCTCGTATGGGCTTCGTTTATTTAACGGCCTTGGCCACAGTCTTAGAACCGTCGGTGAAGGTGGTAACCACCACGTTGACGCCTGCGAAGGGCTCGCTGGCCTCAACACCGGCCATGTTGTAATACTTCACGCTGGCAACAGTCTTGGCAGCCACGTTGTCGGCCACGCCTGTGTTGGTGTCGATTGTGAAGGCATACTTGGCAGCAGCGGGAGTCTCGATGAAGTCGTCGAGACGCGGAATCTGATACTGAGTGAACTTCTCGTGGCTGTTGCAGCAAGTGTAGAGGTTGTCGGCATAGTCGAATGCGATGTCGTTGCAGCCGTTGGTGATACCGTCGAGGGTGTAGATCTCGGTAAGGGTGGGCTTGCCGTCGCTGTCGTAGTCAACTTGGTAAACGCCGATCTTCTTGTTGGCAATGGGGAATGCGAGCATCGTGAAATCGTTGTTGTAGGCGATGCCACCGCCGCGGCACACTGTCTTGGTGTCGCTGTAGTCCTCTTCGCCCTGAGCGTTGATGTGCTTAACTGCGGGCTGCTGCTCGGTTGGCGCACCACGATACTGGCAATACCAGATGCCGCCGCGGTCGTCGTAGGCCAGTGACACGCTCTGTGCCGAAATGGTGTATTGCATGCTGTAGTCGAGCACTTCCTGATCGTCGGTCACGGCCTTGTCGATAACCTTGGCCGAGCCCAGATTGTATTGGTAGCACTGGTATGCGCCATAGCTGAACACCTGGCCACCCTTGCAAGAGAGGTTCACGAGCTTCAGGTTGTCGCCTGTGCCGGTGATGTCGAATGCTGCGCTGGCGCCGGCAATGAACTTGCCATTGGCGTCGGTCACAACGCCGGTGGTGTCGGCAGCGAGTGTGCCGGCAAACAGCGGAGTGGCTGTGGTGAGGTCTTGCGAGATTTCATATATAGGCATGTGCAGGCAGTCCTGCACGCCAAGGAAGATGCGGCCGTCTTTGGCAATGCGAATCTTCTTGGGGCCGAATGCTGTTGCTTTGGATGCATACTGGAAGTTCTCGAACTTGAGGCCGAAGTTGAAGCCATATGTGCCAGCGGCGTTCTTGATGCGCTCCATTTGCGGAGTGAATGCGTAAACACCGTTTTTCACGCCCTCGGTAACGGTCCAGTAGGAGTCGGGCACGGTGGGCTGAGTTTCGGTGACGAGGATGCGGCCGAAGTTGTCGCTCTCGGTATTGTTGTCAACGGCGATGCCGTAGGGCGACCAGAATGTGTAGGTTTTGCCTGTGTTCTTAGGATTCTCGGGCACGGGATTAGTGACTTTCACCTTCCATGTGAGGGCCTTGCCCTTGGGCAGATCGGCCAATGGGATAGATGCCTCGTGATCGCCAATGGTGGCGCCAGCCTCGATGGGGAACGACTTAACGAGGTTCTCACCGTCGTAAACGTCAACGCTCACTGTGGTGGCTTCGGCATTCAGTGTGTAGTTGACTTTGAGCTCGGTGGCCGTGGCGCTGACTTTGCCCTCGGTGAGGCCGACAGCTTTAAGGCCATAGGCGTAGGGATTTTGCGCAACAGCCGTGAGGCTCATAGCGGCGCAAAGCCCTGCAAAGAGTAATGACTTTTTCATCGTCTTGGTTTTTTAGTTTAACTTTTAGTTAGTATAGTATGAATTAAAAAATTTCTCTATGTTTGGTTTACGTTCTACGTATGCGCAAAAATAAGCCTTTTTGCTGAAACGACAAATTAAAAACCAAATATTTTTTTGCCGACTGCTCTTTTGGGCGCACTTTTGGGCAGCAATTGTGGCAGCAAAGCCCTCTACCAATTACCATAGGGGGGGAAGTGGGCAGAGAGAGCACTAAAAGAGTGAATGCATTTGCATCGTTTGCCACAAAGCGTCAAAAATAATGCGACATTGCTGCTATAGCATGAAAGCACAATATTACACTAAAACACATAAAATCAGCCACTTAGTGTAGGGACGCGGCATGCCGTCCGACGGGCGTAGCCCTACTGCAAATCCAAGAAATCAAAATCACACCAAATACGCCTCCATTGGTTGTGATTATTTATGTAATTAAATGATTTGCAGTAATTTGCGTCGGACGTGGCATGCCACGTCCCTACAGTTTGGCGCATTTGTCACCCGCCAACTCGCTGGGGTAGCTGCTTTTTCAGCGCGCTGGGCAGAGGGGCATTGCCTGTGATTTCTTTTCAAAGCGAGCCTTTCACTCGCAGTGGGCGCCGGCGGCGTCGAAGCCGCGCATGAAGGCCTCGGCGTCCATGCGGCGCTTGCCGGCCAGCTGCAGCTGGGCCACTTGCAGGCGGCCGTCGGCGCAGTCCACCGTCAGCGTCTTGCCGTCGGCCCTCACCAGGCCGGGAGTGCAGCCGCTGCACAATTGCGGTTCGCCGGTGGCAAACACCTTGACCTGATGCTGCTGTCCGCGGGCATCGGTGAGAGTAGTCCACGCTGCCGGATAGGGCGACAGGCCGCGAATGTGGTTATACACGGCCTCGGCCGGAGCGTCCCACTTGATGCGGCAGGTGTCCTTGAATATTTTGGGCGCGGGGGTGGCAGGCTGGCCGGCATTGACCAGCTGGTCTTGCGGAATGGGATGCACGGTGCCGGCCAGAATGGCGTCGACGGTTTCGATCACCATGCCGGCACCCAGTGTCATCAGGCGGTCGTGCACGGTGCCCACATTGTCGGTGTGCGCTATGGCCACCTTGCGCTGCTGAATGATGTCGCCCGTGTCGATTTCATGCTTCAGGAAGAATGTGGTTACGCCCGTCTCGGTGTCGCCGTTCATCACGGCCCAGTTGATGGGCGCCGCGCCGCGGTATTTGGGCAGCAGCGAGGCGTGCAGGTTGAATGTGCCCAGCGGCGGCATGGCCCACACCACCTCGGGCAGCATGCGGAATGCGATGACTATGTTGAGCGTGGCGTTGAGGGACTTGAGCTCGGCCACAAAGTCGGGGTCTTTGAGCTTGACGGGCTGCATCAGGTGCAGGCCGTGGGCCACGGCATATTGCTTGACGGCCGACTGCAGCAGGTGGTGTCCGCGTCCGGCGGGCTTGTCGGGCATGGTGACCACACCCACCACGTTGTAGCCGCCGTCCACGAGGCGGCTCAGGCTCTCGACGGCAAAGTCGGGAGTGCCGAAAAACACTATTCTTAAATCTTTCTTATCCATATTCAATGTTGTAACGTATATATAATTTATGTGTGGGGGGCTGCGGTTTGCAGAGCCCGCCAAATCAGTCGAAGCTATAGTGCTTGAGCACCTGGCGGTAGGAGCTGAAGATTTTCGACTTCGACACGAAGCCGATGTAGCGGCCCTGGTCGTCGACCACGGGCAGATTCCAGGCGCGCGTGTCGTCGAACAGCTTCATCACCTTGTCCATGGGCATGCCTATCTCCACCTTGGCCGGCGGCATCGACATGAAGCGGTTGACGTGCATGCGGCGGTAGAGATCGGTGCGGAACATGATGTTGCGGATGTCGTCGAGCAGCACCACGCCCAGCAGCTGGCCGGCGCCGTCGGTGACGGGAAACAGGTTGCGGTGGCTGCGGGCAATCACGCCCACCATGTCCTTCAGGCTCATCGAGGGGTGCACCTCGATGAAGTCTTTCTCGATCACGCTCTCCATTTTAAGCAGTGTGAGCACGCTCTGGTCCTTCTGGTGGGTGAGCAGCTCGCCGCGCAAGGCAAGGCGCTTGGTGTAGATGCTGTAGGGCGAGAATATGCGGTAGGTGCCATAGCTGATGGCACTCACAATGAGCAGCGGCAGAAACAGCTCGTAGCCGCCCGTCATTTCGGCGGTAAGGAAGATGGCCATGAGCGGCGCCTGCATCACGCCCGCCATGACGCCCGCCATGCCCATGAGGGCGAAGTTTTTGGTGGACAGCGGCAGCGTCACCAGCCCGGTGGCGTTGATCACGTAGGCAAAGAAGAAGCCCGCCATGCAGCCCACATACAGCGAGGGGGCGAATGTGCCGCCCACGCCGCCGCTGCCGTTGGTGCAGCTGGTGGCAAACACCTTGCACAGGCACAGCATGCCCACCATCAGGGCGCAGGCCCACACACTGGAGCGGTAGTCGTAGAACACACTGTTGTCGAACAGGGCCGACACGTTGCCCGCCAGCAGATTGTTGATGGCGCCATAGCCCTCGCCGTAGAGCGGCGGAAACACGAAGATGAACACGCTGAGTATTATGGAGCCGAACACAAACTTCACGCGCGGATTGTGCATAGTGGTGAATATCTGCTCGAGCGCGCCGGCCATTTTGCTGAAGTACACCGACACCAGGCCGCAAAACACACCCAGCAGCACCACAAAGGGGATGCGCATGGTGTAGAACGGCTCGCTCTGCGAGAAGAAGAACTCCACGTTGTAGCCCGTGAAGGCGTAGCTCACCGTGGCTCCGGCCACCGAGGCCAGGATCAGGGGCATCACCGACCCCGCAGTGAGGTCGAGCATAAGCACCTCGACGGTGAACAGCACGCCCGCAATCGGGGCCTTGAATATGCCCGCTATGCCGGCTGCCGCGCCGCAGCCCACCAGCATCATGAGCAGGCGAGGCGACAAGCGGAAAGCCTGGCCCAGATTGGAGCCGATGGCCGCGCCGGTGAACACTATGGGACCCTCGGCTCCCACCGACCCGCCGCAGCCTATGGTGATCGACGAGGCCACGAGCGAGGCATACATGTTGTGGGTCTTTAGCCGGCTCTTGTTTTGCGCAATGGCATAGAGCACACGCGTCACGCCGTGCGATATGTTGTCGCGCACCACAAAGCGCACATACAGCGAGGCGATGAGTATGCCCAGCACCGGGAATATGAGGTATTGCAGGTTGCCGTTGGAGATTTGCACCCGCTGCGTGAGAAATCCGGCAATGGTGCCGATGAGCGTCTTGAGCAGCACCGCGGCCAGGCCCGAGACCACGCCAGTGACCAGAGCCAGAATCACGAGAAACGTCTTCTCCTTGATGTGCTTCTCGCGCCAGGCCAGCATCTTCATATACCAGCCACCGCCGCCCACGCGGGCGGCCAACGCATTGTGTTCGTTATACTGTTCCAATATCTGTTTCAGTCTAAAATTCTTTGATTATTCACTTTCAGTTCTACACGCCCTTGCCAGTGACCACTGTGCGCACTGTGTAGGCCAGTATCTTGAGGTCGTTGAGCAGCGACATGTTTTCGAGATACAGCAGGTCGTAGTCAACGCGCTTTAGCATATCGTCGAGCGAAGAGGCGTAGCCAAACTTCACCATGCCCATCGAGGTGATGCCGGGCCTGATTTGGTGAATTAGCGAATAGGCCGGCTCGCGCTCCAGAATCTGGTTGACGTAGTATTGACGCTCGGGACGCGGGCCCACGAGCGACATGTCGCCGCGCAGCACATTCCAGAACTGCGGCAGCTCGTCGATGCGGTATTTGCGCAGCACGCGGCCCACGCGCGTCACGCGGCTGTCGTTTTCGCTCGACAGCTGCGGGCGGCCGCCGCTCTCGGCATTCTGCACCATGGTGCGGAACTTGTAGATGCGGAAGGGGCGGTTGTGCAAGCCCACGCGCTCCTGGCTGTAGAACACGCTGCCCCGCGAGTCGAGCTTCACGGCCACTGCCACGGCCGCATAGAGCGGCGACAGCAGCAGCAGCATGGCGGCCGACACGGCCACGTCAGCGCAGCGCTTCACATTTTTGGCACACTCGCCCATGCCGCTGCCCGAGATGTCGATCAGCGGATCGCCGCATAGGTCGCTCAGGCGGGCGCGCGAGCGCAGCACGCTGTAGCGGTCGGGGGTGATTTTGATGGGCAGGTTGAGGGCAAAGAGGCTGTTGATCACCTTCAGCTCAACCGTGGGGTCGTGGGTCGACGGCGCCACTATAAGTTCCTTGATGCCCATCCTCTGGCACACTTGCGGCAGCTCGGTGAGGGTGTACACCGGCTTGCCCGGCGCGTGGGCCGCGCGCTCGCCCGGAATGCTCACAAAGCCCTTCACATCGTAGCCCAGCGAGTGGCGCATTTGCTCCATGCGCCTGACGTGGGCCACAGCCTCGCGGCCGCTGCCCACCACCAGCGTGGCAAACGCCCACCGACGGCCCTTGATGCGCCGCGAGGCCTGGTTGGTGATGGCGGCGCGCACGGCATAGACCATGAAAAACAGCAGCGCCAGCAGCACGGCTATCATCTCGTAGTTCGACTTGCGGTCGAGCACCATGTCGTTGATGAGCGCCACAAAGAATATCATGAGTCCGCTCACCACCGACGTGGCCATGGTGAGCAGCAGCTCTTGCAGGCGCGACTTGCGGAACACCTCGTTGTAGTAGCCCGACAGGCAGTAGATGCCCATCATGGCCAGCGGAAACACCACCTGGCCCGTGAGCGTCATGGGCGAGGCCAAGAACTGGCCCAGCGACGACTGCCCCACCACGGCACCGCTGCTGTAGCGCAGACAGTTGTAGCACAGCACGGCCAGGCTCGACGTGATGTAGTCGCCAGCCACATATTTCAGCCGTTGTAGTCGCTCGCTTATCAAGTGTGTGGGTGATGGGTTATCGCAATATCTTGAATGTGCCGTCGCTGCGCAGCATAATTATGTTGGAGGCCTCGTGCTCGCTCTCGTCGTCTTGCCGGTAGCGCACCACATAGTCCACGCCGTCCTTAATGGCAGGAGTGATTTCGGCAAAGTTGTGGGCCGTGGGCTCGCCGCTGACGTTGGCCGAAGTCGACACTATGGGCCGCCCGAAGCGGGCGCACAGCCGCTGCGAGAACTCCTCGCGCGGCACGCGAATGCCCACGCTGTCGGCCTCGCCCATCAGGTTGTGGGCAATGTTGAACGCGCCCTCGTAGATGATGGTGAGCGGCTTCACTGCCACATCGAGCAGGCTGTAGGCCATTTCGGGCACATCCACCACATAGTGGTCGAGGTGGTCTACGCTGTCGAGCAGCACTATCAGCGCCTTGTTGTCGGCGCGGCGCTTGAGGTCGTAGACGCGCTTCACCGCATCGGGGTTGGTGGCGTCGCAGCCAATGCCCCAAATGGTATCGGTGGGGTAAAGGATGAGGCCGCCCTTTTTCAGCACCTCGACGCACGCCTTTATGTCTTCGTCAAACTTTTCCATGATTTGCCTGAGTCAATTAAATATAGTATGTGATTATACAAAGGTAACACAAGTTGCGGGAATTAAAAAGAGAAAAGCCACGATTTTGCCACACGCCCCGCAAGCGGATTTTGCCGACGGGTGGCGATTTTATGGGGCTGCGGGGTGGAGTTATGCGCAAAATTAATAACTTTGCAGCAGTATTAACTATGGGCCGGGACCCGCGGGGCTGCGCCCCACCCCGGCCCGCAACCGACTTGGATTTTATTTATGAGACTCACTAAGATGATTTTGGCCGCCCTGCTGATAGTGGCGGCATCGGCCCCGGCAATGGCTGCCGGCAAAAAGAAGGCGCCCCGCAAGGCGGCTGCCACCACCACGCGCGTGATATACACCGGCGAACTGGCCAAAAAGGTGTATGGATACAACGGCACCACCCCGCTCAACATCACCGTGAAGGGCGGACGCATCGCCTCGATCGAGGCTCTGCCCAACCAGGAGACGCCGCAATACTTCAAGAAGGCCACAGCCCACGTGTTTCCGCAATTCATAGGCAAGACGCTGGCCCAGGCCGCCACGCTGAAGGCCGATGCGGCAACCGGCGCCACCTACTCGTCGAAGGCACTGATACGCAACATTCAGCTCGGTGCCCAGAGCGCAGCCAAGAAGAAATGAACCGTATAATATTTTTTAGACTAAAGGAGTTTTTTTATTGAGATGAACAAACTGTCAACTATTGCAGCCTCGCTGCTGGCGGCCGCCATGCTGGCTGCGTGCGGCGACGGCTCCACCACCTACAGCGACATGGTGGTGAGCGCCGGCGACACGCTGGCCATTAGCGGCGCCTCGAAGCACAGCAACTGGCGCACAAGCAACCGCCACGTGGCCACGGTGACCAGCGAGCTGGCAATCGCCGCAAGGCGCGAGGGATTTGTGAAGGTGAGCAACGAAGACGGCGACGCCTTTGCCGTGACGGTGCTGCCCGTGCAGGGCAGTGGCTATGTGGTGCCCTACCTCGACTTTGGCAAGGCAAGCATCAGCGACGTGAAGCGCGCCTACAGCGAGGCCAACAACGACTGCCACCTGAAGAGCGAGGCCCCCAACGGAAAGTATGTGGTGTTTAGCAGCACACTGAAGTATGTGAACCAAATCACCGCCGAATTCTTCGGAGGCAAGCTCGACGCGCTCAAAATCAGCGTCAAAAATGCGCAGTCGCCCGTGTTCAAGCAGTACATCAACGAGCGCTACGTGAAGGTGAAGACCGAGGGCCACAACGACATCTACCTAACCACCGACGGCCAGTGCACAGTGTCGGTGCCCACCGGCAGCAACGAAGTGAACGTGGTCTACAAGAAAAACGACGGCGGCCTGCAGCTGCCCGAGGAGTAGCCCACCCCGTCCAGAAAACACGTGCGCCCACGCCTGCCAAAGCAAGCGTGGGCGCACTGCTTTCACACATTTCCAAACACGTCTCAAACATTTTTCCCAAAAACTTTTGCTTAAAGGCCATGAAAGTTTGTGTATTACAGATATTTTTATGATTATTGCAAAATTAAAACCACATCGTGGAAAAACCATTTCTATTAATCGGCTATAAACAAGAGGACAGATGATTGTTTTGCTTCTGACGGCTTTGTGCATAATCGCTGCTATTGTCACAACAATTATTGTGGCAAGGGCACGGCTTATTGCCACGTCTGATAAGTTTGTGAAAAGCATAGCGCCAAGAGGGGAAAATGGCGGCAGGCAGCATAATTCATACAGTTTAATCGGCGAATTGGAAGAATGCTACCGAGGGACATTTATAACTGCAACCCAAAAGGTTGCATTCAAGGGGCGCTATGGGCACGATTTTGATAAAGCCCGCGCATTAGGCGGCAGACTCAAAAGGTTCAGAATCGCAATTCCAGAGCCTCTTTCAAGATTCATAAACGAATACTTATCAATCGACGATGCGGTAAAGCGGCATAACGGCCTATTTGTGCATATGGCATTGGAGCACAACAAAGAATTCTTTGATTGCTGTCTGGACTATCCCTTAGATATGCAGCAACGGCGCACCATAGTCACAGAAGAGGACAACTGCTTGGTGGTGAGCAGTGCAGGCAGTGGGAAAACGTCATCAATTGTTGGAAAGGTAAAGTATCTCACACAAATAAAAGGCATTGATCCGTCAAAAATATTGCTTATAAGCTATACGCATAAGGCTGCATGCGAGTTGACGAGCAGAATGGCGTCGGTGGGCATCAATGGTTATACCTTTCATAAGTTGGCACTCGACATTATTGCCAAACACACGGGAATAAAGCCCAGCATATGCGACAACAGCGATGCCCTGTTTGTCAGCATATACCACGAGCTGCTGAAGGACAAAAGGTTTAAAGAGGCCATAGTGGAATATTTCATCGACTCGCAAATGTATGAAACTGAGGAAGAGCGCAGCAAGCGAGAAGCGCTGCAACGCTTTTCAGAGAGCAAAAGCGTGCGGCTAAGGGCTTTGATGCCCGACATGGATGGACATGTGGTGTATGTGCGGAGCGAGCAAGAGCGGAAACTGTGCTTCATGCTGTCGTCGCTCGGCGTCAATTTCCGATATGAAGAACCATATGAATACCCCTTGGCCGATGACAGCCACTCTCAATATCATCCCGACTTTTCAATATATTTTGAAGAGGCGGGGAAAACACGGAGGGTGTATTTGGAGCATTTTGGAGTAGATGAGCACGGCAATGTGCCGGCGTGGTTTGCCAAGGATAAAGAAATGACTTATGAGGAGGCAAATCAAAAATACAACGATGGCATCACGTGGAAAAAAGAGGCCCACGAGAAATTCGGGACAACGCTTATAGCAACGTCTTGTGCCGACTTCCACTACGACGATGTGAAAAGCCGGCTGAAATCCCAATTGACCGAGGCCGGAGTGCCAATACGCGAAAAGACCGAAGACGAGTTGTATGACCTTGTGCTTAGTTCGGACAGCAGGCAGGAAAAGTCTTTCATCAGGCTGATAGCCACATTCGCCGCATTGCTGAAGTCAAGTTGTAAAACAATCAACGATGTCGTTGCGCAGGCCGAAAAGGCACGCGACGACTATAGCGCATTCTTTATAGAAAAGATTTTCATGCCCGTATCCGACCGGTACAACCAGGAATTGCGCAAGAAAAATCAGATTGACTTCACCGATGCCATACTCCAAGCCACTGAGATATGCAAAACTTCACAACCTGTTGATTTTGATTATATCATAGTTGACGAGTTCCAAGACATATCGGTCGACCGGTACAAATTTTTAAAGGCTTTGCGTGCAAGTGGCAATGCTCCAGCAAAACTTTATTGCGTAGGCGACGACTGGCAGTCGATATATCGCTTTTCGGGCAGCGATGTGGCTCTGTTCAACCAGTTTCCGAAATATTTCGGAGAGACGGAAATTGACAAAATTGAAACCACATACAGGTTTGGAAATCCGTTGGTGTCGGTTTCATCAGGCTTTATCCAGCGCAACGATGCGCAAATCAAAAAGAATGTGCGTCCATTTAGCGCCGACAGAAAAACCGAACTTGAGCTTATATCATACACCAAGAGTGATTACTGTAGCCAAATCAGCCAAATTGTTTCGGCAATACCTGCCGATAATTCCATATTTCTGCTTGGCCGCTACACGTTTGACGACTACTGTCTGTCGCGGTGGTTCCAAATGGTAAAAACGGGAGGAAAATGCTTTTATATCATCAACGGCCGCAAAATAGAGTTTCTCACGGTGCATAAGTCGAAAGGGCTTGGAGCCGACTTTGTGATACTGTTGCAGTGCAACAAAGGCGTGTATGGGTTCCCCACGGCCATAAGCGACAACCCGGTGCTGAATTACGTGCTGACCCAAGGCGACCAATTCCCGCATGCAGAGGAGCGGCGACTGTTTTATGTGGCCATAACCAGAGCTAAGCTGAAAACAGTTATCCTTTACGACGCGCACAATGTGTCGGCGTTTGTCAACGAATTGCTGCATCCCGAAACAGCCAATTATGCCTACGGCGCTATACCAAGAAACGCAAACAAGAAATGGACAAGACGCGAAGAAGCATACCTGCTGCAGCTTTACTCCAAAGGTGTGAGCATAGCAAAGATAGCCGAGAAAATGGGCCGCAGCCACACCTCTATAGTAATGAGACTGAACAAACTCAAATCCTGAATTTCGGAGGCAGAAAGAGCGCGCCATTGAGGTGAAACTGGAGCGTGCCTTTGGCACACCACCCACACGCTATACGGGGGATTAGTGGGCGAGGTATTTTTCGGTGTCGAGGGCGGCGCGGCAGCCGGTGCCGGCGGCGGCTACGGCCTGGCGGTAGCGCGGGTCGGCCACGTCGCCGGCGGCAAACACGCCCGGCACGCTGGTGGCTGTGGTGCCGTCGGGCTGGGTGAGGATGTAGCCTTGCTCGTCGAGCTTGAGCTGGCCGCCGAGGAAGTCGGTGTTGGGTCGGTGGCCGATGGCCAGGAAGAAGCCGTCGATGGCGATGTCGAACTCCTGGGCCTCGGGGGTGCCTTTGTGGCGCACGAGGTGGGCACCCTGCACTCCGCCTTCGCCAAAGAGGCCGAGGGTGTTGGTGTTGTAGAGGATTTCGATGTTGTCTTTCTCATTGACGCGCTGCTGCATGGCGGCTGAGGCGCGCAGGTGGTCTTTGCGCACTATCATATACACTTTTTTGGCGAGGTTGCTGAGGTAGTGCGCCTCCTCGCAGGCGGTGTCGCCGCCGCCCACCACGGCCACCACTTTTTTGCGGTAGAAGAATCCGTCGCAGGTGGCGCACGCGCTCACGCCCTGACCGGCATACTTCTTTTCATCGGGCAGGCCGAGGTATTTGGCCGAGGCGCCTGTGGCCACTATCACGGTGTCGGCCTCAACGGTGTCGCCGCCGTCGAGGGTGGCCACAAACGGGCGCTGATCGAGGCGGATGGCTGTGACCACGCCGTTGCGCAGGTCGGCGCCCACGTTCACGGCCTGGCGGCGCATGTTGTCCATCAGCTGGAAGCCGTCGATGCCGTCGGGGAAACCGGGAAAGTTCTCGATGGTGGTGGTCTGGGTGAGCTGTCCGCCGGGCTGCTGGCCCTCAAAGAGCACGCTGCTGACGCCTGCGCGCGCGAGATAGATGGCCGCCGTGTAGCCTGCGGGGCCCGATCCTATGATGAGTGTCTGTACTTTCGTTGTCATAATGATGCTGTGTGATTGATTGAAGATTGGTGTTTGGGAGGGTCAGCGCAGGTCAACCACCTGCACTCCTGCGGGCACCAGTTTTTTGCTGAAGGTGAATGTGCTGGCGGGATAGCTGACGTGGGTTTTGTAGTTGCTTATGGTCACCGTGGTGGCGGTGCCGTTGGTCATCTCGAAGCGCGCCTTCTTGATTTGGCACGAGCCGTTGGCGATGTAGAGCAGAATCTGCTTGATGTTGCTCTTGCGCTTTTTGGGCATGAGCTTGATGGTGTAGGAGCCGGCCACCTGGGTGCGGGCCTTCCACATGTTGAAGTTGGTCTTGAAGCCCTGCGCGGCGGCGTATGGGTTCACCATCTGCAGGTCGGCGGCAGTGGGGGAGGTGACGTTGACCTCGCCGGTGGCCACTGAATATGACCACTGGGTGCGGCCGTCGTACCAGCACTTCACGGGGCGCGACAGCATGCGGAATTTGGAGCCACTCATCACAATGGTGCCCGAATATGAGCCTTGTGGCGAGCTGACGCTGTAGGTGGCGCTCACCGTGCCGCTGGCGCGGAGCGAAGCCACGGCCTTGTCGAGCATGGCGGCCGGGGTCTGCGCGCTGGCGCCTGCCACTGCCGACACCAGCACTATAAGTGCAAATAAAATCTTTCTCATAATAGAACTATATATCTTTATAAATATGACTATTGCTGATTTGAAAACATCATGTCGGCCTGCATGGGGTCGATGAGCACCTTGCGCGGCTTGCCGCCCTGAGCGGGGCCTACGATGCCCGCCGACTCCATCTGGTCCATTATGCGGCCGGCGCGGTTGTAGCCAATCTGGTAGCGGCGCTGCAGCGACGAGGTGGAGGCCGTTTCGCCCTGCACTATCCACTTCACAGCCTCCTCAAACAGCGGGTCGCGGTCGGTGGGGTTACCGCCGCCCGAAGCGCCGTCGGAGTCGGAATCGGAGTGGAACTCAGGCAGCATGAATGGCTCCTCGTGGTTGATGTTCTTGTCGGCGTCTTCCTGCTCCTTAATGTAGTTGCAAATGCGCTCCACGTCGGGCGTGTCGACCAGCGGGCACTGCAGGCGGGTGATTTCGCCGTTGGCCGAAAACAGCATGTCGCCGCGGCCAATGAGCCGCTGGGCGCCAAGGCGGTCGAGGATAATGCGGCTGTCGATGCCCTGCGTCACGCGGAAGGCTATGCGGCCCGGGAAGTTGGACTTGATGAGGCCCGTGATGACGTTAGTCGACGGGCGCTGGGTGGCGATAATCATGTGGATGCCCACGGCGCGGGCCTTTTGGGCGATGCGCACTATGGGGGTCTCCACCTCCTTGCCAGCCGTCATGATGAGGTCGGCAAACTCGTCGACAATCACCACTATGTAGGGCATATACTTGTAGTATTCGCCGTTGGAGTCCTTCTCGTTGCGCAGGCCGCCGCGCCACTTGGCGTTGTAGTCTTCCACCTTGCGCACCTTCACCTCTTCGAGCACCTGATAGCGGTTTTCCATTTCCTGCACCACCGAGTTGAGGGTGAGCACCACCTTGTCGGTGTCGGTGACGATGCAGCGGTCCTCGCCGGGCACCTTGGCAAAGAAGTATTTCTCGAGGTCGGCATACAGGCTGAACTCCACCTTCTTGGGGTCGACGAGCACAAACTTGAGTTCGGACGGGCCTTTTTTGTAGAGGAGCGAGGTGATGATGGCGTTAAGGCCCACCGACTTACCCTGACCGGTAGCACCGGCCACCAGCAAGTGGGGCATCTTGGTGAGGTCGGCCACAAACACCTCGTTGCTCACCGTGCAGCCAAGCACCATGGGCAGCGCGGCGTGCGAGTCTTGGAACGCCTTTGAGCGCAGCACCTCGTACATGGGCACCACCTGCGGGTCGCGGTTGGGCACCTCGATGCCAATGGTGCCGCGGCCCGGCATGGGCGCGATGATGCGTATGCCCAGGGCGGCGAGGCTCATGGCGATGTCGTCTTCAAGAACGCGGATTTTGGAGATGCGCACGCCTTCTTGCGGCACTATCTCGAACAGCGTGACCGTGGGGCCCACATGCACATCGATGTTCTTTATCTCGATGCCATAGTTGCGCAGCGTGTCGGTGATGCGGCGCTTGTTGCTCTCCTGCTCCTCCACATCGACGCGGTCGGTGCGCATCTCGATTTTCTGCAGAAGGTCGAGCGTGGGGAAGCGGTAGTCCGCATACTCATATGTGGGATCGTTGAAGCGGTCGCCGCTGGGATGGTTGGTTTTGGCGAAGTCCTTCATCTGCTCGGCCTCGCCGGCAGGCTCGGGCGCGGCGGGCTGCTCAGAGGCCGGCTTTGGCACCACCACGCGGGGGCGGCGCTTGGGCTGCTCGGCAGGGGCTGCGGCGGCCGGAGTTGCATCCTGGCCGAGCGGCTCGGGCTGAGGCTCGGATGCGGCAGACGGCCCGGGCTTGGTGCCGGCCTTGGCGCTGGTCTTGTGGCTGTCGCCGAGAAACGTCTTCATGCCTTGCTGCTGGCCTTCGGCGGAGTCACTGTCGTGCAGGCGTTCGTTGATTTTCTTCAGGCGGTTGCGCGCGCTGAAATAGATGTGGCTGATGGTGTTGTAGCACAGCAGCACCCACACAAGGGCAATGATCATGTTGATGGCATACATGCCATACACGCCCACCAGCCGCTCGAGCCACACGTTGGCAAAATAGCCAAACGCGCCGCCCAGCTGGAAGAAGGTGACCGGAATGTCTTTGGTGAACACGCCCACCAACATCGAGCAGGCAAACGTGCCGTAGAGGCACAGCAGCGAGTAGGAGTAAAAGTACACGCGCTTGCCCTGACGCAGCAGGCGCACGGCAATGGTGATGAACCACAGCACCATGATGAAGGCCGCCACGCCCACGCCCTGCGATATGAAAAACTCCGACACCGAAGCGCCGATCACGGCCCCGGCATTGTGGATTTGCGAGGCGTCGGCGGCGTTCTGCATCACCCCATACTGCGCCACGCGGCTCTGGTCGGCCTCGCCGGCCGACAGAAACATGTAGCTGAAAAACGACAGAAAGAAGTATATGCCAGCCAGCAGCATGGTGACGCCCGCGGCCAGCCGCGTGCGGTAGCTGCCAAAGAAGGCCGCCATGCGCTGCCACACGGTGGTGTTGGCAGCCTTGCGCTCTTCTTCAAGGCGTTTTTTGCGCTTATACTCTTCGCTCTCGGTTAGGCCCGACGTGTCGGGGGTGAAGTCGTGTAGTTCCTTGTCTTTATCTTGTTTCATGATCTAAAAAATTCTGCCTTCAGGCGCCATGGGCGCAAATGGGAGTGTAAAGATAACGATTTTAATTGGGTTACAGAAACAATTGCTGCCCATAATGCCACATTAAAATTCCTTGTGTTATTGTGGCGGCAAAAATAGTGACGGGGTGAGCCCGATTCGTTCGCACCTTGGTGTTTTTTTCATGCTGGCGCGGCAATTTTATTCGGGGCTACTCTTTGACCCAGAAGCCGCGGGTGAACACCACCAGCACGGTGAACAGCTCGAGGCGGCCTATGAGCATTTCAAACACCAGCAGCCACTTGCCCGGCTCGGGCACGTTGGCAAACGAGCCGTCGACGCCCGTCACGCCATAGCCCATGCCGATGTTGCTGATGGCCGACATGCTGGTGAAGAGGGAGTCGAATATGGGCATGCCCATGAGGGCCAGCAGCAGGGCTCCAACCACTATTATGAGCACGAAAATGGCCAGGAAGGCCACGCACTTGGCCACCACGTCGTGCGAGATGGCGCGGTTGTCGACCCACACGCTGCGCACCGAGTTGGGGTGCAGCACGCGGTAGAACTCGTTTTTGGTGTTTTTCAGCATCACTATCATGCGGTCGATTTTGGCGCCGCCGGCCGTTGAGCCTGCCATGCCGCCGAAAAACATGACCACCATCAGCAGGAACGAGATGAACTCACCCGACTGCTCGTAGTTGATTGTGGAGAAGCCCGTGGAGGTGATGGCCGACACGGTGTCGAAGGTGGCCAGCATCACGCGGTCGAGCCACGAGGGGCAGAAGCCCTCGCAGGCCATGCGGGCAATGATGATGACCGAGGTGCCAATCACCACCCAGGTGTACCACTTGAAGGTGTCGCTGCGGCGCAGGGGCTTGAAGTTGCCGCAGGCCGCGGCCCACAGCAGGGTGAAGTTGACGCCGCCGAGGAACATGAACACCAGCACCACGGCGTCGATGTAGTGGTTGCTCCAGTAGATGAGGCCGTTGTCCTTGGTCGAGAAGCCGCCGGTGCTGACGGTGGCCAGCGTGTGGCACAGGGCGTCGAACCAGCCCATGGGCGGGATGAGGAGCAGCGTCATGGCCACGGTGAGCACTATGTAGACGAGCCACAGGTCTTTGGCCGTCTGGCTGATGCGCGGGCGCATGCGCTCGTGGGTGATGCCCGTGACCTCGGCGTTGAACAGCGAGATGCCGCCCTTGTAGTTGAGCATGGGCAGCACGGCCAGTGTGAACAGAATGATTCCCATGCCGCCTATCCAGTGGGTGAGCGAGCGCCAGAAGAGTATGCCGTGGGGCAGATTGTCGAGGTGGCGGATGATGGTGGCGCCCGTGGTGGTGAAGCCCGACATGGTTTCGAAGTAGGCGTCGGTGACATTGGTGATGGTGCCGCTCAGCAAAAACGGCAGCATGCCGAAGGCCGAGAACAGCACCCACACTATGGCGGTGAGGAATATGCCCTCGCGCTTGCGCATGGTCATCGACGACGGGCGTATGCCGAAGGTCATGAGCGCGCCGCAGACCAAGGTGACGGCAGCCGAGCAGGCAAACTGCAGGGCGGTGGCCGTCTCGCTGAAGATGAGCGACACCACGGCGGGCAGCGCCATGAATCCGGCCTCTATCATCAGCAGCCATCCCATGAAGCGCAGCACTATGGGGAAGTTGAGACTTTGCGTTGTGATTTGTTGGTTGTGCATTGCAGAGAGTGATTAACCGAATATCTTTTCGATTTTGTGCAGCGACCCCGACAGGCAGAACACCACCACGCGGTCGCCCGCCTGCAGCTGGGTGTCGCCCTTGACGAGCATGCCCACGCCGTTGCGCGAGAGGCCGGCAATGGTCATGTCGCGGTTGAGCTTGAGGTCTTTCACCTGCCCACGGGTGACCTTGGCGCCGGGCTTGATTTCGAGTTCGGCCACCTCGGCGTCGGCCAGGGCCAGGCACTTGCTGTTGTCCACATCGTTGTCGAGCATGATTTGGAAGATGCGGCTTGAGGCCAGCAGCTTCTTGTTGATCACAGTGCCGATGTTGAGACTCTCGGCCTCGGGGATGAACTGGATGTTCTCCACCTCGGCTATGGTCTTGCGCACGCCGTGGTTCTTGGCCATGATGCAGCTGAGTATGTTGCTCTCGGAGTGCTCGGTGAGCGCAATGAACACGTCGCAGTCGCTGATGCCCTCGTCCTCGATTACATCGGTGTTGGTGGTGTCGCTGCACACCACGTTGCAGTTGGGCAGCGTCTCGCTGAGCACGCGGCACCGCTCGGGGTCGCGGTCGAAGATCTTGATGCGGGCCTTGTGGCCCAGCATCTTGGCCAGCTGCACGGCTATGGGCGTGCCGCCCATCACCATAAGCCGATCGACGCTGATGCGCCGCTTGCCGCAAATGTCAATCACATCGTCGAGGTGGTCGCGCGTGGTGGAGATGTAGGCGATGTCGTTTTCGCTTATCATGTCGTCGCCGCGGGGAATGATGATTTCGCGGTTGTGCTTGATGGCGCTCACGTGCAGAAAGTTGCTCACGCCGCCTATCTCCTTGAAGCGCTTGCCCACTATCTTGGCATTCTGGCGCAGTTTCACGCCCACCACTATCAGTTCGCCGCCCAGCACCTCAAACCAGTTGCGGGCCCAAGTGTGCTTTAGGGCGCCCATTATTTCGAGTCCGGCGAAATATTCGGGATATATGAGGTCGTCGACGCCCAGCTTGTGAAAGTAGTCGGCGTTGCGCTTGTTGAGGAACTCATCGTTGTCGATGCGCGCCACCGTCTTTTGCGCGCCCATGTCCTTGGCCATGGAGCACGATATGATGTTGCGCGTCTCGTGGGGGGTGACTGCTATGAAGAGGTCGGCCTCCCCCACCCTTGCGTTTTCAAGTGCCGAGAACGACACGGGGTCGCCAAGCATGGTCATCAGGTTGTAGGTGTCGAGGTTGGCCAGCTTGGCCTGGTCGTTGTCGATGACCACGATGTCCTGATTTTCGTTAGAGAGCATTTTGGCCAGGTGCGACCCAACCTCACCTGCTCCCGCAATCACTATCTTCATGACTCTTGATTGTTTTCAGTGTTGAGCAGCTGCTGCACGCAGCGCACTATGCCGTCGGCGTCATATCCGCACTGGGCCCGCAACTGGGCCACGGTGCCCTGGTGCACAAACTCGTCGGGCATGCCCAGGCGCGTGAGGCGGGCACGCGAGCCGTGGCACGCCATCCACTCGGCCACCGCCGAGCCAAGGCCGCCACACACGGTGCCGTCTTCCACCGTGACCACGTGGCTGAAGCCCGATGTGGCCTCGGCGAGTATATGCTCGTCGATGGGCTTGAGGAATATCATATCGTAGTGGGCCACCTTGATGCCCTGTGCCCGCAGCCGCTCAACGGCCTGGGCGGCCTCGTTGCCTATGTGGCCTATGCTGAGCAGGGCCACCCGCCCGTCGCCATCGGAGAGCTTGCGCCCGCGGCCTATGGGCAGGGCGTGCATGGGGTTGCGCCAGTCGGCGAGCACGCCGCGGCCGCGCGGATAGCGTATGGCCATGGGGCCGCAGTCGGCGGCCTGAGCGGTGTACATGAGGTTGCGCAGGTAGTGCTCGTTGATGGGCGCGCTCACCACCATGTTGGGGACGAGGCGCAGATAGGCCAGGTCGAAGGCGCCGTGGTGGGTCACGCCGTCCTCGCCCACAATGCCGGCACGGTCGATGCAGAAGGTGACGGGCAGACGCTGAATGGCCACGTCGTGGATAATCTCGTCGAAGCCGCGCTGCAAAAACGAGCTGTAGATGCAGCAGTATGGGCGCATGCCGTCCTTGGCCAGGCCGCCCGAGAAGGTCACGGCGTGGCCCTCCGATATGCCCACGTCGAAGGTGCGGTCGGGAAACTCGCGCTGCATCATCGACATCGATGTGCCGCTGGGCATGGCCGCCGTGATGCCCACAATTCGGTCGTTGGCCTTGGCCAGCTCCACCAGCGTGTGTCCGAACACGTCCTGATATTTTGGCGGCTTGCCCTCGCTGCTTTCTGTGATGCGCTGCCCAGTGGCCTCGTCGTAGCGGCCCGGGGCGTGCCATGTGGTGGGGTCTTGCTCGGCGGGGGCGTAGCCCTTGCCCTTGCGCGTGTGCAGGTGCACAATTTTAGGCCCGCTCATGTTTTTGATGTCGCCAAACAGCTTCACCAGCTTCACCACGTCGTGGCCATCGAAGGGGCCGAAGTAGCGAATGTTGAGGCCCTCGAATATGTTTTGCTGCCCGGTGAGCAGCGACTTCATTGCGTTGTTGAAGCGCAGCAGCGCGCCCTTGCGGCTGTCGTCGATCACCTTGTGCCGGCGCAGAAACTGGTAGGCGCGGTAGCGCGCGTTGTTGTAGCGTGGCGATGTGGTGAGGTCGGTCATATACTCGCCCAGGGCGCCCACGTTGGCGTCAATCGACATGTCGTTGTCGTTGAGCACAATCATCAGATTGTTTTTGTGAATCGAGGCGTTGTTGAGGCCCTCAAAGGCCAGGCCGCCGCTTATCGAGGCGTCGCCAATCACGGCCACCACCTTGCGCTCGGGGCAGTGCTCGAGCTCGGCGGCGATTGACATGCCCAGCGCGGCCGAGATGGAATTGGAGGCGTGGCCGGCGGTGAAGGTGTCGTAGGGGCTCTCGTCGGGGTTGGGAAATCCGCTTAGGCCTCCCAGTTTGCGGTTTTGGCAAAAGCGGTCGCGGCGCCCGGTGAGCACCTTGTGGGCGTAGGCCTGATGGCCCACGTCCCACACTATGCGGTCGTCGGGAGTGTTGAACACATAGTGCAGCGCCACATTTATCTCCACCGCGCCCATGCTCGAGGCGAAGTGGCCGGGGTTGGACGCAAGTTGGTGAATCAGGAATCCGCGCATCTGGCTGCACACCTCGGGCAGCTGCTCCACTGGCAGCCGCTTGAGGTCGGCGGGCGAATTTATGCTTGCAAGCAGCGGAAAGTGCTGCTCGGTGTATTCTTTGTCTGACATAGCTCTCTATCTCCGTTAATCCTTTTTCTTATAATAGCGCTTGTAGAGTGGCACAAACACGATTATGCCCGAGGCCACAATCGAGAAAATCACCATGAAGTCGATTTGCTTGGCCCGCGTCACAAGCAGGTAGCACAAGCACAGCCACAGGGCCAGAATGAATATGAACCTTATCGATTTGCCTGAATCCATTTTTTGCCATTAAAAAAAACGATAAACAATATCACAGCCACGGCGGCTGGAGGCAAAACCCGCAGCCCGCAACCATGCTAATTTGCAAATTTAATAAATTTCTATCGAAAACCGTGCCTTTCTTCGCTCAACTTTCACCTCCCCCAGTCTCGGCCTCAACCTTAATCACAAAGTCCAAACCCCAATCACTAAACCGGCTCAGTAGAAAATCAGTGGGGATAGGCGAAAAGATTGGCAATGCGGAACAGGA
>CAVKDU010000021.1:0-42852 GCA_963655175.1 Wujia chipingensis | reverse complement strand
TTTCGGCGGCTCTGACTCGTGGGTGATACTCTCACCCATTGAGCAGAGCATTAAGCGGAAAATCGAGGCCGTGGGCACTCCGCTCAAAGACTGGGATATTCAAATCAACTATGGAATCAAGACGGGGTGTAATGAAGCGTTTATCATTTCAACGGAGAAACGCAACGAAATACTCGCCAACTGCCAGACGGATGACGAGCGCCGGCGCACGGCCGAACTTATACGACCGATTCTGCGCGGCCGCGACATCAAGCGCTATGGCTACAACTGGGCTAACCTATGGCTAATCAACACCCACAATGGCATTCGCGGTAAATTGGGACGCATACACATTGAGGACTATCCAGCTATAAAGGCGCATCTTGACCAATACTGGGACAAAATATCAAAACGAGCAGACAAAGGAGACACCCCCTATAACCTTAGAAACTGCGCTTATTTGGACGATTTCTCTAAGCCAAAAATAATGTATTCTGAAATAGTTCAATCGCCACAATTTTATCTTGATGTTGAAAAGCATTTTTTACCTGAAGCGACCTGCTTCTTGCTTGTCGGCAATCATCTCGATTATTTGTATAGGATTGTCCATTCAAGCATAGTCACGTTTTTCTTCAAGAGTTTCTATGCCGGTGGTGGTTTGGGAGAGCATGGATATAGATATAAAAAAGCCTTTTTTGAAAAGTTACCAATCCCATTATGGACAGGAAACCCCATTCAAAAACTCATTTCAAAAGCAAACCCTACAGAGGATATTGAAGACGAGATAGCAAAATTATACACGCTCACCAAGCAAGAGATAAATTATATCATTAGCATCTCTCAATGTCAATAAAGCCAATTTGTTTGCGTTCATTTTCAGTCAAGTTGTACAAGTCAAACAGCAACCCATCAATTTCCATTGCTTGTTCTTTTGTATAACCTGACTGGATTTTATTAACCAAGCGCCTAAACGACTCATTAATTTCGTCTGACACTTGTAGAACGGGTATTTTATCAAAGAAGATTTTGCTTAATTCCCTTGTTCCTCCTTGCAACTCTGGAAATGAATCACGGAAGCAAAACTTAAACAGAGAAGAATTGAAAAAGGCAGTTAAATATGCCATGTTACGACCTGTGACAATAAAGCATTTTTGATTGGTTAGAAAGCTCAACTCATCATAGACAAACGGCAGATATTTAGTCATGTTGGGATATACGATTTTTGGCTTAGAGAAATCGTCCAAATAAGCGCAGTTTCTAAGGTTATAGGGGGTGTCTCCTTTGTCTGCTCGTTTTGATATTTTGTCCCAGTATTGGTCAAGATGCGCCTTTATAGCTGGATAGTCCTCAATGTGTATGCGTCCCAATTTACCGCGAATGCCATTGTGGGTGTTGATTAGCCATAGGTTAGCCCAGTTGTAGCCATAGCGCTTGATGTCGCGGCCGCGCAGAATCGGTCGTATAAGTTCGGCCGTGCGCCGGCGCTCGTCATCCGTCTGGCAGTTGGCGAGTATTTCGTTGCGTTTCTCCGTTGAAATGATAAACGCTTCATTACACCCCGTCTTGATTCCATAGTTGATTTGAATATCCCAGTCTTTGAGCGGAGTGCCCACGGCCTCGATTTTCCGCTTAATGCTCTGCTCAATGGGTGAGAGTATCACCCACGAGTCAGAGCCGCCGAAACGGCACGCCGAGCCGCACTGCCGCACGAAAACGCTCCATTCTATTCCGACATAAACTGCTTGATGTAGCGGTCGAGGGTGTTTCGGTCTACTTTGCACAGCTTTGCTATTTTCCGTTTCGACACTTCCGCTTTAAGAAGTTCGCCAATCAGTGCCGTTTTTCCATGCAGTTTGTATTTTTCGGGTGCGCTTTTGCGCCCTTTGGGCCGGCCAAGACAAACTCCTTCTGCCCGTTTGCGCGCCAGCGCCTCCTTGGTGCGCTGGCTGATGAGATTGCGTTCAATTTCAGCCGATAGGCCGAATGCAAAGGCGAGCACTTTGCTTTGAATGTCGTCACCAAGACGATAGTTGTCTTTGATTGTCCAAACTTTTGCTTCTTTGGTCATGCAAATGTTAAGAATTTCCATAATCATAAAAAGGTTGCGTCCAAGCCTTGACAGCTCTGAGCAGATTATGATATCGCCTTTTTGCACCTTTTTTAGCAGTCGGCCCAGTTGGCGTTTGTCGTAACTCTTTGTGCCGCTGATTGTCTCTTCAATCCAGTCGCTAACCGCTAAATTCTCGCGTTTGCAGAATTTTTCAATTTCAAAACGTTGGTTCTCTACTGTTTGTTTGTCGGAACTAACCCGAATATATCCGTAAGTCATAATTTAGTGATAAATAAAATGAATTAATTTATGTGCAATAGTACGAATAGCGGTTGATTTGGCCTATCTTTGTAGAAAATAGGCAGCATCTCGACATAGGCCGAAATCGAGCGAGCTCGTTTCGGCACTCTGCGCTCGATTTGCACTATTTTTGTAATTGATTATGAATGAAAAACGACACGGAATATGGATAAAGGAATTAACAACCAAGCCATGAGGCTGGTGCTCGACAGTGTGGCCGACATTTTGAGGCCTGCCAGCAAGGCAATGACTGCCGTGAGCCAAGAACCGTCGCCGCGGGTGGCGGGGGCGGCGGTATACAGGTTTGCGGACAGCAGCAGGGATAGCTTGCTGCTGGTGTATGCCCGCCGCAACGTGCTGATAGAATTCGACGGCATTATGTCGTGCGACCTGCTTGATGACTGCGAGGAGGTGGTGACGGGTGGCGACACCTACACGACAGTGACGTCACACCCCGTAAGTGCTCTTGGCCGAAGCATTGTGGGGGAGGTGCTCGGCGGCGACCGCGGTGCTTTCATTGGCGCCATGACTGCGGGAGCGGATGTGGAGACTTACACCACTCCTGTGACGAGCCACTTTGTGGGCAAGTGTGTATTGAGAATAGGGCTGTGGGATGAAAAGACTCCCGACTTGGAAATTAACTTTGGCACCGATACTAAGTTGGCCTACAGGGTAGAATCGATGGTGAGAACAGTGCTGCTGGATCACTACAGCGGCGACCGCCGCCCCTGCGCACCCAAGCGGGTTGGGCGGTCGTTTAATGAGTGTGTGGGGCAGGCAAAGAATAAGCGGCGTAGCGACGAGGCGGCTCGTAAGCGTGCCGAGCGGCGGCGCCAGGAGGAAGAGAATGCGGCGCTTAGCGACCGGCCTATGAAAATTTTGCGCAGATTCTTTGATTGGCGCGATGCCAAGTGCCTGATGTTTCTGGGACTGGGCGTGTTTGCCACTCTCACTCAATTTTATGGCTACGGCGATAAGATTTGGATGAGCATCAGCTACCTGATTTACCTGTTTGCACTGTTTGCAACATGGGCGTGGTCTATTGAAGACGAAAACTCTTCGCCTAAAGACATTTCATTTAACACAGGGTTTGCGGTGCCGGTGCTGGTGGCACATGCCGTGCTCAACCTGTTTCCGTTTGCTTTCCATTCGGAAAAAGTTGTTACTGTGATATACCGGCTTACGGGCTTCCCATACAATATGTATGAGGGCGGGGTGGTAGTATGGACCGTGGCGGCCATAGTGGAGATAGTGCTGATTGTGTCGATAATTAACATGTGCCGTAGTCGTAGCGGCAACAGCGACAGAACGCGCTTCAAGTGGGGAGCGGTTACATCGTCGTCGGTGCTTGGCACGCTGCTTGCTGTGGGGCTTGTGGTTGGCGCACTGCTTCCCAAGCCTTATTATTTAGCCCATTGCACTGATTTTGACGGCAATCGCTATGGTGATATGATATATGGCAACGACGCGCAGAAGAAAGAGAGGTGGAGATGGTCTGAAGAGTGGTTGCAATATTATGAGCGACTGTTGTTTGGCGATGATAGTGTAGTCGACGTTGACGACTACGACTCGTTTCTTTTGCATGAGTCAGCCGACACCACCGTTACTGACTCAACCGCGAGCCAACGAAATAATTAACTTTTGCGACTGTTTTAATTGCCAATATAGGCCGAAATGGCTACATTTGCAATGATTTGCAACAAATGTGATAAAACGGATTACTGATTATACTAAAAAACGTAGTTATATGAAGAAACTTCTACTATCAGCAGTGCTGTGCCTGACGGCCGCTTGGGCACATGCTGTGCCGGCATGGCCAGAACCCTACACAGTGACGCAGCCCGACGGCAGCAAACTGACGCTGCAACTGTATGGCGACGAGTGGCAGCACATCACCGTCACCTCCGACGGCTACACCGTGGTGCGCGGAGCCGACGGCTACTACACCTATGCCCAGGTTGAGGGTGGGCAGCTGGTGGCGAGCAACGTGAAGGCCCGCAACGAGGCCGAGCGTTCGGCCAGCGACACCGAGTTTCTGGCCCGCGTGGGAAAGATGGCCCATGCCGAGGCCTCAGCGGCCAGCGGCGCATCCAAGGCCCCGGCCCACAAGTTGAGCGGACTGCTCGACATCAGCAAGTTTCGCGGCCTGGTGGTGCTGGTGCAGTATAAGGACCGGAATTTCCTGGCCTCTGACCCGCACAAGCTGTTCAACGACATGATAACCCAAAAGGACTACACGGGCTTTGTGAACGAGTACACCGGCAAAAAGGAGGAATACACGGGCAGCGTGTATGACTACTTCTGCGACAACAGCAACGGCAACTTCAAGCCCCGCTTCGACGTGGTGGGCCCCGTGACCGTCGACTTCCCGCAGACCTATCCCAGCGGCAGCAGCAACACCACAGTGGCGCGCTGCACGGCCATGTTTGGCGACGCGCTGAAGCAGCTCGACGGCTCAATCAACTATAAGGACTACGACACCAACGGCGACGGCACGGTGGACATGGTGTTTTTTATCGTGGCCGGCGGCGGCTCGAACTATGGCGTGAACAACTCCAACTATCTGTGGCCGCACGCCAGCCAGTTTTCGTCGCTCAGGCTCGACGGCGTGAATTTTGGCCGCTATGCCTGCTCCACTGAGCTCTACGGCTTGCAGAGCGACAGCATAGTGGACGGCATCGGCACTGTGGTGCATGAGTTCAGCCACGTGCTGGGCCTGCCCGACCTGTATGACGTGAACTATGCCACCAGCGGCATGAGCTCGCACCCCGGCAAGTGGTCGATAATGGCCGGCGGCAACTACTTGAACCGCAGCCGCACCCCGGCCGGATATGGCTCGTATGAGCGCTCCACACTGGGCTGGCTCAAGCCCGAGGTGATAGCCAGCGAGGGCGATCGCGTGGCCCGGTCGCTGCAGACCACCAACACCGCATTCCGCATCAATTCGCAGATTAAGCAAGAATACTTTTTGCTGGAAAACCGCGACGACTCGCGCTGGGACGCCTATCTGCCCGGCCACGGCCTGGCCGTGTGGCGGGTTGACTCGACCAGCACCGACGCCTGGACGGGCAACAAGGTGAACGTGGATCCTCGCCACAACTACTACGAGCTGGTGCGCGCCTGCCAGAAGGACACCACCACCAGCAGCTATGGCCAGATTGCCGTTGACTACGACGGCGACCTCTTCCCCGGCTCGCAAAACGTGACCGAACTGAAAAACAGCGCATCGAAGCCCACCATAAAGTCGTGGAGCGGCCTCAAGACCGAGTGGACGCTGAGCGGCATCACCGCCAACAACGGCAACGTGGAGTTCAGCGTGGTGCGCGACCCCGTGCTCACGCTCTATGAGTCATTCAACGCAATGCCGCTCACCAGCGCCGACACCACCGGCGTGCAGGGCGACTGGGCGCAGTGGAGCCTGACCAAGGCCCGCGTGGCCATGCCCGACTCGGCCGTGGGCAACGGCACCAAGGCCATCGCTATCCTGGCCAAGGGCGACATTCACACCACCACCGCGGTTGAGCATCAGTTCAACACCATACGCTTCAACTTCATCAACCCCACCGCCAAGACGGCAATCGTGCGCGCCTATTACTCGGTGGACAACGGCGTGACGTGGCTTCTGGCCTCGCCATTCGATGGCCAGCAGTTTTTCCGCGTGCAGCCGGGCGAGAGCGCCGAGGGCGAGTTCCGCATCGGGCTTAGCGCAAAGCAGAAGACCATGTTTAAGATCTATGAGTTCTCGGGCAGCTCCACCGACTACTGCTACATCGACGATGTGGTGATCAGCTACGTCGACGATGAGGGCTCGGGCGTGACAAGCGTGGCAGCCGATGCCAGCCGCCTGGCCGTGAGCCGCGCCGGCGGCCTTGCCATCGAGGTGGCCACACCCGGCAGCGCCGATGCCGTGACGGTGTATAACGCCTCGGGCGCAGTGGTGGCCCGCGTGCAGGCCCAGGGCGGCCGCGCCTCGGTGCAGCTGCCAGCCCATGGATTCTATGTGGTGACGGCCGGCGGCAAGAGCGCAAAACTGACGCTGTAGCCAGAGCCACACGACAACGCATAATTGCCGCGGCGTGGAAAACAACCCCACAGCCGCGGCAATTCTTTTTTTTAACACCGCCAAATGCGGCTAATGTGGCCGCCAGTGCGTAAATTTGCATATAAAACACATGAGTGCATTATGATGAATCAAGTGATAAACGACATCCTGTCGCCCGACGTGACGCTCACCGGAGCGGTGTTCAAGCTGCTGCTGAGCCTCGTGCTGGGCGCGGCAGTGGGCTTTGAGCGCCACCGCAAGGGGCAGATAGCCGGCCTGCGCACCTTTGCCCTGATATGCATGGGCGCCACGCTGGCCATGCTCATCTCCATATTCATTCCGCAGGAATATCTGGGGGTGAAAAACGGCGACCCCGGCCGCATCGCGGCCCAGGTGGTGAGCGGTGTGGGTTTCCTTGGCGCGGGAGCCATAATTCAGATGAAAGGCTCGGTGCGCGGCCTCACCACCGCCGCCGGCATCTGGATGACGGCATGCATAGGCCTTGCCGTGGGCGCGGGCATGTATGCCATTGCCACGGTGGCCACGTTTCTCATCATCTTCATTCTGCTCTACATCGAGCGCTACGAAAAGTGGTGCGGCCTGCAGTGGGAGTCGAAGATAGTGCGCATCAAGGTGCATGGCATTGTGGCCGACACCACGCCACTGCGCGCGGTGTTTAAGCGCTATGGCGTGCACACCAGCGACGAGTTTTTCAAGTTTGACTACGACAGCGGCATAACGGTGATCAACTACCTGATACGCGTGCGCGACGCGGCCGACTTCATAGCGCTGTTCAACGACATACACAAGTGCTACGACACCGCCTCCATAACCCTCGGCAACGAGGTGAGCATGTAGCCAACGACAAAAAAGATATAACGACAAATAGATATAGACACATGGACACGACCCTGCTCAACAGCCTCATCAGCGACCTTGCGCTGATACTCATACTCGGCTCGGTGGCCACGGTGCTGTTTAAGAAACTTAAGCAGCCCGTGGTGCTGGGCTACATAGTGGCCGGCTTCATTGCCAGCCCGCACTTTGCCTTCTTCCCCTCGGTGGTGCATGAGGGCAACATCGACTTTTGGGCGCAGATAGGCATCATAGTGCTTCTGTTCTCGATAGGACTCGACTTCAGCTTCAAAAAACTGCTCAACGTGGGCGGCTCGGCCGCCGTGACCGCGCTGATAATAGTGCTGGGCATGATGGGGCTGGGCTTTGTGGTGGGCCGGCTGCTGCACTTCAGCGCCGTTAACGCCATGTTTCTTGGCGGCATGCTGTCGATGTCGTCAACCACCATCATCATCAAGGCCCTCGACGACCTCAAGATGCGCCAGCGGCGCTTTGTGCCCCTGGTGCTGGCCGTGCTCATAGTGGAAGACCTCTTTGCCGTGGTGCTGCTTGTGATATTGTCGTCGGTGGCCAAGAAAAATGTGCAGGGCGAGGAGCTGATGAAGAGTGTGCTCACCCTGTCGGGCTTCCTGATAATTTGGTTCACCGTGGGCATATTCCTCATTCCGTCGGTGTTCAAGCGTTTCCGCAACGTCATCAGCGACGAGCTGATGCTCGTCATCTCCATGGCCTTGTGCTTCTTCATGGCGGTGTTTTCGGTGAAGTCGGGCTTCTCGCTTGCCCTTGGCGCCTTTGTGATGGGGTCGATACTGGCCGGAACGGTCGAGGCCGAGCGCATCGAGCGGCTCATCACGCCGGTGAAAGACCTCTTTGGCGCAGTGTTTTTCATCTCGGTGGGCATGATGGTCAACCCGCAGGTCATAGTGCAGCATGCCGGCACCATAGCGCTGTTTTCGGCCGTTGTGGTGGTGGGCATGATCACATTCGGCACATTCGGCATGCTGGCCACCGGCCAGCCGCTGAAGATAGCCATGGAGTCGGGCTTCTGCCTCACGCAGATAGGCGAGTTCTCATTTATCATTGCCACCACCGGCGTGTCGCTGGGCGTGCTCGACACCAGCCTCTATGCCATAATTGTGGCCGTGAGTGTGATCACCACATTCTTCACGCCGTTTTTCATCAAGCGCGCCATTCCATGCTACAACTTTGTGTCGCGCCACCTGCCGGGCAGATGGAGCCGCCTGCTTGAGGGCTACAGCAAAAACGCCACCGAGAGCGAGACGTCGGAGACACGCCAGCTGTGGCGCACGGTGTTTAAGCGCTATGCCCTGCGCCTGGTGCTGTATTCAGTCATCGTCATAGCCCTGATAGTGGTGAGCCACACCTACTGGGTGCCGCTCATGCGTCAGCTGTTGGGACGCGACATGGGCCGCCTGGTGGGCGTGGCCAGCACCATAGCCGCCATGTCGCCGTTTCTCTACGCCATAATTCTGCCCAGCACGCACGCCGACGAGCGCAAGCGCCTGGTGGCCGTGAGCGGCCGTGTGACCTATGTGCCGCTCATCATGATGAGCCTGCTGGGCACGGTGGTGTCGATGATGTTTGTCACCCGCGAGCTGTATGGCATCTACCGCAGCACCACCGCCGTGACCACCGCCGTGACGCTGACACTGATGTTCACCGTGCTGCTGTCGCCGCGGCTCACGCGGCGCATGCGCGACATGGAGCGCCGCTTCATAAGCAACGCCAACGAGCGCGAAAACCACCGCACCGGCCGCGACAACAATCTGGTGAGCGACATGCACCTGGCCTACATGCGCGTGGGCTACGGCTGCCCATTTGTGGGCGAAACTCTGAAGAGTGCCGACTTGCGCCGCCGCTATGGCGTGAACGTGGTCAACATTCAGCGCAACTCGGTGCTTTATCCCGTGCCCACTGGCGACACCCGCGTGTTTCCAGGCGACGTGATAGGCGTGATAGGCAACGACGAGCAGATTCAGGGTCTGCTGCCCATTGTTGAAGACAAGGGCCAGCAGCAGTCGGCGCCGGCCGGCGAGGCCCGCTTCATGCACTTCGCCATTAGCGAAGCCTCGCCGCTTGTGGGCAAGACCCTTGCTCAGGCGCGGCTGCGCGAAGACTACGCGTCGCTGCTGGTGGCAGTGCAGCGCGCAGGCGACAACTATCTGGCCCCCACGCCCGACGTGGCCTTTGCCGCCGGCGACGTGCTGTGGATAGTGGGCGATGCAAAGCGCCTCGCCGATCTGAAGAAATGAAATGTACCCAAAACGGGCAAAACGGGTACATATTGGAGCCGGTGCTATATGTGAAGCTCCCGCTATGCATGGATTTTGCGGCGCTTTTTTTCAGCGATGCGGGCAATAATTCGGCGCTGAGGGGCGTTATATGGGTACAATGCAGCCCAAAAGCGCACACACATATATCCGAGTAGCTTTTGGATGCAGTTTTATGCACACAATCGTAACATTGAATCGCTTTAAATTTAGATGCCTTAGGAAAAACAAACAGAATTGAATGTATGTTTGGCCGCTCCACTTCGGTCCCTTTTCGATGGGAGAGATGGAGCGGCTTTTATGCGACTCTGCACAGGGGTGGCGGCGGTCAGTGCCTGCCGCTGTGGCTCTGGCGGTAGGCGTTGGGCGTCATGCCCATGCGCTTGGCAAACACGCGCCTGAACGTGCTCAGCGAATTGAATCCGCTGCGCTCGGCCACCACGTCGAGTGTGAGGTCGCTTTCAAGCAGCAGCCGGCAGGAGTGCCGCAGCCGCAGGTCGTTCACGTAGTCGTAGAATGTGGTGCGCTTTATGCTGTTGAGGTAGTTGCTCAGATAGGTGCGGTTGGTGCCCAGCGTGCGGGCCATGTCGGCCAGCTTCAGCTGCGGTTTTAGGTATTCCTCGCGGTCTACGAAGTCGTGCAGCAGCCGCGCCTCAAATTCGTCGGTGGCAGGCTGCGTGCCGGCGTCGGCGGCCGGAATGGCGCTGGTCTCGGCTTCGGGCTCAAGGTCGGCCGGCTTCATGTTGGCGTGACGGCTCACGTAGTAGGCCACAATGGCCCACAGAGTCATCGACAGCAGGTGAAACAGGCTGTCGGCCTCAAGATCGAGCGTGTAGCTGGCCACAAGCCACAGCATCAGCATCGATATGAAAATCACAAGCACCGTCACCAGCCACTGCAGGCTCACGTCGTCGGTAAACGAATATATGTCCTTTAGATTGCGGTTGTAGCGCGGAATCTGCACCAGCCCGTAGACCGACAGGCTCACGCCATACACCACCACCGCCACCAGCATCACGTAGTACACCGTCATGCTGCCGGTGTATATGGCCGTGCCGCTCATGGCTGCAAACGAGGCCATGTGGGCCGCGCAGCGGCGCGCGTTGAACCACCCCGGCCGCAGCAGCTCGATGCCCACAAAGGCGCATGTGGGCACCGCCAGCACGTCGAGGCACTTGCGCAGGCGCTCCACCTCCATCAGAGTGAAGTCGAAGTGCGTCACCACAAACACCTCCTTTAGGTGCAGCAGCACCCAGAATGCCAGGCATCCGGCCATGAGTTTCCTCAGCCGGCCTTGGTTGTAGGCCAGAAAAAGGACAGAGGTGAGCGTGAAAAACATTAGGCACAGCCCCTCGGTGAAAAAGATCAAGTATCCTCCAGTCATGCAACGGGTTTTTACTGTGATTGTGGCATAGTTTGCAAAAATAGTCGATGCAGCGCTACGATGCTGATATGGCTGCTTGCACTTGTGCAAAAGTAGCAAAAAAGCCGCTATCGGCAGTGCCCTTATGTGGCTTTTTACCGAATTGTTACAAAAAAGAACCACACATTGCGGCACAAGTCGTGTCCCGGAGCGGGCATAAATGCCGCGGGGTGGGGCGAAAATGCGTTTTTTTCAGTAACTTTGCAGTCCCCATGCCGCGCATTGCGGCATGGCCAACAGCTAACAATTGACATGAGCGACATTTCAGGCACAACAAGCGACATCAATATCGACCACACCGAGTTGTGGTCGCTTGAACTGCACATCACCGGCGAGCAGCTTAAGGTGGTGCTGTATTCCAAGGCGCAGGCCAACTCGCTGATTTCGCGCACCATCGCACTCGACCTCTCGGCAGGGTCGCAGCTTAAGGCGGTTGAGGCCGCGGTCTACGACCACCAGCTGCTGCTCAGCGAGTTCAAGGAGGTGAGCGTGGTGGTCGACTCGCAGCACTTTGTGATGCTGCCACCCGACTTCTCGGCCGACGACGCTGCCGCCCCCGATGGCTCAAGCAGCGCGCAGCTGGCCCTCGACGCCGCCTTCGGCACCGGCGGCAACGCCGCGGTGGAGTGCGCCTTCTGCCCGATGCCGCGGTGCGGAGCCGCGGTGGCCTTTGAGGTGCCGAAGGGACTCGACGCCTTTTTGCGGCGCACGTTTTTCCAGCCGCGGGTGGTGCACAGGCTGTATCCGATTTGCGAGCATTTTGCCCGGCTCAACGAGGGCTCGGGCATGTCGCGCCTGCACATCAACTACGACCCCGACGGCCAGACCATGGATCTGGCGGCCTTCAGCCACGGCCGCTTTGCCATGGCCAACACGTTCACGTTCCGCTCGCCGGCCGATGCGGCGTTCTATGCTTTGCACGCCTGGAGCAGCCTTGGCTTCGACAGCCTCAACGACGAGGTGCAGATCACTGGCAGCCGCGCCATGCGCGAGGCCACAGCGCCGATGCTGCGGAAATATGTGAGCTATGTGATGCCGGCCATATTCCCTGCTGCAGCCCTGCGCATTGGGCGCGATGCCGTGAAGGCCCCACTTGAATTAATACTGCTTGCACTATGCGAATAATAAGAGGAAAATACGGGCGCCGCCGCTTCGACGTGCCCACCAACATAACCGCGCGCCCCACCACCGACTATGCGCGCGAGAGCATTTTTAATGTGATTGAAAACCTCATCGACCTTGAGGGTGCCACGGCACTCGACCTGTTTTCGGGCACCGGGGCAATGAGTTTCGAATTCCTGTCGCGCGGGTGCGCCTCAGTGACCAGCGTTGAGAAGGCCACCACGCAGTTCAACTTCATCACCAAGGTGAAAAAACTGCTTGGCGACGACAACCTTACGCAGGTCAGGGGCGATGTGTTCCGCTTCATAGGCTCATGCACGTGCAAGTTCGACATCGTCTTCGCCGACCCGCCATACGACCTGCCTAACCTGCCCGAGCTGCCGGGCCTTATCTTGAATTCCGACATGGTGAAAGAGGGCACCATAGTGGTGGTGGAGCACTCGAAGCACAATGACTTCAGCGCGCTGCCGCAGTTTATGCAGCACCGCACCTATGGCAAGGTGAATTTCACCATTTTCCAAGTGTGAAAAAATAGAGATAGAAAAACTGATCAGCGCGTGCTGCCGCTGGTGTGGCCGCTGCACATGGCGTCGAGCACGGCAAATGCGCGCTCAAGTATGGTGTCGATGCCTCGCTGGCGGTCGGCGCTGTCCATGTCCACCTTCACGTCAGGGGCTACGCCGAATTCAGTCATCTGCCCGTCGGGCCCAGAGATGGGGCACGACGAGAAGCGCACGCTCCACCCGTTGGGCAGCTCGGCGGTGAACGGCAGTCCGCAGCCGCCGCCGGTGCTGTCGCCCACCACCTTCACCTGCGGCAGACTTTTCATTATCGACACAAAATTGTTGGTCGCGCTATACGAGCCGCGGTTGGCCAGCACCACCACGGGCTTGGTGTAGTGCACGCGCCCCTTGGTGGGGCTGAAGTAGTAGGTGTAGGGCTTGGCAAAGTCTTCGTGGCCCGGCCCCGTCTTGTGCGTTATGCTGCCGGCCAGGGTGCGCTCGGTGATGAAGCGCCCCACCAGCTTCTCCACGTTGGTCAGGTAGCCGCCGCCGTTGCTGCGCACGTCTATCACCAGACCGTCGCTGCTGGCCAGGTAGCTGAGAATGGCGTCGAGGTTGCCCTCGCCTATGGCGCTGCTGAAGTCGCCATAATACATGTATCCGTAGTTGTTGGGCAATATCTGGTATTTTATGCCCGAGGCGCGGCGGTAGTCGAAGTTGAGGTAGTGCTCGTCGATGAGCCGCTGGTCGTAGTTCTCTGGATATTTCTCCCAAATCCAGTAGCGCGACACATCGCTGGCCGAAATCAGGTTGGTGTGCCCGTCCTTAAGCTCTTTGAGCATGTCGGAGCACAGCCCAAACAGCTCCTGGCTCGTCATGCCCGGAAATATCTTGGCTCGGTAGCGCTCGCCTGTGGCCTTCCAGTCGACTTGCTTGTAGCCGAAAAAACTGTAGTGCTCGTCGAGAATGGTCCACAGCGCGTCGAAGTTGCCATAGGCGTCGTTGGTCCACTCCTCATGGTCGTGGCACGACTGCAGCGGCGTGAGTGCCGCGGCCATTGCCACGGTTGCCAGGGCGGCCGTCAGGGCCTTGCGCCATTTGTTGAGTATTGCCATTGTAGTCTCAGTTTAGTATATTGCGCTTGCCACGCGCTGGCGCGAGGCTTTGCCGCGGCTCAGCGACAGCCACTCGCCGCCAATGCCCAGCACCACGCAGTGGGTGAATATGTGGGTGTTGATGTTTTTTATCCACGACGTTTCGATGCGGCCCCGGTAGCCCACGCGCAGCACCGTGCCGCCCAGATGCAGGTCGGCCGTCAGCAGGTTGGTCATGTCGAAGCGGTTGCCCCACCAGCCGAAGTTGGCCAGCCCCTTGCGGTTGCCCACGTAAATCTCGTAGTAGCTCTCGTCGTATTCGGGCGAGAAAAACACGCCCGCCACTGGCAGCGTGGCCTGGTAGCGCAGCGTGACGGGAACCCGCCCGCCGCGGTTCACCGTGTAGGCGGCCAGCGCTGTGGCTCCCACGCTCCAATGGATTTTTGCAGCCACCACATTGTTGGAGTTGATGGGGTTGTAGATTACGCCGCCGCGCAGCTGCGTGGAGAATCCCGCCTGAAACTGCAGCCCAGGCAGCGGCGTGCGGCCTATGCGGTGCAGCATGGCCCACTTGGCGTCGGCGGCCAGTGCGTGGCTCGTGTGGTTGCCGGCGGGGTTGTGGGTGAGGTCGTATTCCACTCCGGCCTCCACCTGCATAACCCATTTGAGCGGGCTGAAGCGCATGGCCTGCATGCGCTCGTAGCCCAGACGCATGGCTGCGCCGCGGTAGGTGACGGGGCTCACATAGGTGTCGAGCTGCGACGCGTGCCCGGCCTCGGCCGTGAACACCGACATCACAGGCCGATCCATGGCGCCGTGCGTGCTGTCGGCCGCCTCGGTCTGCGCCAGTGCGAGTGGCGCGGCGCTAAATGCCGCCGCCGTCAGCACCAGTGCCCTTATCGCCGTTGTCATTGTTGTCGTTTTCGTCTTCATCAGCAAAGAGTCGCGTCTGTCCTGTGAGCTTGTCGCGCACGTCGTTTTGGTTGATTTGCTCCTTGGCGTCAATCGTCTCGCTCGAGTCGGCCCCCTCGACATCGGCAATGGCGGCTTGCTGCTGCTCGTCGTCGGCCTCGTCGTGGCGCGGCTCAATCTCGGTCACGTGGTCGATCTTGTAGTTGCTTATGCGCTTGCCCTTGGCCTTCACCGACTTCACTCCGATGAACTCATCGGCATCGATGGTGAGCGCGGGGCGGAAGGCGTCGCTGCCGCCGAAGGTCACCTCAAAGCGCGGATGCTTCTCGCAGCTGAGCAGCAGCAACTCGGAGTCGGGGTTGCCGCCCAGCATGGTCTGCTTGCGGTTGCTGTCGTCAAGGGTGAACCGCTTCAGGTAGAGGTGGCCCTTGTCGGCGTCGTTGACCACGGCGGTCCACACGCGTGAGCGGTCGTACTTCTCTATCAGCAGTATGCCCTCGTCGTAGTGGTTGCTGGCGTCGCTGGTGGTGGTGTAGAAGTCGCCGCTGCGCATTATCACCAGCACGCGGTCGTCGCCGCCAAACTTGCCCAGCGAGCGTCCGTGGCCCTCGTAGTTGAGGCGCAGAATGTCGGGGTCGAACCACACCTCGCGGTCGCCCAGCGTGCTCACACCGTGCTCCTTTAGCGACACGCGGTGAATCTCGTTGCGGGTCACAATGTTGCCGCGGGCCTGCTTGCCCTTGATGGCCAGGTCGGCCAGGTCGATGTCGAACTGCAATATCTTGAGCCTGAACTTGGGCTTGAGCGTGATGCGCAGCACCTCGGCCTCGCCGTTGGGGTTGGCCGAGAACCACAGCACCTTGCTGCCCGGCTTGCCCTGCGTGAGGTCGTATTCCTTGTCGCGCGTCACGCCGGTCACGGCAAAGCGCTTCATGTAGGTGGTGCCGCCCTTGCCGTCCTGGTAGAGCACGTTGTAGATGGTGCGCTCGTCGTTGCGCTTAAACACGTTGAGGTAGAGCACGTTTTTGCCCACATATATTTTGTCGCCCACCTTAATCACCTTGTAGGTGCCGTTTTTGTAGAATATTATCACATCGTCGAGGTCCGAGCAGTTGCACACAAACTCGTCCTTCTTGAGCCCGGTGCCTATGAAGCCGTCCTGGCGGTTGATGTATAGTTTCTCGTTGGCCTCGGCCACCTTGGCCACCACTATGGTGTCGAAGTCGCGTATGGTGGTGAGACGCGGGTGCTGCGCACCGTATTTCTTCTTCAGGCCCTCATACCAGTTGATGGCGTGCTCCACCAGGTGGCCCAGCTTGTAGTCGATGTCGGCAAGGCGGTCGTTGAGGGTGGCTATGTAGTTGTCCTGCTTGCTGCTGTCGAAGCGCGTGATGCGCTTCATCTTTATCTCGAGCAGGCGCAGTATGTCGTCGCGCGTCACCTCGCGGTAGAACTTGGGCTTGAACGGCTCAAGGCGGCGGTCCACATGGGCCACCACGGTGTCTTCGTCCTTGGCCTGCTCAAACTCGCGGTCTTTGTAGATGCGCTCCTCGATGAATATCTTTTCGAGCGAGGCAAACATCAGCGACTCCAGCGTCTCGGCCTTTGCCACTTCGAGGTCTTTGCGCAATATCTCCTTGGTGTTGTCCACGCTGAAGCGCAGCAGGTGGCTCACGGTGAGGAACTGCGGCTTCTCGTCCTTAATCACGCAGCAGTTGGGTGAAATGCTGATTTCGCAGTCGCTGAAGGCATACAGCGCGTCGATGGCCTTGTCGCTCGACGTGCCTGGCTGCAGATGCACTATGATTTCGGCGTTTTTCGAGGTGTTGTCTTCCACCTTGCGGATTTTTATCTTGCCCTTCTCGCCGGCGCGCAATATCGACTCAATCAGCGTGCTGGTGGTCTTGCCATAGGGCAGGTCGCGCACCACCAGGGTCTTGTTGTCGCGCTTCTCGATTTTGGTGCGCACGCGCACGCTGCCTCCGCGCTCGCCGTCGCGGTAGTTGCTCACGTCGATGTAGCCGCCGGTGGGGAAGTCGGGGTACAGCTGAAACGGCTCGCCGTGCAGATAGCTCACGGCGGCGTCGATGATTTCGTTGAAGTTGTGTGGCAGAATTTTGCAGCTCAGGCCCACGGCTATGCCCTCGGCGCCCATGTCGAGCAGCAGCGGGAACTTCACGGGCAGGGTTATGGGCTCCTTTTTGCGGCCGTCGTAGCTGGTGGTCCAGTCGGTCACCTTGGGGTCGTAAACCGTTTCGAGGGCAAATTCCGACAGGCGCGCCTCGATGTAACGCGACGCTGCCGCGCCGTCGCCGGTGAGAATGTTACCCCAGTTCCCCTGCGTGTCCACCAGCAGGTCTTTTTGGCCCAGCTGCACCAGTGCGTCGCATATCGAGGCATCGCCGTGGGGGTGGTATTGCATGGTGTTGCCCACAATGTTGGCCACCTTGTTAAACCGCCCGTCGTCGAGCTCCTTCATTGAGTGCAATATGCGCCGCTGCACGGGCTTCAGGCCGTCTTCGATGTGGGGCACGGCGCGCTCCAGAATCACGTAGGACGCATAGTCGAGAAACCAGTTTTCATACATTCCCGACAGTTGCAGCTTCTTGTCCTTCTGTACCTTGTAGGTGGAGCGCTCGGGCTGGGTCGCGCTCTGGTCGTCGCCGCTGTGTGCTTCGGGCTTTTCGTCAAAATCTTTCATATATGCAGTGTGTGCGCTGGCTGGTGATGCGGCTGCAAGCCGCTGGCGGGCTCCAAGCCGCGCCTCACGGGCCGGCGCATTATGTTTATTTTACTATAATTAAAAATAATCGGTTAGCAAAAATACAAATAAAATCGAAAAAAATCGCTTACTTTGCACCTTAAATAGCGAAAATTCATTCTCGGCGCGGCTAGGACCGCTGCCGCAGCATAAAAAACTAACAGCAAAAATGGCACAGAAAGAAGACGTATTCAAGAAAATTGTATCACATGCCAAGGAATATGGTTTTGTGTTTCCGTCAAGTGAGATCTATGATGGCCTGGGCGCCGTGTATGACTACGGCCAGAATGGCGTGGAAATGAAAAACAACATCAAGCGCTACTGGTGGGAGGCTATGACGCTGCTGCACGACAACATCGTGGGCATCGACTCGGCCATATTCATGCACCCCACTATCTGGAAGGCTTCTGGACACGTCGACGCATTCAACGACCCCCTGATTGACAACCGCGACAGCAAAAAGCGCTACCGCGCCGATGTGCTGATCGAAGACGAGATTGCCAAGTTTGACGACAAAATCAACAAGGAGGTGGCCAAGGCCGCTAAGCGCTTTGGCGACAAGTTTGACGAGGCCATGTTCCGCAAGACCAACCCCCACGTGCTCGAACACCAGCAGAAGCGCGACCAACTGCACGAGCGCTACAGCAAGGCGATGAACGACAACGACCTCAAGGAACTGAAGCAGATAATTCTCGACTACGAAATAGTTGACCCCATTTCGGGCACCAAAAACTGGACCGACGTGCGCCAGTTCAACCTGATGTTCAAAACCCAGATGGGCTCGAGCGCCGACAGCACCATGGATGTGTATCTGCGCCCCGAGACCGCGCAGGGCATATTCGTGAACTTCCTTAACGTGCAAAAGACGGGCCGCATGCGCATCCCCTTCGGCATTGCCCAGATAGGCAAGGCCTTCCGCAACGAGATTGTGGCTCGCCAGTTCATATTCCGCATGCGCGAGTTCGAGCAGATGGAGATGCAATTCTTCGTGCGTCCCGGCGAGGAGATGAAGTGGTTTGAGTTCTGGAAGCAGACCCGCCTCAAGTGGCACAAGGCCCTGGGCCTGGGCGACGAGAAGTATCGCTTCCACGACCACGAGAAGCTGGCGCACTATGCCAACGCCGCCACCGACATCGAGTTCCAGATGCCGTTCGGCTTCAAGGAGGTGGAGGGCATCCACAGCCGCACCGACTTCGACCTGAGCCAGCACGAGAAGTTCTCGGGCAAGAAAATTCAGTATTTCGACCCCGAACTCAACAAGAGCTACACCCCCTACGACATTGAGACGTCGATTGGCGTGGACCGCATGTTCCTGTCGGTGCTCTGCTCGTCGTACGACGAACAGCAGCTTGAGGGCGGCGACAAGCGCGTGGTGCTGCACCTGCCCAAGGCCATAGCTCCCGTTAAGTGCGCCGTGCTGCCGCTGGTGAAGAAAGATGGTCTGCCCGAGAAGGCTCACGAGATTATGGACGTGCTCCGCTTCGACTTCGCCTGCCGCTACGACGAGAAGGACTCGATTGGCAAGCGCTACCGCCGTCAGGACGCAATCGGCACCCCCTACTGCATCACCGTCGACGGCCAGACGCTGGAAGACAACACCGTGACCCTGCGCGACCGCGACACCATGGAGCAGAAGCGCGTGGCCATTGCCGATCTGCCCGCAATTATAGGCGAGGACTGCAGCCTCAACAATCTGCTTAAGAAACTTGTGTAACAGACAGAAACATTTAGATGAAAAGATTTCCAATATTTGCATTGCTCATGGCGGCTGTGATTGGCAGCATGCTCAGCTCGTGCATAGGCGATGATGACGACGATAAGTATGCCGACTGGCGCAACGCCAACATTGCCTGGTATGAGCAGCAGCAAAGCCTCAAGGCCGACGACGGCAGCAACTTCTATCAGGAGGTGACCGCCGACTGGGACCCCACCGCCAAGGTGCTGATGCACTGGTTCAACGACACCAGCAAGACTCGGGCCAACATCAGCCCGCTCTACTCGTCGCAGGTCGACGTGAAGTATCGCGGACAGCTCTACAACGCCACCCCGTTCGACTCGTCGTATCTCAACACCGTGCCGGGCGATAGCCTGTTCCGTTGCCGGCTCAACTCCTCCATCATCGAGGGTTGGGCTGTGGCCATCACCAAGATGCACATTGGCGACAGCGTGCGTGTGGTGATCCCTTACAAGCTGGCCTACAAGGCGGCCTCTACGGGTGTCATCAAGCCATACTCAATGCTGCAGTTCGACATCAAGCTGGTGGCAGTGCCCAAGTTTGAACTCGCGCCCAAGCGCAACTGAGCATAGCTTTTAATGACTTTTCTGCGCCGGAGCAGCGGAGGCCGCCACACACTGCGGCCCTGTGGCTCCGGCGCAGTGCGTGCCGGCTTGCGCCGCACCGCAAGATTAAATGATTTTCTTCTTAAGATGAATCCGAAAGTTAAAGGAAGCATTTGCGGCATCGTGGCCGCAGTGTGCTATGGCACCAACCCGCTGGGTGCGCTGCCGCTGTATGCGCAGGGCATAGGGCCGCAGTCGGTGCTGTTCTACCGCTTTGCCGTGGCGGCACTGCTCATGGCCATTATAATGGTCGTGCGCAGGCAAAGCCTGGCCGTCACCGCCAGGCAGCTGTGCCTGCTGCTGCCCCTTGGGGTGCTGTTTGCCGTGTCGTCGCTCACGCTGTTTGTCAGTTTCCACTATCTCGATGCCGGCGTGGCCTCCACCATACTGTTTGTGTATCCGGTGATGGTGGCCGTGATAATGACCGTGTTTTTCAAAGAGCGGCTCACCGCGTCCACCGTGGTGTCGATAGGACTCGCCCTTTGCGGCATAGTGCTGCTGTCCAACGGCGACGGCGGCAAGGCCGTGAGCGCCTTCGGCATAGTGCTGGTGCTGGTGTCGTCGCTGTCCTACGCCATCTACATCGTGGTGGTCAACCGCTCGTCGCTGCGCCTGTCGTCGTTTGCGCTCACATTCTATGTGCTGCTGGGCGCGGTGGCCACAGTGGCCGCCTACGCCGCCGTTAGCGGCAACAGCCTGCAGTGGCTGCATGGCGCCAGCCAGTGGACTCCGGCGCTGATGCTGGCGGTGCTGCCCACCATCATGTCGCTGGTGCTGATGACCGTGTCGGTGCGCCTCATCGGGTCGACGCCCACCGCCATCATGGGCGCGCTCGAGCCCCTCACCGCTGTGGTGATAGGCATAGGCGTGTTTGGCGAACCGTTCACCATGCGCCTGGCAGTGGGCATAGTGCTGATATTGGTGGCTGTGATGCTCATCATAGCCGGCAAGTCGCTCAGCACGCGTCCGCTTAAGGCCGCCATCAGCTTCGCCGGCCACATGCTGCACAAAGTGTGGCTCTGGAAGTAACCCTCACCCGCAGCCCAAGCTCATACCCCCCCACACATCCAAAATTGAAAACAAATCACCTCCAAAATTACAAATGAAATGCCTCTAAAATTACAAATGAATTTGTTCGTTAAGCGAAATTTGGTGTGCTAAATGTAATGTGCATAGGCTTTTAGCGTAGTTAACTCGTAAAATCGAGATTTATAAAAAAAGAACACCAAGTCTGTTTGTGATTTTGCGGCCAAACTTGTGGTAAACTATCAAACTGTTTGCCCGGAATCGAATGCTCACATGCTCTTGCGCCACAAACTGCTTGAGCTTTTGGTGTGTTTCGGCGGTTTTTTGCGCTTGATTGTGCGTTTTTTGCGATTTTGCTTGGACATGTGCCGAGATTGATAGAATTTTGCAGTTTCGAAATGATGTGACTTAAAAATACTGTTTGATGAATTTCTTGACTAAAGCTCTTGGTTTTGACGCTTCAAAAACCACAATCCGCACCGAGGTGGTGGCCGGAGCCACCACGTTCTTGACAATGAGCTACATTCTCGCTGTCAACCCAGCCATTCTGGCCACCACCGGCATGGACAAGGGTGCGCTGTTCACTGCCACCGCGCTGGCGGCGGCCATATCCACTCTGCTGCTGGCCTTCATGGCCAAGCTGCCGTTTGCGCAGGCTCCGAGCATGGGCCTCAATGCATTTTTCGCCTTCACCATGTGCCAGGCCATGCACCTCACGTGGCAGCAGTCGCTGGCCGCGCTGCTGGTGGAGGGCGTGATATTCACACTCATCACCTTCCTGAATGTGCGCGAGCGCATTCTCGACAGCATTCCGCGCAATCTGCGCTACTCCATCTCGGCCGGCATAGGCATGTTCATCGCATTCATCGGACTTAAGAATGCTGGCATTGTGGTGTCGAACCCCGACACGTTTGTGGCTCTGGGCCAGTTCACCCCCGAGGCCCTGCTGGGCATACTGGCCATAGTGCTTAGCGGCGTGCTCATGGCCCGCCGCGTGAAGGGCGCGCTGTTCATAGCCATAGTGGTGGCCACGCTTGTGGGCATTCCCATGGGCGTGACGCAGATGCCCAGCGGATGGCTACCCGTGTCGGCGCCTCACTCGGTGGCCCCGATATTCTGCAAGTTTGACTTCAGCGGCTTCTTCAACCTGAATATGTTCTTGGTGATATTCTCACTGCTGATAATCAATATTTTCGATACTGTGGGCACCCTGGTGGGCTTGGCCGAGAAAACTGGCGTGGTGCGCCCCGACGGCACCATTCCGCGCGTGAAGGAGGCCATGCTCAGCGACGCTCTGGGCACCACCTTTGGCACCATGCTGGGCAGCAGCACGGTGACCACCTACGTCGAGAGTGCCTCGGGTATAGCCGAGGGCGGCCGCACGGGCGTTACCTCGCTGGTGACCGGACTGCTGTTTGTGGTGTCGCTGCTGCTGTCGCCGCTGTTCCTGCTCATTCCGTCGGCCGCCACCAGCGGCGCGCTGGTCATGGTGGGCGTGCTCATGATCGACTCAGTTAAGAAGATTGAGCTGAGCGACGTCAGCGAGTCGTTACCCTCGTTTATCACCATGATCACCATGGTGCTGTGCTACTCCATTGCCGACGGCATATGCCTGGGCATTCTCAGCTATGTGGTGATGAAGGCCTGCACGGGCCAGCGGCGCGACCTCAACGCCACACTGGTGGTGCTGGCGCTGCTGTTTGTGCTCAAGTTTGTGGTGGGCTGACCGCATGCCATAAGAAAAAAGCCGGCCCCGCGGCTGTGAAGCCTTGGGGCCGGCGCGTGCGCGTGTGCTTCCACGGCCGAGAGTGGTATTAAGGAATTAAGACTGGCGCCGGTGTCAGAAGCCCACGGCACGCTTTATGGTGCTTGTGCCCTCGCTGTCGCATATCTTGGCCACAAGCTGCACTGTGGGCACGGGGCTGCCTGCGCTCAGCAGCTGCTCCACCAGCAGTTTGCGGGCCACGTTTTCAATTTCGCCGCCGCTAAAGTCGTAGCGGCCGGCCAGCGTGAGGGCCTCCTCATCGGTGAGGTCGGGAATCATCGACTTCCATATGTTGCGGCGCACGTTGGCGCTGGGGCGCAGAAACTCTATCTTGTAGAGGAAGCGCCGCTCAAAGGCGGGGTCGAAGTTTTCGTTGAGGTTGCTGGTGGCAATCATTATGCCCTTCAGCTTCTCCATTTCTTGCAGAATTATGTTTTGCACGGAGTTTTCCATGCGGTCCACGCCGTTTTGCGCGCCCTTGATGCGCGAGCCCAGCACTGCGTCGGCCTCGTTGAAGAGCAGTATTGGCGCCACTTCGCGCGATTCGCACAGCGCGTTATACTGGTCGAAGGCCTCCTTTATGTTGCGCTCGCTGTCGCCCACCCACTTGCTGCGTATGTCGGTGACGTTGACCTGCATAATGTCGCGCCCGGTGCGGCGCGCCAGCTGCAGCACCGTTTCGGTCTTGCCCGTGCCCGGCGAGCCATAGAACATGCATGCGAAGCCCGTGCGCATTCCGCTGCTGGCCAGCATCTGCTGCACTTGGCCGAAGCGGTCGGGCGCAATGAGCGAGTGCAGACGCTCGATGTCAGCGGCCTCCTTGCCGTTGTAGAAGAGGTCTTTTTCGGCAATGTCGGCGGCCTTGAGCGTGTGGCCGAGGGCCTTGCCCTTGGCGGCCTCGGTGCCTGCAAGGAATTCGGCGCGGGCCTTGCTCGTGAGACAGAAGCGGTTGGCGTCGGCCATGCCATCGCTGAACGCATGCTGTATCAGGCCTTTGTCCAGCAAATCGTATGTAAGGCTCAGCCACGATGAGTAGTCTTCCACAAAATAAGCTTTCTCGCTTTGCCTCATTTTGCTGAACCCTATTTTGCCGTCATCGTAGTTTTCATACAAGGTGAAGTAGCAGAATCCAAGAAACGCAGTGCCTTCTGAATACGAGCAGCCGACGTCTAACTCCATTTTTTTGAATGCTTTCACCAACTCCAATTCTGGATTGCTGTCAAACAATTCGTTGACGCATTTTAGGAATTCTTCGTGGGTGATTTTATCATCGCAATTGTCCTTGTATAGCGCCTGGATGCGCTCTAACAGGGTCTGCTGGCTCAGCCCGCTCAGGTCATCTACGTATGGCTTGTCGTTGGATATGGCCGTAACCACTTTTCCAGGCACGCTAAACGAAATGTCGTCGGAGTCGTCGGCTTCCAGCTGCCCCTTGAGGTATTTTGCCTCCCTCAACTGCTTGATGGCTGCGAAGTGCTTGACTATGGTGAGGTAGGTGCAATCGAGGTCTTTCATAATGTCTTCCATGTCGATCGTGTAGTCGTAGGCCCTGTTGATTAGCACTGCCAGCAGCACCACGGCATCGTCGGCCAGACCCAGGCGGCCGCCCACGTAGGCTATGTGCTCGCGGTAGTTGTCAAACAGCTCCTGGCCGAGCTTGCTGTCCTTGGCCGCCTCGGCTATAAGCTCGAGGCAGCTGCCGAGGGTGGCGTCGCTTGGCAATGCCGGTTCTTTTTGCTTGTAGAGGGTGCTCTTCGTTTCATTTTCCATAACGCAAATAGAGTTTGTGTGTTGTTACTGTTGCAAAGTTAATTCCTGCATGACTCATTACGTGAGACATGTTTCGGTGGCAATCAAGAAAAAATGTTTTCTGCCGGCCAAGCCGCCTAATGGCATAGACGCAAAAAGCCTCACAAGAAAAAGCCTGTGATTGCTACCGCAGTTTTGAGAGACCCGCTCTCCCGTTAAAGTGTTGATTTATAATATGTCTTTCACAATGAGAGGTTAATTATGGGGCTCCACAGCCCAACGCGACTTCTCATGGCCCAGTCAATTAAGCTGCCGCACTCTGGCCTGCTGCTAAATTGGAAAAAGCACGCAAAATTAGGTAATTTTAATTAATCGCCAAAGAATTTAAGCAAAAAAATGAAAAAAAGTTTTTCAAGGCACTATTGGCGCTCAACGGATGTTGAGCATGCGGTGGGTTTGCAGCGACAGCCGCCACTCGGGGTGGGAGAGCACGGCCTCGACGCACGCCTCCGCGTTGCGCCGGCACTGCTCGGCCTCGGCCACAAAGCACGGCTGCAAAAAGCGGTGGCGGGCTTCAATGCCGTCGTACACCGACAGGTCTTGGCCGCAATACACCACCTTCAGCTCGTCGCAGCTGCGCAGCACGCAGGGCAGCGCGTCGCCGCCCTCAAAGGTGAATTTGGGCGACAGCGTCACCCAGTCGATGCCCTCGGGCAGGGGACGCGTGCCGTTGGTTTCGATGGCAATGCGCTTGCCCGTGAGCCTCTTGATGGCGGTGAGCATCTCGGCGGTGACCCACAGGCTCGGCTCGCCGCCCGTGAGCACCACCAGCGGCGCCTTGGGCCACTGCATTATGGCCTCGACTATTTGCGGCAGCGACATGGGCGTGCCGCTCTGGTGGGCGGTGTCGCAAAAGCTGCACTTCAGGTTGCATCCGCTGAAGCGCACAAACACGCTTGCCGTGCCCGTGTTGTAGCCCTCGCCCTGCAGCGACTGGAAAATCTCGTTAATCGTCCACATAGCTTGCCTCGTTGTTCTGCGACTCGCACACGTCGGCCCTGTAGCAGTTGGGCACATTGTCCACAATCCAGCGCGCAATGTTTTCGGCGGTGGGGTTGAAGCTGAACTGCTCGTTGAGGTTGCAGTGGTCCATGTGGCTTTTGATGAGCGACTTAATCTTTGAGAAGTCGCACACCATGCCGTTGGCGTCGAGCTCGCGCGAGCGGCAATACACCGTTATCACCCAGTTGTGGCCGTGCAGGTTCTGGCACTTGCTTTCGTAGTCGAGCCTCAGCTGGTGGCTGGCCGACACCTCAAGCGTTTTCTTCACGTAATACATTCCCATGTTTCGTCGTGTGTTGGAAAAAAAAGTAAGTTATTGCTTGCCGCCGCCGTCGTCCTCGGCGTCGCTCAGATACTCGGTGGTGTCGGCTATGCCGGCGTCGCGCAGAGCCTCGCGGCGCTCGCGGCATGTGCCGCACTTGCCGCAGTGTTTGGCGCCGCCCTTGTAGCACGAGTAGGTCTCGCTGTAGTCAATGCCCAGGCGCTTGCCGTGGCGTGCGATGTCGGTCTTGCTTATGCCCGTGTAGGGGGCGAAGATTTCGATGCCCTCGTAGGTGCCGGCGCGCATGGCGTGCGACATGGCGTCGATAAACTCCTGCCGGCAGTCGGGGTATATGGTGTGGTCGCCGGCGTGGTTGGCAATCATCACCCGCTTCAGCCCGTTGCTCTCGGCAATGCCGCATGCAATGGCCAGCATAATGCCGTTGCGGAAGGGCACCACGGTCGACTTCATGTTGTCGTCGTCGTAGTTGCCTTCGGGTATGGCGTCGGGGCTCTCGAGCAGCGCGCTCTTAAAGTATTTGTGCATGAAGTCGAGCGGAATTACTATGTGCTTTATGCCCAGCCGCTTGCAGTGCAGCACGGCATACTGCCGCTCGCGGTCGTTCTGTGTGCTGCCGTAGTCGAAGGTCACGGCAAGGCCTATCTGGTCCTTGTATTCGTGCAGCAGGGTCACCGAGTCCATGCCGCCCGAAATCACTATAACTGCATCTTTTGCCATAACTTGTGCGTGTGTGATGATTAAGCGTTAGTATTTGTTGCGGAAACTGGCCAGCAGGCGGGTGCGCACCATCTCCTGGTGGTCGGCGTCGCCGTGGTTGGCAAAGGGCAGAATCGAGATGCCGCCGCGCGGGCGGAAGAGTCCCACCACCTCAATGTATTTCGGGTCCATCAGCTTTATGAGGTCGTTCATTATTATGTTCACGCAGTCCTCATGAAAGTCGCCGTGGTTGCGGAAGCTGAACAGATACAGCTTCAGGCTCTTGCTCTCCACCATGCGCTCACGCGGAATGTAGCTGATGATGATGTGCCCGAAGTCGGGCTGGCCCGTCTTGGGGCACAGCGTGGTGAACTCGGGGCAGTCGAGCGTCACCAGATACTCGTTTTCGGGATGCTTGTTGACAAACGTCTCAAGCACCTCGGGCGCATAGTCGGTGGCATACTTGGTGTGCTGGTTGCCCAGCAGCGTCACTCCTTCAAGCTCCTTTTCGTTTCTTGACATGCTATTATAACCTTTCTTTAGTGCGTGCAACACGCTATTATTCATTAAATAATGCGGCGGGCGGCACCGGCCGCCACTTTAGTTCTACAAAGATAATGCAAACCGAATGCAGAAAAATCAAGCTCGCTTGATCTTTTTTGCTGAGGTGCAGCTTATCTTCTACAAAGATACAAAATATACCCCACACCGCCAAAGCAGCCAAGGCAGCTGCCCCTCTCTGCGGTGGTGGGCGGCTGCCTTGGCTTTGATGGTGCGCATAGAGGGACTCGAACCCACACGACGTTAGTCACTAGATCCTAAGTCTAGCGCGGCTACCAATTACGCCATATGCGCGGTTTGTGGGTGCAAAGGTATGCCTTTTTTTCACAACTTGCAACACTTGTGCCGCGACTGCCATTCAAAAACCGCTATTTTTTACTACCTTTGGGGTGGCAATAGCCTGCGGCTGCTGCCGCAACAAATGCTGTTAATTAAACCAAACACTGAATATGAAACCATTACGCATTAAATTCATGCTCGCCGCCATGGCCATGCTGCTGTTGGCGGGCAGCGCCAGCGCCTATGCAGCCCCCAAGCGGGTGCAGAAGGGCCGCGCACGCACCGAGGTGCGCGCCAAGCGCGCAGTCACGGCCGACACCATCGAGGTGATGAGCGCCAAAATGGGCCGCGCCATCAAGAATGTGGTGATTGTGCCCGAGGTGTATTACAACCGCTATGTGCCCAACGACCGCTACCCCGTGGTCTACCTGCTGCACGGAGCCAACGGCAACTACAGCAACTGGCCGCGCAAGAAGGATTTGCACGAGCTGGCCGACCGCTACTGCGTGATATTTGTGTGCCCCGACGGACAGGACAGCTGGTATTTCGACTCTCCCATCGACCCCAAAATGCAGTTTGAAACCTACATCAGCAGCGAACTGGTGAGCTACATCGACTCGCACTACCGCACCAAGGCCACCAAGGAGATGCGCGCCATTGCCGGCCTCAGCATGGGTGGCCACGGCGCCATGTGGGTGGGCCTGCGCCACCCCGACGTGTTCAACTCCATTGGCTGCATGAGCGGCGGCGTCGACATCACCAAGTTTCCCGAGCGCTGGCACATCAAAGACCGCCTGGGCAACTACGACGACAACAAAGAGTTGTGGGCATCGCACTCCATCGTCAATCTGGCCGCCACGGTGCAGACCACCCAGAACATCACCATCGACGACGGTGTGAACGACATCTTCTATAAGGTGAACAACAATCTGCACAAGGTGCTGCTCGACCGCAAAATCAATCACGACTACACCATTCGCCCCGGCCGCCACACCTGGGACTACTGGTGCAACTCGCTCGACTATCAAATGGTGTTTTTCGACAAGGCTTTCAAGGCCGCTGCCGAAAAGAAACAAAAATAACGGATTGCTACAGAAATGAGAAAGATAGGAAAACTGATAGTGCTTGCCTGCCTGGCCCTGTGCGCCATGCAGGCCGCGGCGCAGACCCGCGCCGACAGTATTCGCCAGCGGCTGCTGAGCGGCGACCGCAGCGGCGTGATAGTGGCCGCCCACCGCGGCGACTGGCGCAACTTCCCCGAAAACTCGCTCGAGGGAATTGAGAGTGCCATTAAAATGGGAGTCGACATTGTGGAACTCGACCTGCAGCGCACCTCCGACGGGGTGCTGATCCTTATGCACGACCCCACGCTCAACCGCACCACCACAGGCAAGGGCAAAATAGCCCAGACGCCCAGCGACTCCATCGCCAAGCTGCACCTGCGCAACGGTTGCGGCATACGCACCGGCCAGCGGGTGCCCACGCTCGAGCAGGTGCTGCTCATGGCCAAGGGCCGTGTGATGCTCAACCTCGACAAGGCCGACCGCTACTTCGACCAGGTGTATGCCCTGGCTCAAAAGACCGGCACCACGCGCCAGATAGTGATGAAGGGCAAAAAGAGCCCCGACGAGGTGAAAAGGCTCTATGGCAAATACCTCAACGACATCATCTACATGCCCATCGTCAACCTCGACACCGACACGGCCGAGGCTTGCATCAACGAGTTCATTGCCAAGCTGCACCCGGTGGCATTCGAACTGCTGTTCCGCTCCGACTCCAACAAGCTGCCCCTGAAGCTGGCCCACAGCCTCACGGGCCGCACCCTCATTTGGTATAACACCCTGTGGGACACCATGGCCGGAGGCCACGACGACGATGCCACGCTTAAGAGCATGGACCAGGGCTGGGGCTACCTCATCGACCGCCTCGGTGCCCACCTTATCCAGACCGACCGCCCGCAAATGATGCTCAACTACTTGCGCTCGCGCGGCCTGCACAACTAAGCAATTAAGCCGCGGCTGTCATTTTGACACCAACGCATCTCTAATTCAAAGGGGTTTCTGTTAGGAAATCCCTTTTTTATTATTATCTTTGCGAATAGTAATAACAATTTGCCAAATCGCACGCAATGAAACGTAACAGCACCGCTAAGCCTAAAATACTCATAATCTACACGGGCGGCACCATAGGCATGATCGAGAACCCCCTCACCAAAGCCTTGCAGCCCTTCGACTTTTCGCACCTCATCGACAATGTGCCAAAAATCAAGAAGCTGGATTATGACATCGACAACATTCAGTTCAATCCGCCCATCGACAGCAGCAACATGAACCCCTCGCACTGGCACGACATAGCCCGCGCCATCGAGGAGCGCTACGACCTTTACGACGGCTTTGTGGTGCTGCACGGCACCGACACCATGGCCTTCACCGCCTCGGCGCTGAGCTTTATGCTCGAAAACCTCAGCAAGCCGGTGATTATCACCGGTTCGCAGCTGCCCATAGGCGAGGTGCGCACCGATGGCGAGGAAAACCTGATAACCGCCCTGCAGGTGGCCGCGGCCACCGACGCAAGCGGTCAGGCCATGGTGCAGGAGGTGGCCATATTGTTTGAGAGCCACCTGTGGCGCGGCAACCGCAGCACCAAGATGAGCGCCGACAACTTCAACGCCTTCAAGAGCAACAACTATCCCGAGCTGGCGCGCATAGGTCTGGGCATATATTTCAAGGACGAGGCCCTATACCGCTCGCCCTCGAAGCGCCCGCTCAAGGTGCGCTACAACATGGACCCCGACGTGATGTTTATCGAGCTTAACCCCGGCATGACCGAGAGCACCCTGCGCCACCTGCTGGCCACGCCCCACATCAAGGGCATAGTGCTCAAAACCTACGGCGCGGGCAACAGTCCGAGCGATTCGTGGTTCACCACCGCCATTCGCGAGGCCGTGGAGCGCGGTGTGGTGATTGTCAACGTCACCCAGTGCGTCAACGGCAGCGTGCACGCCGGCCTCTACGACACGGGCAACAGTCTGGCCAATGCCGGAGTGGTGAGCGGTCACGACATCACCAGCGAGGCCGCCATCACCAAACTGATGTACCTCTTTGGCATGGGTCTGCCGCCGTCGTCGGTAAAAAAATACATGCAGGTGGCCCTGTGCGGCGAAGTCTCGATAGGGTAGGGGAGTGTTGCCCAACTTTTTTCGAAGGGTAGGCCCCGGCAGGGCACTCCCCTGCGCTACTTTTGCCGAAAAACATCAAAAAACGCACTATGGCACTTAACCAAACAAATAAGCTTGTGTGGATTGTGGAGACAATCCTCAACGCCCGCAAAATCACCTTCGATGAGCTGAACCGCCGTTGGATGGACAACGTTGACCTCAGCTGCGGCGAACCGCTGCTGAAGCGCACCTTCCAGAAGTGGAAGTGGAACATACTCGACACCTTCGGCCTCGTCATTGAGTGCGAAAAGTCGGCCCCCTACCGCTACTACATATCCAATGCCGACGACCTGAAGCATGCCAGCATCGAGAAGTGGCTGCTCAGCACCTATGCGGTTAGTAACTCGCTGGCCGAAAGCCGCTCGATAAAGCACCGCATTCTGCTCGACGACGTGCCCAGCGGCCAGCGGTATCTCGACCCGATAATTGGCGCCATGAAGGCCAATCGTTTCATCCACATTGCCTACTACAACTATTGGCGCGGCGACACCCGCGACCACTACGTGATGCCGCTGTGCGTCAAGCTTTACCGCCAGCGGTGGTATCTTGTGGGCCGCCAGTGGCCCTCGGACACCGATTTGGTGTTCTGCCTCGACCGCATGCGTCAGTTCCGCCTGTCGAGCCACACCTTTGAATACCCCTCCGACTTCAACCCGCAGGACTACTTCGACGGCTGCATTGGGGTGATACCGGCCGACGACTGCGACGTGTGCTCCGTCAGGCTCAAAGTGTGCGCCGGGCAGGCCAACTATCTGCGCGACCTGCCGCTGCACCACTCGCAGCGCGAAGTGGAGCGCACCGCCGACCACAGCATATTCGAGCTCAGCGTGCGCCTCACCGATGACCTCGTACAAGAGCTGTTGTGGCACGGCGACTGCCTCGAAGTGCTCTCCCCGTCCGAGCTGCGCCAAACCATGGCCCGCACCATCGCCCAAATGTCTGCCCTCTACACCGAGCCCCCCGAAAAGTAGCAATCCCAGCAAGTGGATAGAGTGAGGCTCCAAAATAAGTAGGGAGAGACAGAGCTTTTGCCAGCTGCAAATTCATTTGTGGCACATCGCCCCCAACCTTAACCCCTCAACCTTAAACTTTAATCCTTCAACTTTCAACTTTACAGAATGACTTTGGCGGTGAGGGCGCGGCAGCGCACCAGGTGGGGGCCTGCGGGGAGGGTGAGGCGGCTCAGCGATGCGGCGGTGGTGCGCTCCACGAGGCGTCCGTCCATGCCGAGCACTTCCACCATTTCGGCAGCGTCGACGCCAGTCACCTTAACGCGGCCCTTACCGGCCACCACTTGCGGAGCGTCGGCCCGCGTGTTGTCGATTCCGGCTGTGATGGCCTTTATCGTGAAGAAGTTTTTCCACGGCTGCGTGGCGGCATAAACGCTCATCCAGTTGGCTGGCACATAGAGCGTGGCCGAGCTGTAGTGCAGCGATGAGAATGCAGAGGCGGCGATGCCTTCGTTGTAGGCCACCGGGGGCTCCGACGCATAGCAAACCACAGCCTTGAGCGGGCATCGATAGAACGCAGCCTCGCCAATACGGTTCACACGCTCGCCAAACTCGACCTTGGTGAGCGATGTGCAGGCGTCGAAAGCGCCGACGCCCACCGGGGCTCCGTCGATGTAAATTTCGGTGATGGCTTTGCAGCCCGAGAAGGCTCCGATGCCTATCTTGGCCCCGTCGAGCATTCTGATTTCACTCACTTGCAGCGAGGTGCAGCCCTCGAATGTGCGGTCGGGTATGCCGTGTTCTGTTATGGGTTTGCTTTTGAGCGAAGTGCACTGCGAGTATATGCCCTTGCCCGACTTGAGCGGCAGGTTGATGCCCTGTGTGAGGTTTGTGCAGCCCATGAAGGCTGAGCTGCCAATGGAGTCGACCCCGACCGACGTGGCAGTGGTGAGCGATGTGCAGCCGCTGAAGGCGTAGCCGCCCACTATGCAGCCCGCGGGTATCGACACCTCGCCAAGACTTGTGCAACCCGAGAACGCCGATTCGCCAAGTTCGCTTAACGCGGCGGGCAGACTCACGCTTTTCAGCTCGGTGCAACTTTGAAACGCCACGCGCGCTATGTGGGTGACGGTGCCGGGAATCGACACCGAACTTATGCCCTTGCCCTTGAAGCCCGACACCCGGGTCACGGTGTAGGTCTTGGTGATTTTCTTCTTCGGGTCTTGCGGGTCGGGCACCTCGATGCTCACGGTGGAGGCTATGCTAACGTGCCCGCCGGTGCGCGTGGTGCCCACGGCCTCGGCTGTGCGGGTGGAGTCGGAAAGGAAGTAGTTGACGCTGTCTTTCTCTTCAAAGCTGTCGGCGTGCGCCTTGGGCGCCGCCATGGCCATGAGCAATGCTGCCACGGCTGCGGTTTTGCTGAATGTAATCTTAAACATCGTATGTCGGCAATATTGTGAATATTAAGCCATAAAGGTAGCCACCAATGCCGACACTGCCAAGCATTCGGGCCGATTATGCAGGCGTTTGCGGCACAAACACCGCTAATGGGTAGGCGCAAAACGGCGAGCAGGCGGGCGCACCACTGTGGATGGTGCGTCCGCCTGCTGGCGTTATCGGTAGGATGAGTGCTGGCTGTGCGGCCTACTTGCCGAGCTGCACTTTGCGGTAGGTGGCGGTGCCGTTGGTGTAGGTGGTCTTCTCCACATACACGCCTGCGGCGGGACGGGCCGAGCCGAGGCTGATGCCGCCCACGGTGTAGTAGGTGCGGCTCACGGGCACTGCGTCGGCGCCAATCTGGTCGGCGGCGCTGGGCTTGAAGTCGGCTGTCACAATCCAGCCCTTGGCGGTGGCAGCCTCCACGTTGGCCCACTCGGTGCCGGGCATGTAGCTGATGTTGAGCTTGCGTGCCCACGAGCTGTTGCCGTCGTTCACGGTCACGCCCGACACATCTTGCAGCTGGCCAATGAGCGAGTTGATGGCGTCGGCGGCCATGAGGTTGTTTTGCAGACTCAGGCCCTGCACGCCCTTGTTGTTGCTCAGGTCGAGGGCGGTGAGTTTGTTGCCTTCGGCCGAAATCCACTGCACATAAGAGTTGTTGCTCAGGTCAAGGGCTGTGAGGCCGTTGTTCTCGCAGTTGAGCCAGTAGAGGTAGCTGTTGTGGCTCAGGTCGAGGGCCGTCAGCTGGTTGTTGTTCACCTTAAGCTGGCTCAGGTTGCTCTGCTTGCTCACGTCGATGGTGGTGAGCTGGTTGCCGCCCAGGCGCAGGTTGGATATTTTGGGATTGGCGGTAACGTCGATGGCCGTCAGATTGTTGCCCTCGGCATAGAGCAGCGTGAGGTTGCTCATAGAGCTCAGATCGAGGCTGGGAATGAAGTTGTTGCTCACATTCAGCCAGCACAGGCCGGTGTTGGCCTTCAGGTCTAGGGCCGACAGCTGGTTGTCGTACAGATACAGGCCGGTGAGGGCGGTGTTCTTGCTCAAGTCGATCGACTTCAGTTTGTTGCCTGCCAAGTTCAGAGTTTCAAGTTTGCCGCACTTGCTGGCGTCGAAGCTCTCAAACTGGTTGTCGTAGGCATAGATGCTGGTGGCGGCTGTGAGGTCGCTCACGTCAAGGGTCTTGAACTTATTCTCGTAGCAGTCGAGCTCAGAGAGGCCCGTGAGGCCGCTCAGGTCGAGCGAGGTGAGCTGATTGTGCGCGCAGTCAACCTCATAGAGTGTGGTGTGGTGCGGCAGCAGCAGCGAAGTGAGGCGGTTGTGCGAGCAGTCCACCTTCGACAGGCTGCCTATTGCCGAGCAGTCGATTTGGCCCTCAATGAGGTTGTCGTGCACATCGAGCACGGTCAGCTTGGTGCAGTTGCTCACGTCGATTGAGCCAATCTGGTTGCTCTCGGCGTAAATGCCGACGAGATCCGGATTATGGCTAACATCGAGCTTCTTTATTTTGTTGATGCCCACCTGCAGGTATTGGAGGTCGGAAGCCTTGCTCAGGTCGAGGGCGGTGATGCCTTGCTGGCGTGCAACGAGTTGCACTATGCCCGAGCCGTAGATTTTCACTGTGGTGCCCTTGATGGTGCCGTTCACATAGCCCGACGACTTCTCGTCGTCCTTGTTGCCATCGCCCCAGTCAACCTGGAATTTTCCAGCCGCAGCCACGCCGATGCGCACGCTGCCGCCGGTCTCGCCATAGGTGATGACAATGGCGGGCTTGGCCTCGGCCACGGCCTCGTAGGCGCCCACATCGATGCCATCGCCCATCACGCGGTCGTTGCCGGCGATGTCGGTGGTCTCGGTGTATGCGTCGGTAGTGGTGCCCTTGTCAATAAATTCGCTGCCCTTGGCCAGGGCCCACGATGCGCTGTGCACGGCAGCGGTGTCGGCCGCGGTCTTGGCCACGCCGGCAAATGCGGTGGGGCGCACGAAGTTGGCCGCAGCGGTGTCGGGGTTGCCTATGGTGTTATACACCTGCTCGGCCAGTGCGGGCAGGTTGAGGCCGATGTTGGCGGTGTCGTTCAGCTCGGCATTGCGCAGCGAGTTGCGCTGCACGGTGCAGTTCACCACCTTGCCGCCGCGCATGAATATGCCGCCGCCGTCGAAGGCGGTGTTGTTATACACCACGCAGCCCACCGTGAGGCCGTCGAAGTTGTAGATGCCGCCGCCGCGGCCGCCCAGCTGGCTGCCATATTCGGGGGCGTCGGCATAGCAGTTGGCCACCACGTTGTGCAGCACCAGGCCTCCGGCGTTGTGTATGCCGCCGCCATGCAGGCCGCGGCAGTCGAGCACGCTGTTGCCCTCAAAGGTCGACCCGCTGTCCACATAGGCCGCGCCGCCACTGTTGGAGTAGCACTCGCTGAATGTGCAGCCAGTCACCACCGAGTTGAAGGCGGCAATGGCGCCGCCGGCATCCTCGGCCACACAGTCGGTGAACTCGCAGCGGCTCACGGTGGCGTTGCTGGCGCTCACTGCGCCGCCAATGCCGTTGCCAAAGCTCGAGTGGCAATACATGTTGGCAAACTGGCTGTCGGTGACCGACGCCTTCTTGTCGGTAGAGCCGGCAATATACACCGCGCCGCCGTATGAGTCGCTGCTTGTGGTGCTCTGAGCCGTGAAGTAGGCCGAGCACTCGGTGAAGCGGCACTGGCTCACCTGCACATTGCCCAGGGCATACACCGCCGCGCCGCTGGGCTTGGCAGTGGGCACATTGGCGTTGGCGCCCTTCAGCGTGAAGCCGTTGATGGCTGTGGCCTCGGTAAACACCGAGGTGCTATAGAGCAGGTGGCTCGAGTTGCCCTGCGTGCCGGTCACCTGCTGCGTGCCGTTGGAGGCAGTCTCCACCTCCCATGTGTAGCGGTAGGTGGTGCCGCTGGCAATGGTGCGCTTCCACACGTCGGGCACATCGTCGTCGCCGTCCAGGATGGTGACATTGGCAAAGTCGTAGGCCTTGCCGCTGGCGCCCATTTTGCGGTCGGCCTTCGAGGCCTCATTGCCCGCAAAGCCGCCATAAAGGCTCACGCCATTCTTCATGAAAAACGCCTTCGAGGTCTTGCGGTTGGCCTTTATCAGCGAGTCGGGACTGTAGGTGCCTGCGGCCACCCACACCTCGTCGCCCGCCTGGGCGGCGTTGATGGCAGCCTGCAAACTGCCCGTGGCGTTGGCCCACGACGAGCCGTCGCCGCTGGCACCAGCCTTAACATAATGCACAGCCGCCTGCGCGCCAAGCACGGGCAGCATCGACAGAGCCGCAGCTGCTGTCAGTTTGAGTAGGGCTTGTTTCATTAGCTTACTTGTTTATTTACTATTGTGTATTTGAATCAGCAGGTTCTAATAAAGTCCAAAGATATAACAAAAAGGGCATATTTCCCAACGATATGCCCATATTTATGTCATTTTCACGAATTTATGCGCAGTTTATGCGCAGTCGGGCCGCGCCAAAGCGCGCTCGGGGCTTGTGGTGAACGAGAATCCAGTGAGGCGGGCGGCCACAGCGCGGCCCAAGGCCGGCCAGTCGTCGGGGCGCACCAGAGCGGTGAACGTGAACTGCTGCTGCGCGCCCACTGGGCCGTTGAGGAAGTCGGCCAGCGCCTGGCGGCAGTCGCCGTCGAGTTCGGCAAAACACAGCGCTGTGCCGTCGCTGTCGAGCAGCACCAGTGTGGGCGTGGCGCTGGCTTGGCCCGCAGTGATGCTGCGCACCAGGTGCAGCGTGAGCGGCACCCGCACAGCCACAAGCCCCTTCGGGGCACCGCCAACGCGAGTCAATTCCAAGCCGCCATCGGTCACCGCCTCAACGGCCGGCGCATTGTCGCCCTGCACCTCCACCGCCGCAATGCTCACCGACTGCGCGCCGCCGCCCGAGCACCCGCCCAGCAGCACGCACACCGCCACCACTGCCATCATCAAAATCCATTTCATACCGCAAAGATAATGCAAACCGAATGCAGAAAGCCAAGCCCGCTTGAACTTTTTGCTGGGGATCAGCCTATCTTCTGCCAAGGCAGCACAATTCACCTGCACAGGTCACAAAAAAAAACGAGGGGTGAGGGGAGGTTGGTGCTTTTTTTGAGGGTGATGTGTGATTTTTACGCGGAAAAGTTGCGGGGGTGGAATTTTGGTTTTACTTTTGCGTAAAAAATACGCTACGATATGGATGAGTTAATGTATCACTACAAATATCCGCACCCGAGTGTCACTACCGACTGTGTGATTTTCGGCTTCGACGGCAATGGGCTCAAGGTGCTGCTGGTGGAGCGCGGCATTGAGCCGTACAAGGGCAAATGGGCGTTTCCGGGCGGCTTTCTGCGCATCACCGAGTCGGCCGAGCAGGGCGCGCTGCGCGAGCTGCGTGAGGAGACGGGGCTGACCGGGGCCTACATCAAGCAGTTTCACACGTTTAGCGAGCCCGACCGCGACCCGCGCGAGCGCGTGATCACCATTGCCTACTATGCGCTGGTGAAGCTGCAGGATGTGAAGGGCGGCGATGACGCGGCGCGCGCGCAGTGGTGGGCCATGGGTGATGTGCCGTCGCTGGCTTTTGACCACGACATGATATTGCGCATGGCGCTGCAGGAGCTGAGGCGGCAAATCCACTTTGAGCCCATCGGCTTCGAGCTGCTACCCGAAAAGTTCACCATGTCGGCGCTGCAGCAGCTGTATGAGGCCATTCTTGATGTGAAGTTTGACCGCCGCAACTTCTACAAGAAGATGCTGCACTTGGGACTGCTGACGCAGCTCGACGAAACCGACAGCGAGCCGGGCAAGCGCAGCGCATTCCTCTACCGGTTTAACCGCAGCAGCTATGAGGAGATGAAGCGCAAGGGCTTCAGACTGGAATTCTGACGGCGGCACGCAATGATAATTGACGACAAACGCAACCAATCTTAATATTGACCAGAAAATCAACCAACACCAACACATGGACTACGCAACTTTATTTGACGAGCGGAAAGACGATCCGCTGTATAACACCTCCTATCCGCTGAGTCCGGGCGACTGGGCGCAATACCGCGCCAAGGGGCCGCTCGGGTTTGACGGCGAGAGGGAGATGTCGTTCTACATCCACATCCCGTTTTGCCAGCAACTGTGCTCGTTTTGCGAATACACCCGCATGGTGTGCCCCAGCGCCGACCTGCAGCTGCGCTATGTGGCCACTTTGGCGCGCGACGTGGACAGCTTTGTGCGCCGCCACCCTGATATAGAGCTGCTGGGGCTGGACATTGGCGGCGGCACGCCCACCGCGCTGTGCGGCGAAGCGTTTGGCGCGCTTATGCGCCTGTTTGCCTCGGCTACGGGCAGGCTGCGGCTGTCCAGCGGATTCGAGCCGAGCATCGAGGCCACCTTTGGCACCATGACGCGGGCCAAGGCGGCGGCCATTGCCCGGGCGGGCATCAAGCGGGTGTCGCTGGGGGTGCAGTCGGCCAGCGGCTCAGTGCTCGGCGAAAACCACCGGCAGGGCGCCAGCATGGAGCTGATGCAGAATGTGATGGCTACCTTGCGCGGCGAAGGCATAGCGAAGGTTAACCTCGACCTAATGTATGGCCTTAAGGGGCAGAGCATAGGAAGCCTCGCCGACGACCTGCGCACCATTGGCCTTCTCAACCCCGAGCAGGTGACGCTGTATGAGCTGCGCACCAACATCACCGGCGAGCACTGCCACATGGACAAGGAAGGGCTGCTGACGGCCTACGCCACTCTGCACCGCGGACTCACGGCAATGGGCTACCACGCCCGCTTTGGCGAAAACACGTTTTCCAAGGACCCGAGCGACAAGGGCGTGAGCTCGTATCTGCGCAGCCGCATGCTCCACGGGGCCAGCTACAAGGGATTCGGCATTTCGGCTCAGAGCATGAGCAGCGAGGGGCTGGCCTACAACGTGGGCAAGTCGCAACGCGGGCTGAAGTCGCTGCTGGGCCGCGACACGTTTGCCGAGGAGTTCACCTACCGCCTGCCTCCGGCCGAGCGCGCCGCCAAATACATTGCCATCGGGGCCTACAACGGCTCGTTCAGTCTGCGCCGCCTCAGCGCGATTCTGGGCGCCGACAGCGCACAGCACTACCATGAGCAACTGCAATTCGCTATTGGCCGCTGACTGCTGGCGATTGATGCCGCGGGCGACCGTGTGAACGTGACCCGCCGCGGCTTTGGCCACTATGGGGCCCTGTTTTCGCTGTTTTTCTCTCCGCTGCCCCGCTGAGGGGTGTCGTCGTATTGGGCGGCAGCCCTGTGCAGCTGCAGGCTCATGTAGCGCGCAGCGTCGCGCGGACTAATCACCTTGATTCCCGGGCCATAGCTCATCAGCACCGAATACAGCTCGAAGTTCACCACCACCTCAATTTGGAATATGCAGCTGCGGTCGGCAGGGTTTTGGCTCACCAGCCGCTGCGAGCTGTGCAGGGGCTTGGTGGCGATGTATTTGCTCTGCTCGGCGCTGGCCCACAGCACAATGCGCCGCGGCCTGGCGTGCAGATCCTTGCTCACGCCTATCACATTGTCGAAAAAGTGCTCGGGGTCGAAGTCGGGGTTTTCGCGAAACGGCACATCGGCCACCGGCTCAACGCTCACAATGCGGTCGAGCGCCAAGTTGTAGAGCAGCATGTTGCGCTCATGCGAGCCGAACAGAAACCAGCGGTTGCGGAACTCCTTAAGCAGATAGGGAAACAGGACGTACACCACAGGACGGCGGGCGTTGAACGACTGATAGCGGATGCGCAGCGTCTGCCGGTGGGCAATGTGGTTGTAGAGCGGGTTGAGCAGCCGCAGCCCCTTGAGGTGCGGCACGCTGTCGAAGTGGATGATGGGCTTGCGGTGGCCGCGGGCAATGGCCAGCTTGTCTTGCAGGCGGCTCACCACATCGGCCATTTCCGAAAACTGCCCGAAGTCCTCGAGCTGGCGCAGCATGTCCACGGCCTCCTGCATCACGTCGAAGTCGTTTTGCGACATGGGCATGTTCATTATCGAGTAGTCGCTGTCGGCGTAGCGGTAGTATTTGTGGTCGTACACCTCGATGGGGGCGTTGTAGCCCAGCTTGTCAGACCGCATCATCTGGATGTCGGCCTGCACGGTGCGCACCGACACCCCCTTGCCGATGCCCTCGGCATCGCGTATGGCCTCCGAGCAGGCGTCCACCAGGTCGGCGAGCGTCCATCGGCGGAAGCGGTTGCGCAGGCAGTTGTCGATGGTCTTGTAGCGAATCAGCGCATTTTTGTTGGCAGGCATAGTCGTCGTTTTTTAGTTGTTGTTGGGGCAAAGGTAGTGAAAAGTGCGCAGCCTATTTGCGCAGTGGAAGAAAAATGCACTTTTTTCATTGATTTTTAGCAGATTTACCGCTACTGCGCAAAAACATTGCGCAGTGCCATTCTTACTTTGCAACCGCAATCGGGAATGGCCGGCCGCCGCAGCGACTGGGCACTCCCGCGAAAAAAGAAGACGTTAATACTAAAATTTTGAAAAGCAATGATTGTTAAACTCATCAACAACCGTCCCGTGAAGATTTGGGCCGACAGCGTAGAGGACTCGGCAATTAGCCAGATTGAAAACCTCACCACGCTGCCATTCCTCTTCCACCACCTGGCCATAATGCCCGACGTGCATGCCGGCAAGGGCATGCCCATAGGCGGCGTGCTGGCCTGCGACGGCGCCGTGGTGCCCAACGCCGTGGGCGTGGACATTGGCTGCGGAATGTGTGCCGTGAAAACAAACTGGAATGTTGAAAACCTGCCCGCCGAAGTGCTGCGCAAGCAGATAATGCGGGGCATACGCAAGCGCATACCTCTGGGCCGCGACCACCACAAAGAGCCGCAGGGCGCCGAGCATCTGCCCGTGGGGCACGACATCGACCGGATGACCATTGTGCGCCAGCGCCAGGAGTCGGTGCTGCGCGAGGTGGGCACTCTGGGTGGCGGCAACCACTTCATTGAGCTGCAGAAGGACGAACAGGGCAACCTTTGGATAATGATCCACTCGGGCTCACGCAATCTGGGCGCACGCGTAGGCGCGCACTACAACGCCATGGCCGCAACCATGAACAAGCAGTGGCACTCCTGCGTGAGGCCCGAAATCAACTTGGCGTTCCTGCCCACCGACACCAAGGAGTTTGGAATGTATTGGGACGAAATGAAATATTGCATCGACTTTGCCCTGTGCAACCGCAGACTCATGATGCAGCGCATCGAGGAGGTGGTGGCCGACGCGCTGCCCGGCGTGGAGTTTGAGCCGATGATCAACATTGCCCACAACTATGCCGCGGCAGAGACACACTTTGGCAAGCGCGTGTTTGTGCACCGCAAGGGCGCCACACTGGCACGCGAGGGCGAGGTGGGCATCATTCCCGGCTCGATGGGCTCGGCGTCGTACATAGTGGAGGGCCTTGGCAACCCCGAGTCGTTCTGCTCTTGCTCGCACGGCGCCGGACGCGCGCTGTCGCGCACCGAGGCCAAGCGCACGCTCAACATGGCTGAGGAGGTGGCGAGGCTCAACGCCCTTGGCATAGTGCACAGCATCAGAAGTCAGGACGACATGCAGGAGGCCACAGGCGCCTACAAGGACATCGACCGGGTGCTGGCAAACGAACACGACTTGGTAAAGATAAAGACCAAGTTGCTCCCGATAGCCGTGATTAAGGGCTGAAGCAATGAGGCCGCTAATCGTTTCTAATATCCAATCACACACACCCGAGGGCCACGGCAAGCCAGCCGCGGCCCTCATTTTTTTTGCTGCGCGAGGTGGCTGATGGGGCTACGCCCGTTGGGCGCGGCATGCCGCAGAGCGCTGAAAAAGTGACAATCCCAGCGAGTTGGTTGGTGGCTTGAATGCGCCAAACTGTAGGGACGTGGCATGCCACGTCCGACGCAAATCACTGCGAATCAACTGATTAATTATCATTTTTCATTGTCCACAACAAGTCATCCGCCGCCCGCCTTCTTTTGCACGAGGAGGCTACGCCCATTGGACGCGGCATGCCGCGTTTCTACGTCAATATGCTGGCTATCAATGTGTTAATATCCATTTTTTTGTGCGCGTTTGTGGCATTTAAAAAAGCCGCTGAACAGCTGTTCAGCGGCTTTTGCTTGTGTCGGGGTACCTGGATTCGAACCAGGGACCTCCTGCTCCCAAAGCAGGCGCCCTAACCGGACTGAGCTACACCCCGAATCGCGCTTGAAATCACGGCCATGCGGGCCACGCGGCTTCAATTGCGGTGCAAATTTAGGCATTTTCCGCGAGATGGCAATGTGGCGACCGACTTTTTTTGAAGGACACGCTATTTTTTGCGGTGGTGAGAGTGGCGGGTGCGCGATTTTTGTGTAAATTTGCGTTTTAATAGGGGCGGTGGCTTCGGCCAAGGCCGCGGCGCCGCCAAAGAGACTCACATACACGAAGAAACAACAATTAAGATAGCAATGTACAGAACTAAAACATGTGGAGAACTTCGTCTGGCCAATGCCGGCGAAGTGGTGACGCTGGCCGGCTGGGTGCAGCGCACCCGCAAAATGGGCGGCATGACGTTTGTTGACCTGCGCGACCGCTACGGCATCACGCAGCTGGTGTTCAACGAGGCCGACGACGCCCAGCTGTGTGCGCGCGCCAACAAACTTGGCCGCGAATACTGCATTCAGGTGAAGGGCACGGTGAGCGAGCGCCAAAGCAAAAACGACCACCTCGACACCGGTGACATAGAAATTAACGTGAGCGAGCTGAACGTGCTCAGCGAGAGTGCCACACCGCCATTCACCATCGAGGACAACACCGATGGCGGCGACGACATTCGCATGAAGTACCGCTATCTGGACCTGCGCCGCCCCTGCGTGCGCAAAAATCTGGAGCTGCGCCACCGCATGACCATATTGGTGCGCAATTTCCTCGACAGCAAAAACTTCATTGAGGTTGAGACTCCTGTGCTTATCGGCTCAACCCCCGAGGGTGCCCGCGACTTTGTGGTGCCTTCGCGCATGAATCCGGGCCAGTTCTACGCCCTGCCGCAAAGTCCGCAAACGCTGAAGCAGCTGCTCATGATCAGCGGCTTCGACCGCTACTTCCAGATAGCCAAGTGCTTCCGCGACGAGGACCTGCGCGCCGACCGCCAGCCCGAGTTCACGCAGATCG
>CAVKDU010000020.1:0-45021 GCA_963655175.1 Wujia chipingensis | reverse complement strand
GGTGGAACTCTTTGCTAAGGTAGTGAATTCTGCCTTAGCATTTACTTCCTTTTTTATTGAAAACGTTTAGGACAATAATGCATAAAACCATTGAAAAGAGTGGCGGTGGTATGGCGGGAGTGCGCGACGAGGGTGGCATAAAGCTCATGCTGGAGAACATCCAAAATGACATATATTACCCCGAAATTGCAGATAAAGCCGCCTACATGATGTACAGTTTGTGTCGTGGACATTACTTTTATGATTGCAACAAACGAATTTCCATAACACTTACAATGTACTTATTCCTGCAAAATGGATATCTTTTCGTTGCACAGAATTTCATGAAAAACATGGAAGAAATAGCACTTGATTTAGCTGCGGGGTGCATGGATAAAGAGTTACTCACAAAAATCATGCAATGCCTTGTGAATGATGAAGATTATTCGGAGTCAATCTTACTCGGCATCGCAAATGCCCGAGCTAATAGGTTAAAGATAGAAGAACAATACTGAGGACCCCAATTAGATTTATTGCCCGCAATCCTGCCTACATCGCAAGTCTTACGGACAAACGCCCCAGTGGGTGCGCCGATTTTTTTGGGCTGGTGTGTTGCGGCTATTGGATAAATCAGTTAACTTTGGCAATTAATGGACATTAACTCGGTAGAATTTTATGCGCTGGCGCTGCTTGTGGCCATGGCGCTGCTTGGACTGCTGTTTGGCGACAAGCCACACACACCGGCGGTGACAGGCATTGCGCAGTTCAGACCCGCAGGGCCGTGCGCCGACCCCGATAGCGCCACCGTCACCCTTGCGGCCCTGCACGGCGGCAATGTGGAGCTGCTGCGCGATGGGCTCCCCCTGGCCCACGGCTGCACAGCCTTTGTGGTGGCCACCATTGTCGACGACAAGATGACAGTGGTGGAGAAGCAGGGCATACACTCGGCGGCCGAACCGCTGCCGCTGCACGCCACGGCCACGCTCGACTGCCTGCCACAGGGACGCCGGCTGCACGTGCGCTACGAGAGCGAGCTCACGGGGCAGTGGTGCACATTCGCCTTCACCAACGCGCAGGGGCGCACCGCCACTGCGCAGCTTAAATATTAGCATCACACAATTTTACGGGCGCTGATGCGTTAAGAGAATATATGCCGGCACTCACCGGCCACACATATTTTAACTAAGTATAATCAAAAACAGCTACCAATCATGATAAAAAGACTACTATTGCTGCTGGCCTTGATGCTGCCTTGCGCGGCGGCCAGCGTGCACGCGCAGTTTGGCGTGGGCGACTGGAAGATGCACTCGGTGTTTTCGGGGCAGAAAGCGCAAAACATTATCGACACTGGCGACAAGGTGTATTATCTGGTGAGCAACAACCTGTTTTGCTACGACAAGCAGACGCAGGAAAACGAGGCGCTCAACCGCCGCAACTACCTTAACGACGCCATCATAAGCCAGATCTACTACAACTCCTACAAGAAATATCTGATGGTGGTGTATGACGACTGCAACATCGATGTGATCACCGCCAGCGGCAAGGTGGTGAACATGCCCGACGTGAAAGACGCCCTCATGACCACCGACAAGACGATAAACGACGTCTCGTTCACGGCCGACGTGGCATATGTGGCCACCAAATTCGGTTATCTGGTGATCAACGACAAAAAATTTGAGGTTAAGGAGTCGCACATCTATAACCAGTCGATAGCCTCGGTGGCTGTGGTGGGCAACCAGCTGATGCTGAGCAGCGGCAGCTACCTGTATTACGGCGACGTGAACGGGTCGTACGACCGCATCGACTACTTCAAGGCTATTCCGTTTGACTCCAACGGCAAAATCTTCCCCGTGGGCGACAAGCGGTTTCTGTTCACCACCGGTTACCTCACCATGTATAACTACAACTTCGATGAGAAAGGCAAAATCTCATTCACGGCCAACCTCATAGCTGAAGCGGCTCCCACCAGCGTGCAGCGCACACCCAGCGGCATCATAGCCAACTTTGGCCCCAGCAAAGACTTCTACTACACTTTCGACGCCAACGGCGACAACGCCACTAAGGTGAGCAACCCCTCCAAAGACATTGTGAGCAGTGCCGCCGAAGGCAAGTGGTGGGCACTGGGCAGCAAGGGCCTGCACCTGATTGACAACGGCGTGGCGGGCGAATACTTCAAGCCCACCGGACTCTCGATGGGCACTCCGTTCTACATGACATTCAACAAGCTCGACAACAAGCTGTATGTGAGCTCAACGGGCACCAACCACTTCTTCAGCGACCAGTTCATGCCAATAGCAGTCAACACCTACGACGGCAGCAGCTGGGCCGATGTGACGCCCACGGCCGACTGGGCCACCTTGGCTCCAGGACGCTTATCAAACACATATAACACGGGCACCTATTGGGTGACTCCCGACCCCGACGACGCAAGCACCTACTACCTGGGCTCGTGGTGGTTCGGCGTGCTTAAGGTGAAAGGCGGCAAGGTGGTTCAGGCATTCAACTGGACCAACAGCCCCATGGATAACAACAGCTATTACTGCCACGCAATTCCCATGATCGACCGTGCAGGCACGCTGTGGGTGGTGCACGCAGGCACCCACCAAGTGCTGGCCCTGCCCAAGAGCAAGCGGCTGGCCGAGACCGTGACCAAGAGCGACTGGATCACGCCCGGCATTGCCAACATCCAGAGCAACAAGCGCGGCCGGCTGCTGGGCATGAGCAAGACCAACGACAAGATATACTCTTGCGGCGACTATAAAACGCCAATAGTGTTTTTCAACGACGGTGGCAACCCGTCGTCGACCATAAAGAGCGCAAGCTATGCCTCATTCACCGACCAAGACGGCAAAACGTTCCAATGGGGCTACGTGACCAGCCTTGTGGAAGACCTGAACGGCAAGGTGTGGATGGGCAGCACCGAAGGCGTCATTTCGTTTGACCCCAAAGAGGCCTACTCGCAAAACTTCCGCATCAACCACATAAAGGTGCCGCGCAACGACGGCACCAACCTCGCCGACTACCTGCTCGACGGAATTCAGGTGAACAGCATCGCCGTTGACGGCTCTAACCGCAAGTGGATTGGCACCAACTCGTCGGGTCTGTTTCTGGTGAGTGCCGACGGCTCGGAAATAATCAAGCAGTTCACCACATCGAACAGCTACCTCACGTCGAACACCATATATGCCGTGTGCTGCAATCCCAACAGCAACTCGGTGTATGTGATCACCGACAACGGATTTTTTGAGTACTTCAGCGACTCCACTCCCGCCGAGAGCGACTACAGCAGCGTCTACGCCTATCCCAACCCCGTGCGCCCCGACTTCACCGGCCTCATCACCATCAAGGGCCTTATGGACAACTCGCTGGTGAAAATCACCGACCCCGCGGGCAATGTGGTGAAGCAGCTTAAGTCGAACGGCGGCATGGCCACCTGGGACGGCTGCAACGAAAGCGGCTCACGCGTGAAGACGGGTGTGTACTTCGTGTTTGCCAGCCAAAGCGAGGCCGAAGGCAGCAACTCGGCCGTAACAAAAATCATGATTATTCGCTGATGCGGCCAACATACAGCAAGCAATAACAATCACACAAAGGCAAGCGGATGCATTGCGCGCCGCTTGCCTTTGTCAATATTATTAATAAGCTAATGAAACTGCCATCATCACTCAAGCCGCTGCTGCGCCCACTGCCGTTTGTGGCGGCAATCACGCTGTGCTACGCCCTGTGCTTCACCATGGCCGACTTCAGCGACGCCCCGTTTAAGTCGGCCGGCGACCTGCTGATACAAGCCTTGCAGTGGGGCACGGTGGCCGCGGCCACGTTTGCCCTGCTGTGGCTGCTGAGCGTGAGCCGCATAGTGTTTGCCATCGGCTTTCCTCTGCTGACCACGCTGTGCGCAGCGGCGGCCTACTTCCGCTACACCAGCGGCGTGTCGCTCACCCCCATGGCCATCGACCTAGCCATTGTCAACGACATGCGCACCAGCCTCGACGTGGTCACGTGGCAGCTGATAGCGGCCATGCTGGCGGCCCTTGCCCTGGCGGTGTGGGCCGCATGGATAAGGTGCAAGCGGGTGAAGTTCGACCCCTGGTGGCTGCACACCGCGCTGCCTGCGGCCCTGCTGCTGGCATTCACCGGCATCAGCGCCCTGCAGCGGCCAGTGATGGCGCGGCTGCCGTTCAACCTCGGGGCGTCGGTGTGCACCTATCTGGTGGAGCATGAAACGGCTTCGGAGTCGCGCCCGGCTTTCAGCGGCAAGGCCACCTGCGGCAGCGACTCGATAACCGTGGTGCTGATAATAGGCGAGACGCTGCGGGCCGCCAACATGCAAATCAACGGCTACCAGCGCCCCACCACCCCACTGCTGTGCCGCGAGAGCAATGTGGTGTCGATGCGCAACATATACTCGGAGTTCGGCTTCACGCACAAGAGCGTGCCCTACATACTCACCCGAGCCGACCACAACCACATCGACCGCATGTACGACGAGCGGTCGTTTATCGACATCTTCAAGAAGGCCGGCTACCACACCGCGTGGATCGCCAACCAAGAGAACATAAAGACGTTCACCTACTTCATGAAGGAGGCCGACACGCTGGCCTACGTGAACAGCGGCAAGTCGCTCTACATATTCGACCAGTGGCTCGACGGCGACGTGCTGCCCGTGCTCGACGCTCAACTAAAGCAGGGCCACAAGCGGCAGCTGCTCATATTGCACACCATAGGGTCGCACTGGTGGTACAACTCCCACTATCCGCGGCAGTATGCCCGCTGGAAGCCCGAGCTGGAAAGCCGCGTGCTCAGCGCCAACAGCCGCGAGGAGTTCATCAACTCCTACGACAACTCGGTGCTGTATTCCGACTACTTCTGGAATGAGGTGCGCAACCGCCTGCGCGGCCTCAACGCCATAGTGGTGTATCTGTCGGACCACGGCGAAAACCTTGGCGAAAACGGCATATTCGGCCACGGCCAGGACGCCCCGCCGCTGCACTACCCTGGCTGCTGGATATGGATGAGCGACAAGTATCTGGCGCGCCACCCCGGCAAGGCTGCGGCCCTGCGGGCCAACAGCGGCAAGCGCTACAACTCATCGTTTCTGTTCCACTCGATGATCGACGCGGGCGACATAGCCACGCGGTGGCTCAACCCCAGCGACGACGTGTTTCACCTAACACCTGCCGGCAATGCAGCAAAGAATTGACTCAATCGACGGTGCAAAGGCTTTGGGCATATTTCTGGTGATATACGCCCACACCATGCTGTGGAAGCCCCTGCAAGACTGGATTTATGTGTTTCACATGCCCCTGTTCTTCTTCATTTCGGGCTATCTGTTCAGTTTTGCAAGGCATCCGCAGAAGCGCAGTTTCATCAAGCAACGGTTTCATCGGCTCATGGTGCCCTACTTTGCCATCAACCTTGTCACATACCTGTTTTGGCTGTTTGTGGCACGCCATGTGGGCAGTGGGCACGACGGGGCTGTGAGTCCGTTAATACCGCTTAAGGCGGCACTGCTTGGCAATGGGCCCATGATGCTGCACGACGTGCCTCTGTGGTTTTTGATGTGCCTGTTTGTGGTGGAAATTGGCTACTGCGCCATCTTCAACCACAAATCGCGCACAACACGCCTATGCATCACGGCTGCGATTGCCATTTTGGGGTTCGCCAACAGCCAATACAATCCCGTCACACTCCCATTCAGTCTTGGCACCGCCCTGGTGGCATTGGTATTCTATTCATTGGGACAAGAGTCGCGCCTTGCCGGCATTAAGTTTAGAAACACAGTGGTGGCCATTTTGTGCGTCGCAGCCACAATTGCCGTGGCCCACTTCAATGGGCGCATCAATATGCACAAAAACTTCTACAACCACTATCTGCTGTTCTTGGCGGGCGGAGCGTGCGGCATCTACGCCACCATGTGGATATGCTCTTGGGCTGAATCGATGTTGCCTGTCATTTGCAAGCGGGCTTTGAGATTCGTTTCACGCAACACGCTCTACATTTGCGGTTTCCACTTGATGTCGTTCACTTTCATCAAGGGGTTTATGGTATACGTGATGCATCTCGGCGTCGACGTCATGGACGACGCCGTGTGGCAGAATCTGGCATTCTCCATTGTCAGCCTCGTTTGCTGCTCTGTGGGCATCATGATTGTGCAGAAGTGCAGCCGGCAGATCAGTCGGGCCAAATAAAGCAAAGGCGGGAAGCACTGAGCTCCCCGCCTTTGTTGTTTTTATTCCCTAATCAATGTTACTTGCTGTGGCAGCTGCCCTGCTCTGCGGACGGGCTGGCCACCTTGCACTCGGGCTGTGCCTCGTAGCACTCGGTGTGGGTGACGGCAGCCGATGCGGCCCTGGCCTTGCAGCAGTCGGGCGTCTTGGCCTCGCTGGCGCGCTTGCAGCAGCCGCCGGCCTTGATGTTGGCGCACTGCTGCTGGGCAGCGGGTGCGGCAGAGGCATTGGCCTCGCTGGCGGCCACGCTGAGCGAAGCCAGACCCTTTACGATGTTGGCCGGGCTGTTTTTTGCGGCGTCGTAGGTCACAGTCACGGTTTTCTTGTCCACGTCCACCTTCACGTCTTTCACGCCCTTGCCCAGCGAGGGCACATTGTTCATGATTTTGTCGGCACAGCTGTTGCATGTGATGTCGGCGTTAAACACGGTGGTGGTGACATTGGTCTTGCCCTTGGCCTGCGCTGCCAGCGCCACAAGCACGGCAGCCATGAGAATTGATAGTAACTTCTTCATAATTGCGTTGTGATTTTTTTGTTTGTCCAAAAATAGCCATTCGCGCGGTAATGCACCGCACCCACGGCCTTGAGTTTTGCTTATTTAGTGATTTTCAATATAAATTAAACCGCACTCCCACATAGAATTTGCGGCCCATCAGCGGCCCCCACACATTCATTGAATTGAATGCGGTGCTAAACGGGTTGGAAGCCTCAACAATGGGATTGGGCTGGCGGTAGTCGGCTATGTTTTCGCAGCCGGCATACACATCGGCCTTGCCGATTTTGTGCGTCACCTGCGCAAACAGCATAGCGTAGGCTGGCGAGTGACGCGAGTCGGCAAGGCTGCCAGTGGACGAGGGTATGCGCTGCGGGCCGTTGACCTGCACGGTGGCATCGAACACCCACAGACGGAACTTGGTGGCATACGACAGGTTGAGCAGGCCCTTGAACTTGCTCATCAGCGGACGCTCGACGCGCGCTGCGGTGCCGTCGGGGCGGCGCAGCGTCATGCGGCTGGCGGTGTAGCGGAATGTGGCCAGCACATCGAAGCGCTGCACGGGAGTCCAGTTGAAGTCGAACTGCACATTGTCGGTGGTGGCGCGGCCGCGGGTGCTGTAGATGTTTATCACGTCGGCGCTCCACTCCTGGTCGACCACCACCGAGTTGTAGAAGCGTGTGCGGAAGTAGTCGAGACTAATGCTCGCGCCAGGGTCGCCGCCCAACTTAAAGCGCTGCGTGAGGCTCACTCCGGCGGTGAGCGACCGCTCGAGCGTGTTGATTTGCTTGAACGCCTCGCTTGTGGCCTCGGCGCCATCGACCACTATGCGGCGGCCGGTGGTGAGCATGCCTATGTTGTCGGCAATCACGTTGGCCGTGCGGTAGCCGAGTCCGGCCGAGGCGCGCAAGGCGGTGGTAGGCGTAATGGCCCACTTGACGTGGGCACGCGGAGTCACCAGCCAGCGGCGGTGCAGGTCGTTGTAGTCGGCCCGCAGGCCGGCCACTGCCGTCAGGCGGTCTTTAAGGTCGTAGGTGTATTCGGCATAGGCTCCGGCCTCGCGCTCGTTGCGGCCAAGGCTGAGCAGGGCAAGCGGTGTGGCCTGCTGCCACGGCGTGGAGTTGACCACATCCTCGCCATAATGGGCCAGGCGCGTCTGCGCGCCCACCATGAGCGACGAGTGCAGGTCGAAGTAGCTGTTGAGCATCACGCTGGCCGTCACATCGTTTTCGTTGCCGCCATAGGTGTTGAGGCCGAAGTAGGCGTGCTCGCCGAAGTGGTCGTAGTCGACCACCGCAGCCAGGCTCGACCGGCGCTCGCTTTTGGCGTCAGGGTCGTAGACGCCCGCACCCACGGGCACGGCTATCTTGAAGTAGGCGTTGGCGGCGCGGTTGTCGATGCGCGAGCCATACACGGCCCCGCTCTGCCAGTCGGTGGCCATGGCCTGACGCATGGCGTCGCTGCCGTCGAAGTGCACGCTGCCGCCAATGCGGCGGTCGGCCGCGGCGCGCCAGCCCCAGCGCATCTGCACGCCGCCACGGGTCATATACAGCCAGCGGTTGGCCACATTCAGCATGCGCGTGTCGGGCTGGTCGCGAAATCCGTCGTGGTTGCGGTCCATCGCCTTCATGCCGCGCCACTCGGTGTCGAGCGCGCCATTGGCCAGCACTATGGTCGACAGCCGCTTGTCGGCCGTGAGTGGAATGGCCGCCGAGAGGTTCACCTCGGGGCGCATCATATCGTCGAAATACACGTTGGCAAACAGCCGCTCCTCGTCGGTGGGCTTGCGGTATTCCAAATTAATCTGGCCGGCGATGGCGTCGTGCCCCGCCGACACGCTCGACACGCCCTTCGACACCTGTATCGACTTGAGCCACATGCCCGGAGTGTAGGTCATGGCGTAGGGCGCGCCAAGGCCGCGCATCACGGGGCGGCTCTCGTCCAGAATCTGGGTGTAGGGGCCGGCAAGGCCCAGCATCTTTATTTGGCGCGCGCCCGATATGGCGTCGCTGTAGCCCACCGTCACCGAAGCCGAGTTTTCAAACGACTCGGCCACGGTGCAGCAAGCCAGCTTGGTGAGGCCGGCAAACGAAATGTTTTCGGTCTTGCTAAGGGCGTTGGCCTTGATAAAGTTGCCGCGGTCCATGCCACGCACCACCACCTCGCCCAGTGCGGCGGCGTCGCGGCCAAGCACTATTTTAATGTCGTCGCCGGCCTTGGCCACATCCACGGTGTCGGGCTCAAGACCCACAAAACGTGCCACCAGCAGGCTGCGGCCCTTCACAGGGTGCAGACTGAAGCGGCCCACCGAGTCGGTGACGGTGCCCACATTGGTGCCGGCCCACTGCACGGCGGCTCCGGGCAGCGGAGCGCCGTCGCCGTCAACCACCAGTCCGTGGTAGCCTGCGGCCAGCGCTGCTGTTGCCACCGGCGCTGCGGCCACTGCCGCAATCAATCGTAAGTTCATCTTCTTCATTACACACAAAAAATCCTTGTTTTAATCGGCGGCAAAGTTACGGCCGCCGCGCAGTGCGGCAATTACACAATTTTCCATTTGTGTTACACAATTAATTTTTGCCCGCCAAAGCCCCGCGCGCCATCAAAATGCGCTAAAACCGCAAAATAATAACTTCGTGGCAATCTTTTTTGCAATCCGCGATTTTTATATCGTGCGGATTTCGTATATTTGCGCACTTTGATGGCTATGGGCAGCTATCTGACGTCAACAATACAATTATCAACTAATTAATAACAACTTTTTATGAGAAAGATTTTTACTAAACTGCTGCTTTGCCTGGCTTGCATAGCTTGGGCAAGCACCGCGTGGGCCGACACCGAGACATTCAACATCTCGAGCGACTACGCCAAGCTGTTCCCCACGCTGAAGGGAACATCGTCAAGCACATCGACCGACGGTGACTTCACTGCCACCACCACATCGACTCCGCAAAACGGCTTCACGCTCACAGTAAGCGCAAAGACCAGCGGCAACTTTGAGAACCGCATCTGGAGCTCGGCAAACGGCCGCCTGCGCATGTACAGCGGCACTCTCACAGTGAGCGCTCCCGAAGGCGCAACTATGACCAAGATCACAGTCAGCGCCGTAACTGAAAAATTCAATGTCACAACCACCACAGGCGCAATTGACGGCAACGTGTGGACCGGCAGCGAGCAAAACGTGGTGTTCACCGTCACCAAGAACACTCAAATCAACACCATAGCGATTGAGTACACCAGTGGCAGCCAGACCACCGTGAGCGACCCCGTGTTCACCCCCAAGGGCGGCACCTACTACGCTCCCGTGAATGTGAGCATAGCTTCATCGAGCACCGGCGCCAAGGTGTATTACACCACCGACGGCACTGAGCCCACCGAGGCTTCTACTCTCTTCACCACCCCGATTGCCGTGAGCAGCGAGACCACCATCAAGGCCATCGCCGTGAGGGGCGAGCTCAAGAGCCAGGTGGTGAGCGCAACCTACAAATTCGGCACAGCCACCAAGGTGGCCGACATCGCCGCCTACCAGAAGGTGGCCGACAGCACAAAGGTAGCCTTCGAAGGCGGTGTGACAGTGCTCGCACAAAGCGGCAAGACCATGTATGTGAAGGACAACTCGGGCTATATGCTGGTGTTTGGCGCCACCGGCCAGACCTACAAGCAGGGCGACAAGATTCCGGCCGGCTTCACCGGCACCAAGGTGACCTACAACTGTGAGCCTGAACTGAGCGTGTATGACACCGACAACTTCAAGGCTGCCGAGGGCAGCGAGACCGTGACTCCCGAAACCGTGCAGGCCAGCGACATCGACGCATCGCTCTTCGGCCACCTGGTGCTCATCAAGGGCGTTAAGTTCAGCGGCATCAAGAGCAAAAACTTCACCGTGACCGACGCCTCTGGCTCGGTGCCCGGCTATGCCAGCATGGGCGTGAACGTGACCGACTCGGTGAAGACGTTCAACCTCACCGCCATTGTGGGCTCTTATGGCAAGACCACTGCCACCTATCAGCTGCTGCCCATAGCAATTGAAGACCCCTCAGCATCGCAAGTGACCGAAGTGGCCAGCATCAAGGAGTTCCTCGCTCTGGCCGAGGGCAGCAAGGCAAAAATCACAGGCAGCGTGACAGCCGTTTACCAAAACGGCCGCTACCTCTACATTAAGGACGCAACCGCAAGCACACTCGTGTATGGCGACCTCAACAACAAGTATGCCAACGGCACCATGCTCACCGGCATCACCGGCACCAAGAAGGTTAACTACGACGTGCCCGAAATGGTTCCCGACGCTGCCACATTCGCAGCCGGCACACAGGGCGCAGCCGTGGCTCCAACCGAGATGGCGCTTGAAGACATCTCGCAAGACATGCTCAACAGCTATGTGGTGGTGAAAAACGTGACCATCTCGGCAGGCACCGGCACAGCCAACTACAACCTGAACGACGGTACCATCGACATGGTGGCCCACAACCAGTTTGTGAACCCCGAGGGCAAGAGCTACTACGACCCCGAGGTGACAGTGCCCACCGACTACTCGAAGAAATATGTGGTTAAGGCCTTCGTGAGCATCTACAAGAAGGCTCTGCAGCTCTATCCCGTTGAGTTCACCGACGCATCGGGCGTGAACGGCATCGCTGCCGACGGCGGCGTGAAGGTGAGCGCCAACGGCGGCGTGATCAGCATCAGCGGCGCCAAGGCCAACGTCTACACCGTAGGCGGCGCCCAGGTGGCTGCCGACGCCACCCAGGTGAGCGTGCCCGCAGGCATCTACGTGGTGGTTGCAGGCGGCAAAGCCACCAAGGTGGTGCTTAAGTAAACGCAGCCCGCCGCGCTTAGGCAAGCGCACACACAAGGCATAACATGGCAGGGGCATCGGTGCAAACAGGCGCCGATGCCCCTGCTGCATTCGGGTCTCGGGGGGCAATGCGCTTTTGTATGTGGATTTTTCTTTATAACTTTGCAACTGATTATGATAATTAGGCCCTTACGGGGCCAACTGCGCAACAAAATAAGCTTATAAAAACAACACTCATAACGTTATGAACATTTCATATAAATGGCTGAAGAAATACGTCGACTTCACCCTCACACCGCAGGAGGTGAGCGACGCACTCACTTCGCTGGGCCTCGAGGTCGACGCCCTGGAAGAAGTGGAGACTATTCGCGGCGGACTTAAAGGTCTGGTGGTGGGCAAAGTGCTCACCTGCGAGCCGCACCCCAACAGCGACCACCTGCACGTGACCACAGTGGACCTGGGCGACGGCGGCGAGCCTAAGCAGATAGTGTGCGGTGCGCCCAACGTGGCCGCAGGACAAAAGGTGATAGTGGCCACCATCGGAGCCAAGCTCTACGACGGCGACCAGGAGTTCACCATCAAGAAGTCGAAACTGCGCGGCACTGAGTCGTATGGCATGATTTGCGCCGAAGACGAGATAGGCGTGGGCACCGACCACGCCGGCATCATAGTGCTGCCCGAGAGCGCAGTGGTGGGCACTCCCGCCGCCGAATACTATGGCGTGGAGAGCGACTGGATGATTGAGGTGGACCTCACCCCCAACCGCATCGACGGCGCATCGCACTATGGCGTGGCACGCGACCTGGCCGCATGGCTCACTCAAAACGGCCACCCCACCAAGGCACACCGCCCCTCGGTAGACGCCTTCAAGACCGACCGCGCCGACGGCGCCATTCCCGTGACCGTGGAAAACACCGAGGCCTGCCCGCGCTACTGCGGCGTGACCATTCGCGGCGTGAAGGTGCAGGAAAGCCCCAAGTGGCTGCGCGACTGCCTCAGCGCTGCCGGCCAGCGCCCCATCAACAACATCGTGGACATCACCAACTACATTCTGCTGGGCACGGGCCAACCGCTGCACTGCTTCGACCTTAACCACATCGACGGTGGCAAGGTGGTGGTGAAAACCGTGGAGGCCGGCACCAAATTTGTGACACTCGACGGCGTGGAGCGCACGCTCACCGACCGCGACCTTATGATATGCAACGCCAGCGAGCCCATGTGCATTGCCGGCGTGTTTGGCGGCCTCAAGAGCGGGGTCACCGAGCAGACCACCGACGTGTTTATCGAGTCGGCCTACTTCCACCCCACCTGGGTGCGCAAGACGGCCCGCCGCTTCGGCCTCAACACCGACGCCTCGTTCCGCTTCGAGCGCGGCATCGACCCCAACGACACCATCTACAATCTGAAACTGGCCGCACTGCTCGTTAAGGAGCTGGCCGGCGGCGAGATTTGCGGCGAAATTGCCGACGTGAAGCAGCACGACTTCCCCGGATTTCCCGTGGAGCTGCACTACGACTACGTGAACCGCCTCATTGGCAAGGAGCTGGGCCGCGACACCATCAAGAGCATCGTGAAGAGCCTTGAGATGGAAATCACAGCCGAAGACGACGACAAGCTGAGCCTGGTGGTGCCCACCTACCGCGTGGACGTGCAGCGCCCCTGCGACGTGGTGGAAGACATTCTGCGCGTGTATGGATACAACAACGTGGAGTTTGGCAACGAGGTGCACAGCAGCCTCTCGATTAAGGGAGCCACCGACTTCAAAGACGACATGCAGGAGCTCATCAGCAACCAGCTGACCGCTGTGGGCTACCACGAGATAATGAACAACTCGCTCACAGCCGTGGGCTACTACAGCGGCCTCACCACCTATCCCGAGGCCAAATGCGTGAAGATAATGAACCCGCTCAGCTCCGACCTGAGCGTTATGCGCCAGACACTGCTGTTTGGCGGCCTCGAAAGCGTGGCACGCAACATCAACCACAAAAACGCCAACGTGAAGATGTATGAGTTTGGCGATGTCTACTCGTTCGACCACGAGGCCGAGCGCCCCGCCAGCGGCAGCCATCTGGCAGCCTACAGCGAGCACACCGCCATGGGCGCATGGGTGAGCGGCAACAACCACGACGACAGCTGGGCCGAGAAGGCACGCCCCACCACGGTCTACGACCTCAAGGCCGACCTTGAGAACACCCTCACGCGCCTCGGCATCGGCCACAAGGAGCTGGTGCTGGAGCAGACCGACAACGAGGTGCTGAGCCCCGCACTGCTCTATAAAAACCGCGGCGGCAAGGTGCTGGCCACACTGGGTGTGGTCACCGACGACGTGCTCAAGCGCTTCGACATCGACCAAGAGGTGTATTACGCCGAAATCAACTGGGACGCCGTGTGCAAGGCCGCTGCCAAGCACAGCGTCACATTCACCGACCTGCCCAAGACGCTGCCCGTGCGCCGCGACCTGGCCCTGCTGGTTGACTCGGCAGTGAGCTACGACGACGTGCGCCGCGTGGTGGAGCAGAGCGAAAAGAAGCTGCTGAAGGGCGTAACGCTGTTTGACGCCTACGAGGGCAAGGCCCTGAAGGCAGTTGGCAAAAAGTCGTACGCCATCAGCATCACCCTGCAAGACAACGAGAAGACGCTGCAAGACAAGCAGATTGAGGCCGTGATGAAGAAAATCGTGGCCAACCTGCAAAAGCAAGTGGGCGCACAACTGCGATAACCCGCTAACATACAGAGAGAGACAAAAAACGAACAAAAAATAAATTTCACACACAACAAGCAAACTTATGGGAAGAGCGTTTGAATATCGCAAAGCAAGAAAATTAAAACGGTGGGGCAGCATGTCGCGCACATTCACCCGCCTGGGCAAGGAAATCACAATGGCTGTGAAGGCTGGCGGCCCCGACCCCAGCGGCAACTCGCGCCTGCGCGCACTCATTGCCAACGCCAAGACAGCCAACATGCCTAAAGACACTATTGAGCGCGCCATTAAAAAAGCCACCGAAAAAGACGCAAGCGACTACAAGGAGGTGATTTACGAAGGCTTCGCACCCCACGGAATCGCCATGCTGGTGGAGACTGCCACCGACAACACCACCCGCACCGTGGCCAACCTGCGCAACTACTTCAACAAAAACGGCGGCCAGCTGGGCAACTCTGGCTCGGTGTCGTTTATGTTCTCGCACAAGTGCTACTTCCACATCGCTCCCAAAGACGGCGTCACTCTCGACGACCTCGAACTGGAGCTGATTGACTGCGGCGCCGAAGACTTCGACCAGGATGAGGAGGAAATCATCATCTCGGGCGCTTTTGAGGCCAACGGCGACATCCAGAAGTATCTTGAGGACAACGGTTTTGAAATCAAGAGCACCGAGTTTGTGTATGAGCCTGCCGACTACAAGGAACTCACAGCCGAAGAGGCTGCCGACGTCAACAAGCTCATCGAGGCCCTCGAAGAGGACGACGACGTGCAAAACGTGTTCTCTACTATGAAGGAAGACGCTGAGGGCGACGAGGAGTAATCCCCCACCCCACACACAGCATAACGAGCCGGGCGGCGCTGCACAGCAGCCGCCCGGCTTTTTTGCGTTTAATCCGCTGCGCCCAAAGAGCTTACAGCAGGGACGTGGCATGCCACGTCCGACGCAAACATCTAATAACAAGGCATTTAATTACACGAATAATTAATATGGTTTGCTTGTGCCCAAACGCCCTGTGGGGTGTGCCGGAGGCACAGTCCAATGTGGCCATGCATAGCTGTCAATCCCATTAGGGATTGGATATGTGTAGGCTTGGGATGTGGGGCTTTGGTGCTGATGGGCTACGCCCATTGGACGCGGCATGCCGCATCTCTACTATAATTAGCTGATTATTATGTATTTATACTTTATAGTACATTCTATTGGGGATTGCGGGGACTTCTGGGACATCGGGCGGTTGGGGCGGCGAGGGCGGTTTTGGGGGCGATCAGGGGCGCTGTGCGGGCGTTTCGGTGGCGGCGTGGTTAGTTGCTTGGGCGGGCGGAGATGTGGGCTTAGACGGCAAAAAAATGAATGATATATATGTTTGGATATCGGTTCTGGTAATGTTGCCTATCAAATAAAAAAAGAGGGGAAAAACCACAACCCGGCGCGGCTTGGCTGCCGTGCAGTTGCAAATTTCTCTCCTCTGAAATGTGTGTCGACTGGCTACTTGCTTAGTCGATAATGTCGAAGCCAGTGTATTTTTGCAGCACCTTGGGGATGCGTATGCCCTCAGGCGTCTGGTTGTTTTCGAGCAGTGCGGCCACTATGCGCGGCAGGGCCAGAGCCGAGCCGTTGAGTGTGTGGCACAGGTGCGTCTTCTTGTCGTCGCCACGGTAGCGGCACTTCAGGCGGTTGGCCTGATAGCTTTCGAAGTTGCTCACCGAGCTCACCTCGAGCCAGCGCTTCTGAGCGCCCGACCACACCTCGAAGTCGAATGTGATGGCCGATGTGAAGCTGGTGTCGCCGCCGCACAGGCGCAGTATGTGCCAGGGCAGCTCGAGCTTCTCGAGCAGGCCTTGCACGTGGGCCTTCATCTCTTCGAGGGCAGCGTAGCTGTTCTCGGGCTTTTCGATGCGCACAATCTCCACCTTGTCGAACTGATGCAGGCGGTTAAGGCCGCGCACGTCCTTGCCATAAGAGCCGGCCTCGCGACGGAAGCAGGCCGAGTAGGCGCAGTTCTTCTTGGGCAGCTCGCTCTGCGGGATAATCTCGTTGCGGTAGATGTTGGTGACAGGCACCTCGGCGGTGGGAATCAGATAGAAGTTGTCGACCTCGCAGTGATACATCTGTCCCTCCTTGTCGGGCAGTTGGCCGGTGCCAAGGCCCGAATCCTCGTTGACCACATAGGGAGGCTCGATTTCGGTGTAGCCGGCCTTGTTGGCCTCGTCGAGGAAGAACTGGATGAGGGCACGCTGCAGGCGCGCACCCTTGCCCACATACACGGGGAAGCCGGCGCCGGTGATTTTCACACCCAGGTCGAAGTCGATGATGCCATACTTCTTGGCCAGCTCCCAGTGGGGCAGCGCGTCGGCAGGCAGGTCGGGCATCGGTCCGCCCGTCTTCTCCACCACGTTGTCGTCGCTGTTTTTGCCCTCGGGCACGCCCTTGTAGGGCACGTTGGGCACAGAGAGGAGTATCTCGGTGATTTCGTGCTCAATGGCCTTGAGCTTGTCGTCGATGTCCTTGTTGGCAGTTTTGAGTGCGGCCACCTGGCTCTTGGCGCCTTCGGCCTCGTCTTTTTTGCCTTGTTTCATGAGTGCGCCAATCTGCGCAGCCATCTTGTTGAGCTCGGCGGCATTGTCGTCGCGCTGCTTCTGTGCGGCGCGGCGCTGCTTGTCGAGTTCCACCACCTTCATGATGGGTTCGCGGCCGTCGAATTGCTTAATGGCAAGGCGGCGAATCACATCTTCGGGATTCTCGTTGATCAGTTGTAGTGTAAGCATATCTAATTGATTTCTTTAATTGTCACATATTGCGGAGTGCGGCGGCTTAGGCGAGCAGCTGCTTCACCTTGGCCGATATGGCCTTGCCCTCGGCCTTGCCGGCGAGCTGCTTGGTGGCCACGCCCATCACCTTGCCCATGTCCTTCATGCTTTGCGCGCCCTCTTGCGCAATCACCTCCTTGATGGCTTGCGTCAGTTCGTCGTCGCTAAGCTGCTTGGGCAGGAATTCCTCGATTACGGCAGCCTGCGCCAGCTCCACGTCGGCCAGGTCCTTACGGTTCTGCTGAGTGTAGATTTCGGCGCTTTCCTTGCGCTGCTTGTTCATTCTCACAAGAGCCTTGATGGCATCGGCATCGCTCACCTCGCCATTGCCGCCGGGAGCGGTCTTTATAAGCAGCAACTCGGCTTTGATGCCCTTCAGGGCCTCCAGGCGCTCGTGGTCGCGAGCCTTCATAGCCGTCTTTATTCCGGCACTCACTTCATCAAAAATGCTCATATCAGTTATCTCCTATTGTTTTTTATCTTTTTGCAAAAATACACAATAATTTTTTATCTATCAAGCGCCAAAGCTTATAGTGCCGCTTTGGGCCTGTCCGCCCTGTGGCTGGCTGGGTGCCTGCTGGGGCTGTGCCTGCTGCTGTTGCAGCTCGCGGATTTCGGTCTTGAATTTGGCCGGACGGTTGTAGGCCGGAGTGCGCTCGAGGCGGTCGATGATCTCATCATTGTCCATCTCGTCGGGCTTGAGCACCACAAACTTCTGCTTAGCCTTTTCCATGGTCTGCGTCTGCAGCTTGCCCTTGCCATAGGCTTCCTCGAGACGCGCCTGTTCGTCCTCGGGGCTGGTGGTGGCCACAATGGGCTTATGCTTGGGCTGGGCCGGCCGTGCCGGCTCGGCGGCAGTCTTGACCCCGGCCTCCTTCTCGGCCGAGAAGCTGGAGTTGGCGTCGAATCCCGATGCCAGGATGGTGACCTTGATGCGGTCTTCAAGCGACTCGTCGTGGGCGGTACCCCATATCACATCCACATCGGGGATGAAGTTGTTCATGAAATTGGTCATTTCATTCACCTCCTCCATTTTAAACGGATTCTTGCTCTTGGGTGAGTAGTAGATGTTGACCAGCACCTTCTTCGACGTGTACACATCGCGGTTTTTGAGCAGCGGCGACTCAAGCGCATTCTCCACTGCCTTGGTGATGCGGTGCTCGCCCTCGCCACAGCCCGAGCTGATTATAGCCACGCCACCATCGCGCAGAGTGGTGTTGACGTCGTTGAAGTCGAGGTTGATGATTCCCGGCACGGTTATGAGGTCGGAGATACTCTGGGCGGCCACCGACAGCGTGTCGTCGGCCTTGCCGAATGCGTTGTCGAAGTCGAGGTCGGGGTATATTTCGGTGAGGCGCTCGTTGTTGATTATCAGCAGGGCGTCAACGTATTTCTGCATCTCGTCGGCGCCGGCAAGGGCCTTGAGAATCTTCTTCTTGCCCTCGAACAGGAACGGGATGGTGACGATGCCTATGGTGAGCACGCCGTGCTCGCGCGCAATGCGGGCCACCACTGGCGCGGCTCCGGTGCCGGTGCCGCCGCCCATGCCGGCTGTGATAAACGCCATCTTGGTGTCGTCCTCAAACAGGTTGCCGATGTCTTCGGCGCTCTCCTCAGCGGCCTCGCGCGCACGCTCTGGGTCGTTGCCCGCACCGAGGCCGCTTGTGGTTTCGGGGCCTATGAGCAGGCGGTTGGGCACGGGTGAGTTGTCGAGGGCCTGGCGGTCGGTGTTGATCACCTCAAACGACACCCCCTCGATGTGCTGGGCATACATGTGGTTGATGGCATTGTTGCCACCGCCGCCCACGCCCACCACCTTTATGATGACCGGGGCTTTTTTCTCTACTTGGAAGCCGGGGTTGGCCGTAACTTCGTTCATCATGGCGTCAATCTGCAGGCCGTCGGGCGATGCAGTTGGCTGTCCTTGTTTCATATTCTCATCTGGCATGATTATATCCGTTTTTAATGTTGTTTTATTCAATTTGCTTCACCAAGCGCTATTCGTCGTCGCCCTCAGTCATTATCTTGCCCAGGGTTCTTGTGAATTTATCGAACAACCCCCTTTTCTTCTTTTTAGACTTGTCTGCATCGGGGGCCTTGGGCTTCTCCTCTGGACGCTCGGGTTCAACCGGCTGCTCGGGCTTTATCACTTCGATGTCGCCAGCCTCATACTCCTTGATGGTGATGCAGGTGTCGCCGGGCTTCATCACCTCGGCTGCGCGCGACAGCAGCGAATACAGCTCAATGTACTCGATGCGGTTGAGGCGCTGGTCGGTGATGCTGAGCGAGGCGGGAAACGAGCCCATGCGCACGCTGAGCTTGGTCACCTTGGTGAGCTCCTGCGCCAGGCCGTTGAGCTGCGAGCCGCCGCCCACAAGCACTATTTTGTTGAGGTCGCCAGCCTCAAGGCCGGCATACTCGATTTGCTGGTTGATGTTGGCCACTATCTCGCCAGTGCGGGCCACGATAAAGTTGATGGCGTCGGTCGACTTCACCGACTTTATGGTGATCGACTCCGACGTGGGGTCGAGCGGGTGGGCAAGGTTGAGCTTCACCTGCTCGGCTGTTTCCTCGAGCACGGAGCCAAGGCCGTTGACGATGTCGCGCGTCAGGTTGCGCGAGCCCAGCGGCAGCGTGGCCAGATACACCAGATAGTCGTTTTTGTAGATCGACACCGTGGTGGTCTCGGCGCCGAAATCCACCAGCATGCAGCCCAGCGACCGCTCAGTGTCGGTGAGCACCTGCGAGCCCACGCACAGCGGGGTCACAAAGTAGCGGCGCACGTGGGTGCAGTTGTCCATCACATAGCTCAGGTTTTTCTTGAGGATGGGCTTTGCCACAATGCGGTTAACGCTCACCCTGATTTGCGAGCCAAACTGGCCGCATGGCGTCTTGGTCTCGATGCCGTCCACATAGTAGGCGCGCGGCACTGTGGCGAGCAGGTCGTAGCCGTCGACGGGGCTCTTGCCCGCGGCGTTTTCAATAGCCACAAGGGCTTCCTTGGTTATCACATCCGACGGGTTGAGCTGGCGCTCGAGCTCGGCCGGCACAGAGTGCAGCGAGCGTCCGCTGATGCCCACAAACACGTCGTTGATTGTGCAGTCGAGGCTTGGGGTGAGACGCGAGAGAATTTTGCTCACGGCATTTTTCACACTTTCCACATTTTGCACGCAGCCATAGCGCACGCTGTTTTGCATGCGTTCCTCGGCCAGGTTGTTGACCTGAATGTTGCCTGAGCTGTATTTCTCGGCCACAGCCCCTACCACTTTGGAGCTGCCGACCTCAATGGCCACTATATATTGGGTATTTGCCATAAGAGTGATTATTTAATAGTTAATTATTTTAGAGTTGTTAATTTATTATTTTCCTTTCTTTTTGCCCGAGTCCTTCTTGGCGCCGGCGGGCTTTGCGGCCTTTTTGCCCAGGTCGGCCTGCTTAGGCTTGGCCTTGGGCTTTGCCTTGTCGCTGCTTTTGGGCTCGGCCTTGGGCTTCTTGTCGGGCGCGGCGGGCTTGGCCTCGGGCTTTTTGGGCTCCTTCTTCTTGGGCTCGGCCTTTTTCTCGGCCGGGGCTTCGGCCTTGGGCGCGGCACTGGCGGCAGGCTCGGCGGCATCGGTCATCATCTCCATGTCGGGTGCCGGCTCGTCGTCGTCGGGGTCGTAGGCGTCTTCGGTGCGCTGCTGGCTGTAGCGGCGCGTGGCCACCACCTGGTGGCTCCACTTCACCGATATGGTGTCGTAGGTGTTCCAGCCCTTGGCGGGCATCACCTTGCGGTAGAACAGCAGCAGCTTGCTGAACTTCTGCTTGAAGCCGTCGGGCGAACCCATGTTCACCACATGGCCGCGTATGCTGGGCACGATGAACACGTCGTTGCTGTCGGCCACGCAATACATGCTGACGAGCGAGCGCAGCGTGGAGTCGGACTCCACATACTCAATCATGGGCAGCAGGCGCGTGGGGCTGAAGCCGCCGCTAAAGTGGCCCTCCACCACAGGCACGTCGGCGCGGAAGGCATCGGTGGCCGTCATGCGCTTGCCGGTGCGGTTCACGTAATACGACACGTCGCCATCGAACACGCGCATCACAGGCACTATTTGCTGCACGCGCACGTGCATCACGCCCAGGGCCTCGTCCTTGTAGCACTGCACACTCTCGATATACTCCGACCGCCCGAGCATGCGCTCCATGGCGTCGCAGTTCACTTGCCACATGGGGCGACCCACCGGCGACAGTCCGCTCTGCTCGAGGGTGCGCGTCACGCCCTCACGCGACACGAATTTGGTGCTGTCGTCGTTCACCACCTCCACATCGAGCTTCCGGCAGGCCATGTCGCGCGACTTGCCGCGCGCCCACAGCATGCCCGCCACCAGCAGGGCGGTGAGCACTATCAGCAGTATGTAGCGAGCTATCTTCAACGTTTCTGCTTCTTTACCTCTTCACAAATCTGCGGCAGCAGGTTCACAATGTCGCCTGCGCCCACGGTGAGCAGCACATCGAAGTCGAGGCTGGGAATGGCCTCAAGCAGCTGCTGCTTGGTGAATATCTTCTTCACGGGGCAGGTGACGTCCTTCAGTATTATGTCGCTCGTCACGCCCGGAATGGGCTCTTCGCGCGCCGGATATATGGGCAGCAGGTAGAGTTCGTCGGCGGCCGAGAGGGCGCGGGCAAACTCGGGGGCGAAGTCGCGCGTGCGGGTGTAAAGGTGCGGTTGGAATATCACCGTGAGCTTGCGGCTGGAATACAGGTCGCGCACCGAGCTTATGCTGGCCTGCAGTTCGTTGGGGTGATGGGCGTAGTCGTCGATCACCACCTTGCCGTGGTCGCCCGGTTCCTTGAGCCAGAACTCAAAGCGGCGCTTGGCGCCCTTGAAGGAGGCAATGGCCTTGCGCATGGCATCGGCCGGAGTGCCGATGAGCCAGCAGGCGGCCATGGCCGCAATGGCGTTTTCCACGTTGATGTCGACGGGCACGCCAAGGTTCACGTCCTCAATCACGGTGCCGTCGGGGGCCACGAAGTCAAATACTATCTCGCCGCCGCCCACGCGCACGTTGGCCGCATGGAAGTCGCCCTCGGCCTGCGAATAGGTGTAGACGCGCACGCCGGGCTGCACGCGCGGCTTGAGCTTGAGCCCGGTGTGCACTATGAGCGCGCCGTCGGGGCGGATGAGCTCGGTGAAGTGGGCAAAGCTCTCAAGATAGTTCTCGTAGTTGCCATATATGTCGAGGTGGTCGGGGTCGGTGCTGGTGACCACCGCAATATAGGGGCTGAGCTGGTGGAACGAGCGGTCGAACTCGTCGGCCTCAATCACCGAATAGGGGCTGGAGTCCGACAGCAGGAAGTTGCTGCCATAGTTGCGCAGCACACCGCCCAAAAAGGCGTTGCTGCCGATGCCTGCCGTCTGCAGGATGTGGGCGGCCATGCTCGATGTGGTGGTCTTGCCGTGAGTGCCCGCAAAGCAGAGGCCCTTGGAGTGCTCGGTGACCACGCCCAGCAGTTTGGCGCGCTTCACCACCTCGAAGCCGTGCGAGCAGAAATATTGCAGACCCTTGTGCGACTCGTGCACGGCGGGCGTGTAGACCACCAGTGTGGTGGCGCTGTCGCGGCAGTAGTCGGGAATCAGGGCCGGGTCTTCGTCGTAGCTGATGGCCACGCCCTCCTTCTCAAGGGCGCGGGTGAGGTCGGTGGCAGTGCGGTCGTATCCGGCCACGCGCTTGCCCTTGGCCAGAAAATAGCGCTCAAGCGCGGCCATGCCTATGCCGCCGGCGCCCACGAAATATAGCGATTTGAAGTCTTTCATATCTTATTGTTGTTATTGTTCCTTTTTTTGTAGTTGCTTTATTGTTATGCCTTTTTGCCCTCAATCAGCTCCATGGCCTTGTCCACAATATGCTCGGCGGCGTTGCGCAGAGCCATTTTGCCCACATTGGCGCTGAGCATGGCCAGCTTGGCGTCGTCGGCCACAAGGGCGAGCATGGTGCTCACAAGCACACTGCCGGCCTCGGCGTCGCGCACCATCACAGCCGCGTCGCGGTTGACGAGCGCAAGGGCGTTTTTGGTCTGGTGGTCTTCAGCCACGTTGGGCGACGGCACCAGCACCGACGGCTTGCCCAGCAGCTGCAGTTCGCTGATGCTGCTGGCTCCGGCGCGCGACACCACCAGGTGGGCGGCGCGGTAGGCCATGTCCATTTGCGAGATGAACGGCATCTGCACCACATTTTTCGCTCCCGAGGCGGCCAGGGCCTCGCGGCAGCGCTCGTCGTAGATTTTGCCCGACTGCCATATCACCTGCACATCGTGGGCATGGCTGGCGATTTCGCCGAGTCCGCCAATGATGCTGTTGTTGATAGTGCGCGCCCCAAGGCTGCCGCCAATAATCAGTACCGTGCGCTTGTTGGGGTCGAGCCCAAACGAGGCGCGGGCCTCCTCGGGCGTGGAGCCGCACTCCAGCAGGCCGCGGCGCACGGGGTTGCCCGTGAGCACTATGCGGTCGGCCGGGAAGAATCGCTCCATTCCCTCATAGGCCACGCAAATGCAGTCGGCCTTCTTGGCCAAGAGCTTGTTGGTGACGCCGGCATAGGAGTTCTGTTCCTGCAGCAGCGTGGGTATGCCGCGCTTCTGTGCCTCCTTCAGCACCGGTCCGCTGGCATATCCGCCCACGCCGATGGCAATGTCGGGCTTGAAGTCGCGCACTATGCGGCGCGCCATGCGCAGACTCTTCTGCAAGTGATACAGCACCTTGATGTTGCGCAGCAGGTGCTTGCGGTCGAATCCGCTCACCGGCAGGCCCACTATCTCGTAGCCCGCGGCGGGCACGCGCTCCATTTCCATGCGTCCCAGCGCGCCCACAAACAGGATGTGGGCATCGGGACGGCGGCGGCGAATCTCGTTGGCAATCGACAGCGCGGGGAATATGTGTCCGCCTGTGCCGCCACCGCTCACCAGTATGTTCAGTGTGTTGTTGTCGTTATTTCCACTCATTTCTCAAATATTGTGAAGGGTTAGTGGCTTCGTCGAGCGCCTCGGCGGCAATCTCGGCGTTGCCCTCATTATCGTTTTTCTTTTTATTGTTGCGGCGGTCGTCGCCATTGGCCACCGACCGGCTGATGCAAATCATGAGGCCGAAGGCCACGCTGGTGACCAGAATCGACGTGCCGCCCTTGCTGATGAGCGGCAGCGGCTGGCCCGACACGGGCATTGCGCCCACGTTGATGGCCATGTGGCACAGAGCCTGGCAGGTGATCATTGCCGCCATGCCCATTATCAGCAAGGCCGGCAGCGAGCGGCTGCAGCGGCTGGCAATGATAGCCGCCCGCGACATGAGCGCGAAGTAGAGCATCAGCACTATTATGCCGCCCGCGAGTCCCGTCTCCTCTACTATGATTGAATATATGTAGTCGCTGAAGGCCAGCGGCAGGCGGCTGCACTCGCGCGAATGGCCCGGCGTGACGCCGGTGATGCCGCCGTGGGCCTGAGCCATGCGCGAAAACATTTCCTGCGCATTGTCGTCGCTCACCTGCTCGTGTATCAGCGAGTCGCTGTGCAGCCATTTGGATATGCGGTCGCCACGCATCTTGGTGCGGTCGATCCTGCGATCGCTGTCGTCGGCGCCGGCGGCGGCCACGATTTGGTTGGTTTGCACCACGGTGTCGTGACTGTCGTTATACGACTTGATTTTATAGCCTGCGGCGGCCACAATGCCAAACATCACCATCACAAAGATGATGCGGCGCCAGCTGATGCCGCCCACCACCATCATCGACATGCTTATGGCCATCAACAGGGCCGTGTTGGTGAGACCGTCGCGCAGCATCAGCAGGCCGAACACGGCCACCACCAACACGCTGGCAATCAGACCCCACATGCTCACATCGTTGTTCTTCTGGCTGCGGGCAAGGATAAACGCAAGCATGGTGACCACCGACAGTTTGGCCAGCTCGGCCGGCTGCACCGAAAAGCCCATGATGTACACGGCCCGGGCAGCTCCGTTGACCACCTTGCCGGCCACCATCACATACAGCAGTCCGCCCACACTCACAAACCACAGCAGCGGTATGAGGCCGGTGAGCAGATAGGTGTTGTTATACTTGATGCGGCTCATGGCCACTATTATGCCAAGGCCAAGCAGCAGAAAGCCGCCCTGGTTGATGATGGGCGAATACACACTGCGCCCGGCCACGATTTGGCTCGAGGCCGAATAGCTCTCCACTATGGACACGATGAGCAGAATGAAGTATATGCCCCATATCCACGAATCGCCATACTTGCGCGTGAGATCGCTGTGACTTTTGCGTTTTCCCTCCGACGACATTATCAGTTTTCCTTTCCTTTATTCATTCTTGCCCTCTTGCATGGCGCGCACGCAAGCCTTAAACTGGCAGCCGCGGTCTTCCATGTTTTTGAACAGGTCGAAACTTGCGCAACAGGGCGACAGCAGCACGGTGTCGCCATCCACGGCCAGCTCGCGGCACTTGGCCATGCAGTCGGCCATGCTGTGGGTGTCGGCAATCACGGGCACCTTGCCGGTAAAGAACTTCAGCAGCTTGGCGTTGTCGGCGCCGAGGCACACAATGGCCTTCACCCTTTGCTTGATGAGCGGCAGCAGGGGTGTGTAGTCGTTGCCCTTGTCCTTGCCGCCCAAAATCAGCACTGTGGGGCGGGTCATGCTCTCCAGGGCATACCATGTGCTGTTGACGTTGGTGGCCTTGGAGTCGTTGATGTAGCGCACGCCGGCAACCGTGCCGGCATACTCCAAACGGTGCTCGATGCCCTCGAAGTCGGCAAGGGCCTTGCGTATCACGTCCTTCTTTATGTCGAGGATGGTGGCCGAGAGGCCGGCAGCCATCGAATTGTACACGTTGTGGAGTCCCTTGAGCGACAGCTCGTCGCGGTCGATGCTCCACGTGCGGCCGTCGGCGTCGAAGTGCAGCACGCCGTCTTTCACATAGGCGGCGCAATTCTCCTCGTCATCGCTGCTGAACGGGAACATGTGGGCCTCGGTCTTGACATGCTTCAGCTGGGCGGCAATCACGGGGTCGTCTTGCCAGAAGATGAAGGCGTCGTCGCTGGTCTGGTTCTGCATGATGCGGAACTTGGCGGCCACGTAGTTCTCCATCTTGTAGTCGTAGCGGTCGAGGTGGTCGGGGGTGATGTTGAGAATCACCGCCACATTGGCCTTGAACTCATACATGTTGTCGAGTTGGAAGCTGCTGAGCTCTATCACATACACATCGTGCCTGGCCGTGGCCACCTGATAGGCGAGGCTGCGGCCCACATTGCCGGCAAGGCCCACGTTGAGGCCCGCCTTTTGCAGAATGTGGTAGGTGAGCAGCGTGGTTGTGGTCTTGCCGTTGCTGCCGGTGATGCACACCATTTTGGCATCGGTGTAGCGTCCGGCAAACTCGATTTCGCTTATCACGGGAATGCCCTTGGCCTGCGCCTTGCGAATGATGGGTGCGTCGCACGGAATGCCCGGGCTCTTCACTATCTCGTCGGCGGCAAGAATCTTGTCCTCGCTGTGGTGCTGCTGCTCCCAGGCTATGTGGTAGCTGTTGAGCATGTCCTGATACTTGGGCTTGATGGGGCCCATGTCGCTGAGCCACACGTCCATGCCCTTGACCTTGGCGAGCACGGCGGCTCCTGCGCCGCTCTCTCCGCCTCCTAATACAACCAGTTTCTTCATAATATGCCGTTTTATATTTTATCTTATTTTTAATGTAACAAACGTGAGCACTGCAAGCAGCACTGCCACCAGGAAAAAGCGCATCACTATCTTGCTCTCGGGAATGGCCTGCTTGGGGTGCTGCAGCAGCGCCTCAACCTTGCCGCCGGGCACCTGGAAGTGGTGGTGCAGCGGGGTCATCTTGAACACGCGCCGGCCGGTGCCGGTGCGCTTCTTGGTGTATTTGAAATAGGCCACCTGAATCATCACCGAGAGGTCTTCGACAAAGAAGATGGCACACAGCAGCGGAATCAGCAGCTCTTTGCGGATGAGGATTGCAAACACTGCTATGATGCCGCCAAGGCACAGGCTGCCCGTGTCGCCCATAAACACCTGGGCGGGATAGGAGTTATACCACAGGAAGCCCACGGTGGCGCCGATAAACGCCGCCGCATACACCACCAGCTCGGAGCTGTCGGGTATGTACATTATATTCAGGTAGGTGGAATATATCACATTGCCGCCCAAATAGCACATTATGGCCAGCGCCACCCCTATTATGGCCGAGGTGCCCGCGGCAAGGCCGTCGAGACCATCGGTGAGGTTGGCGCCATTGCTGGTGGCTGTGATCACGAATATGGTGACCAGAATGAACACTATCCAGCCGCCCATCTGCGCATGGCTGCCCATCCACTTGGTGAGCGAGGCGTAGTCGAAGTTGTTGCTCTTCACAAAGGGAATGGTGGTCTGCGTGGACTTCTCCTTCACCGACTCGTTTTTCACCACCAGCTCGTGGGTGGTGGCGTTCACCGTCTCCACATTCTCGCTCATCACTATGGCGGGGCTGAGATACATGGTGAGGCCAACTATCAGGCCCAGGCCCACCTGGCCCACTATCTTGAATTTGCCCTTCATGCCCTCCTTGTTGTGATGGGCCACCTTAATGTAGTCGTCGGCAAAGCCGAGCGCTCCGGTCCATATGGTGGACACTATCATGAGCAGCATATACACATTGTTGAGCTTGCCCAGCAGCAGGCAGGGGATGAGAATCGATATTATAATGATGATGCCGCCCATGGTGGGGGTGCCTTTTTTCTCCATCTGGCCCTCAAGCCCCAGATTGCGCACTATCTCGCCCACCTGCATCAGCTGCAGGCGGTCGATGATGCGGCGGCCTATGACTATGGCTATGAACAACGACAATATCAGGGCAAAGCCCGCTCGGAACGAGATGTAGTCGAAGAGGCGCGCTCCCGGCACATCGAATTGCTCCAAATAGTGAAACAGATGATAAATCATGATGACTCTATTTTCTTGTTATTTACGTTTTTGCTGTTTTCTGTATGTTGGTCACTTGGCGCTCTGCTGCTCCTCCTGCTTGAACTCGGCGGCCAGCTCCTCGCGGTCGTCGAAGTGGTGCTTCACACCCCTGATTTCCTGATAGGTCTCGTGGCCCTTGCCGGCCACAAGCACCACGTCGCCCGGCTGGGCCATCTGGCAGGCGCAGCGTATGGCCTCGCGGCGGTCGGTGATTTTAAGCACGTTGCGGCTGGTGTCGGCATTGAGGCCGGCCTGCATCTGGGCCAGTATGTCGTCGGGGTCCTCAAAGCGGGGGTTGTCGCTGGTGAGAATCACGCGGTCGCTGCGCGTGGCGGCCTCGCGGGCCATGATGGGACGCTTGCCGGCGTCGCGGTTGCCGCCGCAGCCGCACACGGTGATGATGTGGCCCCGGCGGCCCAGCACCTCGCGGATGGTCGACAGCACATTCACCAGCGCATCGGGCGTGTGGGCATAGTCGACCACAGCCACATATCCGCGCGGCGAGCGCATGGTCTGAAAACGTCCGGCCACGGGCACGAGGCGGCTCATGTTCACCAGCACCTCCTGCTCGGGCCAGCCAAGCAGCCGGGCCGTGCCATACACGGCCAGCAGATTGTAGGCGTTGAAGCGGCCAGTGAACATCACCTCCACGTCGTGGCCGTTGATGTTGAGCGACGTGCCGTCGAGCCTGTCTTCAATTATGCGGCACTTGAAGTCGGCCATGGTGCGCAGCGAGTAGGTGTGGATGCTGGCGGCCGTGTTCTGCACCATCACGCTGCCCACCTTGTCGTCGGCGTTGACCAGTGCGAAGGCGTCGGCGGGCAGGCCATCGAAAAACATCTTCTTGGCGCGTATGTAGTTCTCCACCGTCTTGTGGAAGTCGAGGTGGTCGCGGGTGAGGTTGGTGAATATGGCGCCCTTGAAGCGCAGGCCGTCGATGCGGCGCTGCACGCAGGCGTGCGAGCTCACCTCCATGAAGGCATACTGGCAACCGGCGTCCACCATTTGGCGCAGCAGCCGGTTGAGCGACAGGTGGTCGGGCGTGGTCTGCTTGGCAGGGTATTCGGTGGTGTCGACCACATTTTTCACAGTCGACAGCAGTCCGGCCTTGTAGCCCATGAGCCTCGCCATCTCATAGAGCAGCGTGGCTGTGGTGGTCTTGCCATTGGTGCCGGTGACGCCCACCAGCTGCAAGTGTTCCGAGGGGCGGCCATACCACTGCGAGGCAAGGTGGGCAAGGGCGATGGTGCTGTCGGGCACCACCACATAGGCCACCGCGGGGTCGGTGGCGGCGGGCAGCTGCTCGCACACCACTGCAGCGGCTCCGGCAGCCACCACATCGGGTATGAATTTATGTGAGTCCACGGCTACGCCGCGCACGGCCACAAACAGCACACCAGGTGCGGCCTTGCGCGAGTCGTTGATGACGTCGGCAATGGTCACTGTCTCGGGTGCCGGGCCCACAACGCTCTTCACGCTGACGGCAGCCAACAGTTCTTTAAGTTTCATTTCCATATCTCTATATTATGCTTGTAGTTTTCTTAATTATATCAATCACTGTCACACTCAGCGGCTCAGCCGCAACTCTATGGTCTGGCCGCGGTGGAATGCGGTGCCGGGCACCAGACTCTGGTCACTCACATAGCCCGCGCCGCTCAGCCTCACGTTCAGCCCAAGGCCCTCGAGCCGCGCCACAGCCTCGCGCACGTTGAGTCCGCGCACATCGGGCACACCGCCGCAGGGCTTTGGCACGGTGAATGCGCCGGGCATCTGGCTCAGGCCAAGGCCGCGCGCCACATTGCGGCGCAGGTTGCGGCCATAGGAGGCAAACAGGCGTGGCTGGCCGCCCATGCCGCCGTCGGCGTGGTAGTCGCTTTGGTTGCCCAGCAGTCCGCGGGCATACATCTTGAGCGCTATGTTTTTAAGCACCACGCCGCTGCTGGCACCGGCGCCGCGGTTGGCTCCGGCCATCAGCACCACGCAGGTGTACTTAGGATTCTTGTAGGGGAAGAAGCCGCAAAAGGCCAGACGCTTCTGGCTGGTGTAGCGCCCGTTTTCGGTAACGTAGGCGGTGCCCGTCTTGCCGGCAATCTCCACGCGGTCGTCCTGCACCCACTTGCGCGCCGTGCCCCGCGAGCCCCACACCACAGCGTGCAGCATTTCGCGCAGCTTGGCGGCGTTCTCGGACGAGCACACCTGCTTGCGAATGTAGGTGACGGGCACGATGGAGTCGGGACGGCTCTCGCGCGACAGCTCCTTCACCAGCCGCGGGCGCACGTATTTTCCGCCGTTGGCAATGGCGTTATACATGGCCAGGATGCGCATGGGCGGAATCTCGGTGGCATAGCCGAACGCCATGCGCGTGAGCGACAGGCGGCCTTCGGCATTGTTTTTCACCTTGCGTATGTGCGGCAGCTGCTCGCCGGCGATGCCGGTGTTGTAGGGGGCGAAGAAGCCCATCTGCTCCAGCCGCTGGCGGAATCCGTCGGGGTTGCTCTCGTAGTCGCGCAGTATGATTTTCGACATGCCGATGTTCGACGACGTCTCTATGATCTGCACCGGCGACAGGGCTGCGCCGCCGTGGGGGTCTTTGATGTATTTGCCGCAGTAAAGCATCGACGTGCCGGTGGCAATGGGCGTGTTGATGTTGCCCACCTTGCCGTCTTCCAGCGCCACCATCATGCTTATGGGTTTCATCACCGAGCCTGGCTCGTAGCCGAGCACGGCGTGGTTGGTGCCCTCGATATAGTCGTTTTGCTTGCTGTTCCACTCCAGGTTGGATATGGCCTTTATCTCGCCGGTGGCCGTCTCCATGAGCACGGCGGTGCCCCAGCGGGCGTCGGTTTCGCGGCACATGTCATACAGCTCGTTTTCCACAATGTCCTGCAAGCCGATGTTGATGGTGGTGGTGATGTCGTAGCCATTCACGGCGGGCACGCACTCCCACTTGGCCATGCCGGAATTCAGCTGGATGCTCTTGGCGCGGCCCTCGATGCCATAGAGCAGGCTGTCGAGCGCCATTTCAAGGCCCGAGCGGCCATGATTGTTGGGACCTATGTTGCCCACGCTGCGCGACGCCATCGAGCCGTAGGGCTTCACGCGGCGCATGGTGCCGTCGTAATAGAATCCGTTTTTGCTTTTGGGCAGATTCAGGAACGGGAACGTCTTGAGCCGCTCATATTCGTTGTGGGTTAGTTCCTTAAACAGGCGGTAGGAGCGCTTGGGCTTGGGGGCCGTGGCCTCGTGCTTCAGCTCGAAATACCACTGCTTGGCACTTTTGCCGCTCTGAAATACGGCCAGACTGTCGCTGAGCTGCTGCAGCAGGCGGTCGACGGTGTCGGGCTTGAGTTTGATTTTCTGCACGCTCCAGTCGATGCGCGGCACGTAGTAGTTGAGGTTGGCGGCCAGCACGGCGCCGTTGTCGCTGAAAATCTTGCCGCGGTCGGGAATTACGGGAGTCTCGCGCGTGAGCAGGCTGTCGGCCTTGGCGTTCCACTCGGGGGCGGTGATCACCGTGTTGCGCACAAGGCTGTAGACCACCGCGGTGGACATAAGCAGCATTATGCCCACCACAATCGCGTAGCGCCCAAGTATCAATTTCTTTTTCGTTGCTTTCATAACTCTCTGCGTGGCATTTGATTTTGGCGATTAGTTGTCGTATAGCTTGTAGGGCGGCTGCTCGGGGGCGGCCAGATCGATGTGCATGGTGTCGAGCATCTGCGTCATCTGGCTCTCGCGGATTTTCGAGTTGTAGCGCGCGCTGGCGTCGACGCAGTCGGTCTTGGCGTTGTTGAGTTCCACCTTGAGCCGGCGCAGTTCGCTCATTTTGTTCTGCGTGTCGTATTTCAGCGATATGTAGGCAAGGGCCATGATTGTGACCATCACCACATAGAACCAGTAGCGGCGGAAAAAGTCAAACGACAAGAACAGCCTGCCGCGCATAAGCTCGCGCAGCAGCGCAAAGCCCTTCATGCTGCTTGCGCCGTTCCTGTTTGCTTTGTTTCTGCCTTTTGCCATAGTTTGCTTTTTTGTTGTCTTTGTTAATTCCTTTCACCTCACACACCGCTCACAGCTTTTGCGCTATGCGCAGCTTGGCGCTGCGCGCCCTGGGGTTGCGCTCCACCTCGGCCTCGCTGGGCACTATCACGCGGTTGTTGACGGCCTTGAGCGGTGTGTTCACACGCCCGAAGAAGTCTTTTTCGATTTTGCCCTCCACGTTGCCGCTGCGAATGAAGTTTTTCACCAGGCGGTCTTCGAGCGAGTGGTAGGTGATCACCACCAGCCGTCCGCCGTGATTAAGCATGTCGAGGGCCTGAGCAAGCATGCGCTTCAGGGTGCCTATCTCGTCGTTGACCACTATGCGCAAGGCCTGAAACACCTGCGCCAGCTCCTTCTTTTCCTGCGCGGGGCGCACCAGCGGGCGCACCACCTCGATTAGCCGAGCAGTGGTGGTGATGGGGCTGGCGGCGCGCGCCTTGACTATGGCGGCAGCCATGCGGCGCGACTGCTTAAGCTCGCCGTAGAGGTAGAGCATGTCGGCCAACTGCTGCTCGCTGCTTGAGGCTATCACCGCGGCTGCGTCGCGGCCGCTGTCGCGGTTCATGCGCATGTCGAGGGCGCCGTCGAAGCGGAACGAGAATCCGCGGTCGGCATCGTCGAAGTGGTGAAACGACACTCCGAGGTCGGCCAGCAGGCCGTCGATGCCCTGCACGCCATAGTAACGCATGAAATTCTTCAGAAACGCAAAATTGCTGTGTACAAATGTAAACCGCGGGTCGTCGATGCGGTTCTGCCAGGCGTCCATGTCCTGGTCGAAGCTGTAGAGATGCCCGCCGGCTCCCAGCCGCTGCATTATGGCACGGCTGTGACCGCCGCCGCCGAATGTAACGTCGACATAGGTGCCATCGGGCTTGATGTCAAGTCCTTGCATGCATTCGTCGAGCAGAGCCGGAATATGATAAACATTTGTCGCCATAAGGGTGATTTGTTGCTTTATTTGCCTAAACGTTAGCGCCCGCACGCCGCACAATTGTGCGCAAGCGTATGCGCGGTTATATAATAGGGCGTAAAGTTAGCTATTATTCCCCTAAGTTTACAAATTTAAATTCGTGTTTTTTACGTATTCGGGTCAAAAAGTTATTAACAACCCCTCAAGGCGTCCATTACGGGGTTGCGCATAGGGCTAAACCGCGCCCTTGCTTCCATGGCATTTGCACTTGTAAATTTATTGCAGGCAAGGCTACTTGCGGCGGAGGCTTACGAAGCTGTAGGCAAACGGATTACGTTCGTCGGCCTCATGGCGCTCTTCCTCGCCATCGGCTTGCCACTCGCCAGCGTTAATTTCGGGGAAAAACGTGTCGGCCTGCGGGAAATGGGCCTCGATGCGGGTGAGGTGCAGCGTGCTAATCAGCGGCATGGCCTCGCGGTAGATTTGCGCGCCGCCTATCACCATCACCTCGCCGGGCATGGTGGCGGCCTCAACGGCCTCGGCAAGGCTGTGGACCACCGTCACCCCCTCGGGGGCGCGATAGTCGGGGTTACGGGTAACCACCACGTTTTGGCGGCCCGGCAGCGGCCCGTGCGGGAACGACTCAAAGGTCTTGCGGCCCATCACTATGGTGTGGCCCATGGTCATGGCCTTGAAGTACTTCAGGTCGGCGGGCAGGTGGCACAGCAGTGCGCCCGCCGCGCCGATGGCGCCGCCTTGCGCCACAGCCACTATTGCTGACAGTTTTTTCTCCATTTCATCGAATATTTTGGCCATCGTCACACGCTCACCACTCCCTTAATGGCCGGCCAGGGGTCGTAGCCCTCAAGGGTGAAGTCGCCGTAGTCGTAATCGAATATGCTTTTCACATCGGGATTGAGGCGCATGGTGGGCAGCGGGCGCGGAGTGCGGCTCAGCTGCTCGCGCACCTGGTCGAGGTGGTTAAGGTAGATGTGGGCGTCGCCCATGGTGTGCACAAACTCTCCCGGCTCAAGCCCCGTGACGTGGGCCACCATCATCAGCAGCAGCGCATACGACGCTATGTTGAATGGCACGCCCAGAAACAAGTCGGCGCTGCGCTGATACAGCTGCAGGCTCAGCTTGCCATTGGCCACGTAGAACTGAAACAGCGTGTGGCACGGCGGCAGCTTCATGCTGGGCACATCGGCCACATTCCACGCGCTCACTATCAGGCGGCGCGAGTCGGGGTTGTGAATTATCTCATTCACCACATTGCTGATTTGGTCGATGGTGCCGCCGCGGCCGTCGGGCCACGAGCGCCACTGGTGGCCATACACGGGGCCAAGGTCGCCGTTGGCGTCGGCCCACTCATTCCAAATGCGCACGCCGTGCTCCTGCAGGTAGTGCACATTAGTGTCGCCCTTCAAGAACCACAGCAGCTCGTAGATGATTGACTTCAGATGCACCTTTTTGGTGGTGAGCAACGGGAACCCGTCGGCCAGATTGCAGCGCATCTGGTAGCCAAACACGCTCTTGGTGCCGGTGCCAGTGCGGTCGTGGCGCACGGTGCCGTGCTCCATAACGTGGCGCAACAAATCGAGATACTGCTTCATTTCTCTTGTTTCCTTTTTGGGTGCAAAGGTAGTGCAATTTGACAGCAATCACAAAAAAGCAATGGATAGAGTGCGAAGGAAAAGGCATCTCCATTGTTTTGTGCATTAGGCGAATTAGCATTATCTTTGGCAAAAAATCAACGACACAGGCCCATGGCACAACTACTACTCTGCCCCACCTGCGGTGGGAAAATATCATCCAACGCCACAGTGTGCCCCCACTGCGGCGAGACGGAATTCTATAGCTACACATACAAGACCATCAGTGAGGAATGCCCCAATTGCCACGGCACAGGACTTGTGTTCAAGACGTTATATTCATCCGACATCCACAGCGGATTCGATGCCATGCCGGTAGATATAAGCTGGCTAAGATGCTACGGCGGCCGCACATTTTTCACGGTCACCGATGACCGCGGGGTGAGCTGCGAAATGTCGGTCACAAAAGACCATCCGGAGCTCAAAGCCATTGCCAAATCGCTAAAAGAGGGCAATTTCGTGCTTGAGCACTGTCACGGCTCCTTCATCCTGCGATACGACCCCCAATATTGCCCCGAGTGCAACGGCTATTGCGAAATTGAGACCAGCGCGGTAGCAACCAAAACCGACCTCCGCAAAAAGCCCTAACGGCAGGAGGATTGGTGGGGGTGTTTTGGTGGTTTCACTGGAATTTAGGGGAGCGCGGCCGATTTCGTTTGGCCGTTGGCGGGCAATGTGCTATTTTTGCATGCGGGTATCGTCTGATTATATGTAGATCTACGCAAAATGCAATCGAGCCAATACAACAAATATGAGCAACTGATATATCTGGGCGCATGGATCACGGCGTTTCTGGCGCCGCTGCTCACCATGTGGACCTACTCGCAGCTTACGCCCGAAACGTTTGAGTGGCGGTGGGTGACGCCCATCTGGGAGGCTCTGGTGGGGTTCATGATTGCCTTCGCGGTGCACAACTACGCCATTGCGCCGCTGCTCATCTACCGCCGCAACTGGAAGGCCTACACGCTGGCGGTGCTGTGCCTGGTGGCGGTGTTCTTCGCCTGCCAGAACATGATGCCGCGCAAGCCAAGGCCGCGCAAGCCGCACGGCATAGAAATGCGCGAGCCGGATACGCGCGATGCCATGCGCATGCGCCACAACGGCATGATGCCGCCACTCAGCGACAACGAGCCGCCATTTGACAGCCACGATATGGTGATGACAACCACCCTGTTGCTACTAATGGGAGTAAATCTGGGGGTGAAGGCCATGTTCAAGGCCTCGAGCGACCGCAAGCGCCTTGAAAAGCTGCAAAAGGAAAATATGGCGCAGGAGCTGGAATACTTGAAATACCAGATAAGTCCGCACTTCTTCATGAACACGCTCAACAACATACACGCACTGGTCGACATCAATCCCGAGCGCGCCAAAAGCACCATTGTGGAGCTGTCGAAGATGATGCGCTACCTGCTGTATGACGGTGCCAAGGAGCAGATTCCGCTTAAGGTGGAGACAGCCTTCATCACCAACTACGTGAAGCTGATGCGGCTGCGCTACCCCGACACGGTGAGCATAAGCCTCGATGTGCCGCAAAACGCGCCCGACCGCACCGTGCCGCCGCTGCTGCTCATCACGTTTGTGGAAAACGCGTTCAAGCACGGGGTGTCGTATCAGCGCCCGTCGTTCATAAGCATAGGCGTCAGCGCTGACGGCAGCACCATGCGCTTCTATTGCAGCAACAGCAAGGCCCCGGCGGCAGCCGGCAAGCAGCAGGGGGGCGTGGGTCTGGTGAACGCCAAGAAGCGGCTTAACCTGATATACGGCAACGGCTACACGCTCGACATCGACGACGGGGCCGACACCTTCACCGTGAACCTTGTGATTCCCTTCAAGCCACAGGGCGCAAGCGGGCAAGAAACCGAAAAAACAGAGTAGATTATGATAAAGTGCATTGCAATCGACGACGAGCCTCTGGCTCTTGAACAAATCACCAGCTACATAAAGCGCACCCCGGGCATGATGCTGATGCAGGCGTGCCAAAGCGCCGAACAGGCGCGCGAGGCCGCCGAGAGCGGGGAGATCGACGCCATGTTTGTAGACATCAACATGCCCGACCTCAACGGCCTCGACTTTGTGAAGTCGCTGCCCGAGGCGCCCAAGGTGGTGTTCACCACCGCATACAGCGAGTATGCCCTCGACGGATTCAAGGTGAACGCCGTGGACTATCTGCTGAAGCCGTTCAGCTATGCCGACTTCACCGCCGCCGTGGAGAAGGTGCAGCACCTGCTTGCCATGGAGCATGCGGCCACGGCTGTGTCGACAGTCGATGCCGACGACTCGATATTTCTGAAGACCGACTACAAGATAGTGCGCATCAAGGTGAGCGAAATCCGCTACATCGAAGCCATGAGCGAATATCTGCGCATTCACCTCGACGGGCGCAAGTCGCCGCTGGTGGTGCTGCTGAGCATGAAGAAGATGGAGGAGCGGCTGCCGGGCTCATGGTTTATGCGCGTGCACCGCTCCTACATCATCAACCTGAAGCGCATCATCGAGGTGCGCAAGAGCCGCATCATCATCGAGGGACCCGGCGAGGGCGTGGAGGTGCCCATAGGCGACCTCTACAAAGACGCGCTGATGGCCTACATCAACACCAAGTTCCTCAACAAATAGCCGCGTGCCCTAAAAATCCTTGAACGTGAGCGGCAGCAGAGCTGCCACACTATCGAGCGCATACACGCAGTCGCGGCCGGCAAGCAGCACGCGTATGGGGTGAGGCGCGTTTTTCTCAAACTCTATCAAGGCCTGGCGGCACACGCCGCAGGGCGATATGGGCTCTTGCACAAAGTCGCCGCCGGTGTAGGCCGCGATGGCAATCTCGGCAATGTGCACGCCGGGACAGTTGGCCCCGGCGTTGTAGATGGCGCTGCGCTCGGCACAGATGCCCGAGAAAGCGGCGTTTTCCTGATTGGCGCCCATTATCACCACGCCATTGTCGAGCCGCACGGCGGCGCCCACATTGAAGTGGCTGTAGGGGGTGTAGCTGTTGCGCGTGGCCAGGCGGGCCGTTTCAACGAGTTTTTTGTCGCCTTCGGCCAACTCATTGTAAGAGTAAACCACTATCTTTGTGGTAATGTTTTTTTCGGTCATGATGTTTCAATTAAAAAATGATGTGCTGCAAATATATTGATATTTTCTCAAAAAACAATCTAAGAGCGCTATTTTGCCTGCTGGCGTGCCTCATGTGCGCCGCCACGGCGCAGCCGCAGAAGCAGAGTGCGCGTTTTCTGGCCTACATCGACCGCTACAAGGACATAGCCATCAGGCACCAGCAGGAATACGGCATTCCGGCCAGCATCACGCTGGCCCAGGGGCTGCTGGAGAGCTCTGCCGGATCGAGCTACCTCTCGACCCGTGGCAACAACCACTTCGGCATAAAGTGCCACAACTGGAACGGCGATGTGGTGACCTACGACGACACCCTGCGCCATGAGTGCTACCGCCAGTATGCCAAGCCTGAGGACTCGTTTGCCGACCACGCCCGCTTCCTCAAGGGCAAGCGCTACGCCCCACTCTACCAGCTCGACGTGACCGACTACACGGGTTGGGCCCAGGGGCTGAAGGACTGCGGATATGCCACCGACCCCGCCTATCCGTCAAAACTCACGGGCATCATCGAGCAATACCAGCTCTACAACTACGACTCGGGGCAGCCGCGCGTGGCCAAGCCGCAGCAGCTGAAGCCCGACCCCAGCATTGGGCACGACGCCGTGGCTGCGTCGGGCAGCGAGGCCACGCTGCGCAGTGTGGCGGCGCTGCACACGGTGCACCTCAAGTGGGGGCTGCACTGTGTGAAGGCCCAGCGCGGCGACACCTACCAGTCCATAGCCGCGGAGTTTGACATAAAACTGAAAAAACTGCTTGAATTCAACGACGCCGACCCCGGCGCGGGCGCGCTGGCCGACGGCGAAATGGTGTGGCTGGAAAAGAAGGAGAAGCGCGCCCCGATGGGCTTCGACACCTACACCGTGCGCCACGGCGACAGCATGCGCGCCATAGCCCAGCAATTCGGCATACGCCTCGACAACCTGCTGAAGCTCAACAAGCTGCCGACTGGCTACTCGCCCACTCCGGGCACCCAACTGCTGCTAAGGTAGTTGGCAAATCACCTGTGCACGGGCCAGCAGAATGAGCGCAAGCGCTTTTCCAGCGAGCGCTCACGGCCGCCAAGATAGCTGTTGCACAGCGCATGAAAGGCCGCCGAGTGGTCCATGTGCGTGAGGTGGGCCAGCTCGTGGCAAATCACCAAATCCACAAGGTCGGGCGGGAGCATCATCACTGCGCGCGACAGCTGTATCACCTTGCCTGAGGTGCAGTGGCCCAGCTTGCGCAAGCCGCGCCCCACCTCGAAGCCTGCAGGCTTCAGCCCGAGTCGCTTGGCCAGCTGGCGGGCGTGGGGCAGCAGATGCTCGCGGGCGCCGTGCTCCATCATCTTCAGCAGCGCGTTGGCCACCGAGCGATACACATTGCGGTCGGTGAGGTCGATGCCCGTGGGGATGCTTATCGTGTATTCCGGGTCATTGTCGTAGCCAAACAGCAGCAGGTGGGGGGCGCGGTCCTGCTCCTTGATGGTGATGGCGCAGCCGAAGCACTCAATGCGCTGGCCCACCGACAGCGGCGCGCCCACCGACGAGATGTCGCGCAGGCTGCGCAGCCGCTCGCGCTCGCGGTCGATGAGGCGCGCCACGCTCTGCTGATTGGCCGCCTCGGGCGGCATGCCTATGCGCAGCCGCCCTTCCGACCACCTGAAGGTGGCGTTGCGCATGCCCACGCGCGTCCTTATCTGCACCGAGCCAAATTCTTTGTCGTCATATTTGTATACTGCCATAGTAGTAGTCTGTCATGTTTTTTTCTTCACACACCCCAGTTGAGCTTGCTGCGCAGCGTGGCCGCAAAGTTGTGGCCCGTGCGCTGAATCACCCTGATGGCCGTGGGCGAGCGCCTGATGGTGACCGTTGTGCCACTGGGGCAAAGCACCGCATTGCCGTCCACACTCACCTGAAACGCCCGGGCGCGGGTCACGGTGGTCACGGCCACCGTCACGTCGTCGCGCATCACCAGCGGGCGCATCGACAGCGAGTGGGGCGACACCGGCGACAGCACCAGGCACGAATTCATGGGGTCGAGGATTGGCCCGCCCGCGCTCATATTGTAGGCCGTGGAGCCCGTGGGAGTGCACACCACCAGGCCGTCGCCCTTGTAGGTGGTGAGTTCCGAGCCGTTGACGGTGGTGCGCATCGATATCATCGACGACGTGTCCTGGCGCAGGATGGCCACCTCGTTGAGCGCGCACAGGCCACTGAAGTCGGCCTCGCGGCAGTCGGCCATCACCTGCAGCGTGGTGCGCGGCTCAATGCGGTAGTCGCCGCTGGTGAGCTCGCGGGCCACCTCCTCGGCCTCGCCTATGCCCGCCGTGGTGAGGTAGCCGAGATGGCCGGTGTTGATGCCCATCACGGGCGTGGCTGTGCCGGCCACCCAGTGGGCAGCCTTCAGGAAAGTGCCGTCGCCGCCAAGGCTGAGCACCGCGTCCACGCCACCGGGGCCGCAGCCTCCGCCAATGGCCTCGGTGCCAGGCGGCAGCGCAGCGCCGCTGTGGCGCAAGTAGGCCATAAACGCACCGTCCACAAGCAGCCTCATGCCGCTGGCGCGCAGCGTGGCCAGCAGCCGCTCCACCTCGGGCAGATGCCCGTGCTGATATTCATTGCCAAAAATCGCCAATTCCATAGTGTGCCTTGCTTTACTTTTGAATTGCGGCGGGGAAAGCCGTTTTTATTATGTTTTGCTTTTATATTCCATAATTTCCCCTTATATTTGCCTATAGTTTGCTTTGGCAAATATACAAATAATTTCGCATAACACAGCCGCCGCGGCACACTGGCTGCCGCAGTGCGTTGAAAAATGCTATATGCACGCATAATCATTTTTTATCGGCAGGAGAAAAACTGAAAGATGGTAAATTTAAGTGTTAACATTAACAAAGTGGCCACGCTGCGCAACGCCCGCGGCGGCAACGTGCCCGATGTGGAACGTGTGGCGGTAGACTGCGAGCGCTTTGGCGCGCAGGGCATCACGGTGCATCCGCGGCCCGACGAGCGCCACATTCGCCACAGCGACGTGTTTGCCCTGCGCCCGCTCATTCGCACCGAGTTCAACATCGAGGGCTACCCCACCGACGACTTCATGAACCTCGTGCTCATGGCCAAGCCGTCGCAGGTGACGCTGGTGCCCGACGCGCCCGACGCCCTCACATCGTCGAGCGGCTGGGACGTGGCCCCCAACCTTGAGTTCCTCACAGGCATCGTCGACCGTTTGAAGGAGGCCGGCATTCGCACAAGCATATTTGTGGGCACCGACCCCGACAACATTCGCGAGGCAGCCAAGACGGGCACCGACCGCGTGGAGCTGTACACCGGCCCCTATGCCGCACAGTTCAAGGCCGACCCTGGGAAGGCCATAGCGCCATTTGCCGCCGCCGATGCGGTGGCACACAGCGTGGGCCTCGGCATCAACGGCGGGCACGACCTCAACCTTGAGAACCTCAAGTATTTCAAGGACCACATGCCACACCTGCTGGAGGTGTCGATAGGCCACGCCATAATCAGCGACGCGCTGTATCTGGGTCTGGAGCAGACCATCAAGGCCTACAAGGAGTGCCTGAAATAGAGCAGCCGGCCGGCGAGAACAAACCAACAGATTTCACTACTCTCAAAAATCATCATTACACATAATCACGATTAAAGAAATTAAACTATCATGTCTCTACTCAACTTAATACTGGCACAGGTCGCCGCCACTGGCGACAGCGTGCAACAAATGACCGACACGGCAGTGCAAACAGCAGCTCAGGCGGCCACAGCCGCCGCACAGGCAGCCCCTGCTGCCGCCGAAGCCACAGCCAAGGAGCTGTCGGTGTGGGACCTCACACTGTCGGGCGGATGGCTGATGATTCCACTGGCGCTGCTTGCCGTGGTGAGCATCTACATATTCTTCGAGCGCTGCTTTGCCATAAGCTCAAGCACACGCGAAGACAAGAACTTCATGCAGCAAATACGCACCCTCATACACGACGGCCGCATCGACGAGGCCGAAAAGCTGTGCAAAAGCGCCAACACCCCCTACTCGCGCATGATTGAGAAAGGCGTGTCGCGCATAGGCCGCCCCATGAACGACGTGCTGGTGGCCATTGAAAACGTGGGCAACATGGAGGTGGCCAAGCTCGAAAAAGGCTTCACATGGCTGGCTACCACAGCCGCCGGCGCACCCATGATTGGCTTCCTGGGCACCGTCACTGGCATGGTGCAGGCATTCTTTGCCCTGGCAAGCGCCGGCAGCAACAGCAACGTGTCGATTCTGGCCAGCGGCATCTATGAGGCTCTGGTGACCACCGTGGCCGGCCTCATTGTGGGCATCATAGCGCTGTTTGCCTACAACTACCTCACTTCGCGCGTCAACAAGGTGATGAACAAACTCGAGGGCAACGCCATGGACTTCATGGACCTGCTCAACGAGCCAGCCAAATAATCATCGTTTCCTCTCATAATCAACTGATATATTATGGCTTTAAAACGACAACACAGCTCGCTGTCGATGTTCAGCATGGCGTCGATGACCGACGTCATATTCCTGCTGCTCATCTTCTTCATGGTGACGAGCACGTTCGTGTTTCCGTCGGCCCTGGAAGTGAACCTGCCGCAAAGCAGCCAGCAGACGGCCCTCAAGCCCAGCACGCGCATCTACATCGACAAAGACCTCAACATGTATGCCACGCAGGTGCAGCCCGACTCGGCCACCGAGAGCCAGCCCGTGCCGCTGCCCGCCGACCAGCTCGACGGCTTCCTGCAGAGCATAAAGCAGGGCAATCCGCAAGACTTTGTGGCCCTGCACGCCGACGAGGAAGTGCCCTACGGCAAAATTGTGGAAATACTGGACAAAGGCTCAAAAAACGGCCTTAAAATAGTGCTTGCCACCAAACCGGCCCAGACGCCCGGCGACGGCGGCCAGCAGGCACAGCAACCCTCAGCAGCACAGCAATGAAACGAGACAACAAGAATGAACTAATGGCGGCAGTGGCAACACTAATCATAGCGGTGGCCGCTCTGCTCGTTCTTGTCTTTTCCAGCCTTCACTGCCAGTGGCCGCCGGCCGAGGCCGACCTGGCGCAGCAACTGCAGCAAGACTCCATCATGTTTGGCGGTGAATATGTGATGCTCGGCAACACCCTCGAGCCCACCGAATCGCAGGAAATGGACACCGAATCGCCCGCCGAGACTGCCGAGGAGCCTACCGACCAGCCCGAAGCACCAGGCGACGACATGGAGGATGCCGGCAAGCCCGCCCCCAAGCAGGCCGAGCCCATAACGCAGAAGCAGCCGTCGCCCATGAAGGTGAAAACCACTGAAAAGAAAACGGAAAAGACAGGACCCGCAACGGCCGCGCGCCCCGACAAAAAGGTTGAGCAAAACCGCAACGGCAAAGCCGCGTCGGCAGTGGCCAGCAGCGTGAAAAACGCCTTTGGCCGCTCGCAGGGCAACGGCAGCGGCAAGCAAGGCTCGCCCAACGGCAACGCATCGCAAGGCGCGCTGCAGGGCAACCCCGGTCTGTCGGGCCTCGACGGCTACACCGTGGCCTCATGGGGCCGCCCGCACAGCCGCTGGGAAGGCACAGTGCAGGTGAGGGTTCGCGTCAACGCACGCGGCAAAGTGATTGAGGCCCACGCCGTGGGCGGCAGCGGGCAGGCCTTCGCCCACCCCGAAGTGCGCCGCAGCTGCGAGCAGGAATCGATGAAATCGGCGTTCTCTGTGAAAAAGAGCCGCACCACCGAGGGCATAGGCATCATCACCTGGCGATTCGTTTAACGCAACCACACATACACGAACACGCATCTAATCCGCGCCGCGCCCCAAGGCCGCAGCGCGGATTAGTCGCATATGTTCCCCTCTCCCTCCTCCCATTTTTACGTTTTCTTTTAAACTTTTGCCGATGGCCTGCACAAAAAGTATTATATTTGCTTTTGGGAGTAAATGAGTTTTTTTGCTCTTTGTTAAGACAATACTATCTTAGCATTACATCCTTTTTTCATAGCAAACGCTATTGCCACAAATTTTGAAACAAGAACATTTAACCAAACGCAACGGTCAGAATTTATCGCCCGCGCCTTTAATCAGAAAAAAATCTATGAAACGAATGATTTCAATTTCATGCATGGTGATTATATGCTTTGCCATTCATGCGCAATATTCGTCAGTCAATTCCTTTATACGAAAGGAATTGGTTTCGTATGCAAAAAACGACAAGGGGTTCTATATTAAAAGCACAAACAAGATGGTAGATGTTGTCGTTGGAGTTGTAGAAAATTACGCATACGATGCAGAAACTCAAAACCTATACGTGCTTACTGAAAGGAGCAATGTTGTGATAACTCTTAAAAAAGACTGTGCTAAAATAATAAAAAAGGACAGGGACATTCCTCTGCTATCAGGAGAAGATCTTGACAATGAAATTGAAAAGCGCAACAATCAACTCGACCATAAATTCTCGGCACTTAACCATGAAAGGGAGCAACAAATAACGGACTCCATTAATAAAGTTAGACAGGACTCTATCGACGAAGTAAACAGACAGAATTCCATTATTGCGGCACAAAACAAGGCTCGTGAAGATTACATAAGCAGTCATGATTATCATACAGTTCCACTTGGAGATACTTCCATAAAATGCGACATATGCGATGAGGAAATCGACACAAAAGACGTTTTTCATACATTTGGAATCCACAATGATTCCATATATTATGCCACAATTAAAGAGGGTGACCTTGGTCTGACATATATGGAGACGCACGCATCTAAGATACCTTTCTCACTCAAAATCGACGATGATTTTATGTATCATTACAAGGTCTTCAAAGACAGCATCTCACAAGACACCCTGGATTATGCACATTTTATTAATTTATTGGGTTATCAGTCATATGCTGATTATTTGACTACGTTAAAAAAGAAAGCTCCTTTTGGATATGTTGATGACTGGGGCTGGGATAGCGAATATTCAATGGTCACATTCAATATTAGCTACACAAACACTAATCCTAAAACTATCAAGTATCTGGCTGTGTATTTTAAGATCACAAATGATGTTGGAGACATACGCAAAACAGGATATTTCCAAGGAACAGGGCCCCTTAAAGAAGGAGAAACTGCATCATGGGATTGGGATAGATCACCATATTTCACTTCTGGGGATGCTTCACATATGGACATCACTAAGATAGTAATAACATATATGAATGGGACCAAACAAGTGGTCAGAGGAAAGTATTTATGCTTTAATTAAACAGTCAATATGGTTTTGCCTCGCTCATTTTTGAGCAAAAATTAACATTGTTTTTTGTGCATGTAACTATTCAGCGGTAGGAATAGTTGATGACTTTAATCCTTAAAGCCAAGCAAA
>CAVKDU010000019.1:0-46604 GCA_963655175.1 Wujia chipingensis | reverse complement strand
GCATTTCGCGCGGACTGCGCTACCGCTACGTCCGCACTGCATACCTGCCTACACCTATCTTATCCCTAACGGGATAAATACCACATTGTAGTAAACGCAACAAAACACAGTCGTCTTTCAGTGTTCTCGGCATACCGCGCCCCTACGACAAGTGGCTGTATTTTAGTGGTTTGTTCGGTGGAGCCGTGGGTGGGTGTAAAAAACGGCATTCCCGCCTGACGCGGGGGCGGCGGGCGGGAATGCTGGGGTTTCTTTCTTTGTGTGGGGCTACTTGTTGCTGGCCATGAAGGCCTCCACGTCGGCGGGGTGGTAGGGGATGCGGTCCTTGCCCAGGAAGCGGCAGCCGTCGGCGGTGATCAGCACGTCGTCTTCGATGCGTATGCCGCCGAAGTCCTTGTAGGTTTCGAGCATGTCGAAGTTCAAGAACTCCTTGCAGTGGCCGCTGGCGCGCCAGTCATCGATGAGGGCGGGGATGAAGTAGATGCCCGGCTCGTCGGTCACCACAAAGCCCTCTTGCAGGCGGCGGCCCAGACGCAGGCAGTTGGTGCCAAACTGGGTGCTGGGCTGAATCTCGTCGTCAAAGCCCACATAGCGCTGGCCCAGGCCCTCCATGTCGTGCACGTCCATGCCCATCATGTGGCCGAGTCCGTGGGGCAGGAACATGGCGTGGGCTCCGGCGCGCACGGCCTCTTCGGTGTCGCCGCGCATCAGCCCCAGCTCCTTGAGGCGGTCGGTCATCAGGCGGCACACGGCCATGTGCACGTCATACCACTTGACTCCCGGACGGGCCACCTGCAGCACGTAGTCGTGGCAGGCCTCCACTATGCTGTATATTTCCAGCTGGCGCTGGGTGAACTTGCCGCTCACTGGATAGGTGCGTGTGTTGTCGCTGCAATAGTTGCTCATGGTCTCGGCGCCGGCGTCGCACAGTGCCAGGCGGCCGGCCTCAAGAGGGGCCAGCGAGGGGTTGCCGTGCATGATTTCGCCGTGCTGCGAGAATATGGTGGCGAAGCTCACCTTTGAGCCGAGCGAGTGGGCCACGCCGTCCACCTGTCCGCCCACGTATTTCTCGGTGACGCCGGGGCGCGTGAGGCGCATGGCGGTGGTGTGCATCTGGTAGCCGATGGCGCATGCGCGCTCTATCTCTTCGATTTCCTGCGGCTCCTTCACCGAGCGCATCTTCACCACGGCCATTATCAGGTCCATCGAGGCCAGCGTGGTCTGCTGGCTGGGGTGTATGCCCAGCAGCTCCTGAATCTGTATTTTGTTGTCGAATCGGTAGGGCGGCAAGAAGTGCACGCGGCGGCAATGCTCCTTGGCGTCGCTGGTGATGTCGGCCAGCTGGGCCAGCGGCGCGCTGTGGGCCACGCCCACCTGGGCGGCCATTTGCGCCACGCTGTCGACCGAGCCATACCACACGATGTCGTCAATCGAGATGTCATCGCCCAGCAGCGTCTCGGTGTCGTTGTCCACATCTATCACGCCCACCAGTCCGTCGCGGTTCTGACCGAAGTAGTAGAGGAACGTAGAGTCCTGGCGGAATGGATAGTAGGCGTTCGACGGATAGTTGCAAGGCGACTCGTTGTTGCCAAACAGCAATATTACACCGCTCTTAACGAGCTTTTTCAGCTCGGCGCGGCGGCGCACGTAGGTTTCTTTGCTAAACATAGGCTATATTCGTTTAGGTGATCGTTTTTTCGTTTTCAATAGGTAAAATTAGCACACACGCGCGGCAAATGCAAGCGTTTGGCCGCATTTTGCTGCAAAAGAAGCTGACGCTCCCTGCCTGCTGCCAGGCGGAGGGCGTCAGCCGTATTGATGCTATTGTGTATTGCACCCGTGTCAGAAGGCGCGTTTCTCGGTGGTCACGCGGCCGCTGGTGTAGGTGGTGACCACTATGTTCATGCCGCTGAAGGCCTCGCCCGAGGCCATGCCCTGCAGGTTGTAGTAGCGCACGCTCTGCACCTGCTCGCCGGTGTTCACGCTGTCGATGCCGGTGATGGTGCCCTGGTTGAACTGGACGGCAAATTTGCGCTCGGCCACGTAGTAGTTGGCGCTGTTGTCGCCTGTGCCGCGGCAGTAGAAGCGCACGCGGTAGCTCACCGTCTTCTTCTCGTTGCTCTTGAGCACGTTGTCGATGAAGAGGTCCTTCACCTCGAGCTCGCCGGGAGCCGTCTCGGCAAACATGTAGTTGCCCTCCACGTTGGGGTTGCCGTTGCCCTTATACAGGTCGGAGGTGAGCATGGTCTCGGTGCCGTCGCTGTTCACGCGCCACACGCGGAAGGCCACCGGCTCCATGAGGCTGCCGTTGAACTTGCCCGTGGCGTTGAAGCCGGTGCTGAATCCCATCTTCCACGAGCTGGCGTCGTAGGCAAACGGGTTGGTCTTCAGCGTCTGCGCCGTGCTCAGCTGCACGCCCAGCAGGTCGAGGGTGGTCTTGTTGGCGCCATAGGTGTTGGTGGTGCTGTCGGGGGCCACGGCGCTGATAATTGGGTAGAACGTGCCCTCGTCGTATTTGGCCTGGCGCAGGTCGTCGTATACGGTGGCCGTGCCGGCGGGCTGGTTGTCGGCGATGCACTGGTCCAGTTTGTCGTTGTCGGTGTTGCGCACCAGCCACGAATAGGTGCCGTTTTTGGCGCGCTGGATGTCGGCAAACTTCACTGTGCCGCCGTCGTCCTGGCGATACATGGCGTAGCTGCGCACCTCCACGGCGTTTTCGGTGGTGGCGGTCACGGTCACGCTCTTGTCGAGGCTCAGGCTGTGGTCGGTGTCGGCCAGATACTCGCTCTCGGTGTAGTGCGTGAGCGCGGCCGTGTAGGCGGTCTTGTACACGTTGAAGCGCACCACGTTGCTGTACACGTCTTTCAGCTCCTCGCCGGCTATGGCCTTGGCGGGCTTGAACATCACCTTGTAGTCGTAGTAGGCCTTGTGGCCGTTTTTGGCGGTCGACGCCGAGAACTCGTCGTCGACGCTGAAGCTGCCAAAGTCGAGCTCGCCCTTGCGCGACGGGGCGGTGAACACGCCGCTCACAGGCTCGGCGGCCGTGAGCTGGTTGATGCGCGTGAGCGTGTAGGCAAAGTTGCAGCAGCTGTCGGTGACTGTGGCTGCGCCAAACTTGATGGTGGCAATCGGGGTGCTTGCGTCGTCGCTTATGCGGTAGAGCACAAACTCGGTGGCGTTTTCCTCAATCAGGTCGCCCGTCACGTTGGTGCCCACGGTGTTGTTGAGGGTGATGTTGTTCTTATACTGGTTCTCCTCCTTGTCCACGCTGTAGGTGCTGCGATACGAGCCGCCGATGTTCAGGCTCAGGCGCTCGTAGGGGTCCCAGCCGGGAATAAGCACGTAGGCCTTGTTGCTCTCCACGTGGTTGTATTCCACGCCGGTGGGCTTGCCCGTGACGATGTAGGTGATGCCGCGTCCGCTTGGGTTCTGCGGCTCCACGTAGGTGTAGGTGTAGCCGTGCAGCGGCTCGGAGTTCATCGGCTCGGTGTCGGCCACGCCGTTCACCACACGGTAGATGTAGAAGTCTTGCTCCACCTTGCCGTCCGACAGCTTGTCGAGGCCCGAGGTCCAGTTGAGCGTCACGTCAAACTGGTGGTCTTCGGCCGCGCCCTTCTGTGTGGCCTGGGCGGTGAGCACAATGCTGTAGGCGTTGAACTGCGGGCGGTAGAGCGGGTTGTAGCTTGAGTATTGGCCATTGTTGTGGCGGAGGCTCCACGTGATGAATCTGAAGTCGGGAATGAACACGTTGAGGTTCGACATCGTTTGGCCCGCGTCGCTCGATCCGGTGCCCATGGTCACCCAGTGCCCGGAGTTGTGGGGCACCGAAGTGCACTCGTGGTTCACCTGAAACAGTTCGCCGCTGGTCACCCTCTGGTAGAAGTTGTTGGGGGTGGTGCCGGCACCGCCAATGGCCGTGGGGCTGAATTCCTCAAACATTTGGTAGAAGGGCGGTTCACCAGTGCCGCCGCGTGCGTAGGCGCCCTTGCCCATCACGAAGAATCGGTTGTAGGTGCCGCTCACATTATACACCACGCCGGGGTTGTAGGAGGTGTCGGAGCTGTCATACTCTTTGCCCTCGCGCTTAATGCGGAATCCGTTGGTGATCACCTTCACCGACTTTATGTATTTGTACATCAGCTGGCTTGCGGCGTCGTTGGGGTATTTGGCGGAGCAGTCGGCGTCGGAGGGGTAGCTGTCCTTCACTTCCACCACCAGCATGGTCTGCTCCTCGTCGTCGTTGGTTGGCGGGGTGGTGTTGGTGAAATTCCAGTTGGGCACAGTGCGGGCATAACTCATAGCTCCGCGGTTGTTGTCGTCACCGGCCACGGGTGAGGAGTACTTCTTGCCCGGGAAGTCGGGGTTGGTGTAGATGAGTGTGATCATGGCCTTGATTTGCTCTGGCTCGGTGGCGCGCTCGATGAGGTTGCTCACATGCTTCACGCCGTCCTTGTCGGTCCAAGTGTAGGTGTATTTTTCGAAGAAAGCCTTGGTGCACTTCAAGGCAATGGGCTGCAGCGGGGCCGAACCGCTCTCGGCGGCCCAGGCGGCAGCGCAGCCGAGCCAAACGCTGGCGATGGCTGCTAATGTTCTCAGTTTGTGTAACATAATAAGTTTTGTTGTACTATCTTTTCTAATTATTAGTTGTTTTTTCTACGTTGTGTTTTAATAAAATATACAATATGTTGAAAACAATAATACAACGACAAAACGGAACAAAAATTGTTAAACAAATCAAAAAAAAACGTAATCATTATTTTCCGCACAATAAACGAAAAATGGACCACCGCCGCCCATTCGCAAAAAGCGTGACATGCAACACTTTTTGCGAACTGGCAGTGGCTGTGATGTGGTTGTGGTCAGTGCCGAGGCTTCGATGGGGCGCTACACCGAAAGGCTATGCTTGTTCATTAAAAAATCGTAGATGTTCATGATAATGATGCCGTTTCCGGTTTGGTAGGTAGGTGTCGGTGTACCCACTATAATATATTTAGGGAAACTGTCGTTGATGCGCAACAGCGAATTTTGCTCTTGCTCCATTTTCTCATTTGTAGGTAATGCATATGCCGACTGAACGTAGCATCGCTTATATCCCCGATTGCACACGAAGTCCACTTCCAGTGTGGATCGCATGCGCTTGCCGTCGCCGGCATTGCGCGTTATGCCAATTTGGCCAACGTCTACCGAGAGGCCTCTCAGCCTAAGTTCATTGTAGATGGCATTTTCAAGCAGGTGGGTGAATTCCGTTTGTCTGAAATTGATGCGTGCGTTTCTCAAGCCTAAGTCGGTGAAGTAATACTTCGATGGCGTATCGATGTATCTGTTCCCCTTGATGTCATATCTCACCGACTTTTCTATAAGAAAAGCATCTTGAAGAAGGTCGATATACGTTTTGATGGTGTCTCTCGACAAATTGCTTTTCTTCACCGATTTGAAACTGTTTTCTAACTTTGTCGGATTTGTTAGGCAGCCTATGTTTGAGGCGATTAAACTTATCAGTTCTTCGAGGTCATCGTCCTTTTGGATTGAATATCGCTCCTTAATGTCGCTGATATAGGTGTGGGCAAACAGGCTGTTGAGATATTCAGCCTTTTGCTGCTCGTCGTTCATCATCACAGCTTGAGGCAGTCCACCAAATGTGAGGTATTCATAGAGCAGAGCTTCTCTGTCGCCGCTTTTCACTGAGGAAAATTCCTGAAAACTAAGAGGCGTGATGTGTATTTCATCACCGCGGCCTCTGAATTTTGTAATCACGTCTTTCGACAAAAACTTGGCATTGCTTCCAGTGACATATACATCGGCATTAGGTACCTTAAGGTAGCTGTTGAGCACGTCTTCAAATTCTGTCACAAGTTGAACCTCATCAAGCAGAATGTAGTATTTCTGTTTGTCGGTCATTCTTGAGTCGATGTGTGCCAGCAGTGCGTCAGGGTCTCTCAATGAAGCGTTTCTGCGGTCTTCAAGGTCGACCTTTATAATGTGCTGCTCGTCTACCCCCATTGATAGCAGATAGTTGCGGAACAGGGTGAACAGCAGATACGACTTGCCGCACCTGCGCAGTCCAGTCACTACTTTAATCATTCCGTTGCCCATTCGGGCAATAATCCGGTTTAGGTGTATGTCGCGCTTAATTTCCATTCGCAATTTCTGTTACATGTCACACTTTTGTCGAAAGCAAAGATACGAATTATTTGCAAAACGCGTCGCCTTATTCGTAATTTTTGTTACATGTCACACTTTTTGCGAATGGGCCGATGCTTTAAGCGTTGTCGCACACACTGGCTGCCCCAAAAAAGCAGTGAGCCGCCCGCCGAATTGCTCGGGGGGCGGCTCACTGGGAAAAATGCGTTATGCGGACTGAAAAATCAGCGCTTCACAAACTTGACGGCGGCGCTGCCGCGGCTGCCGGTCACGCGCGCCACATAGGTGCCTGCGGCCCATGCCGAGGCATCGATCACTATGTGCTGGGCGCTGTCGGCTGCCGACACGGGCACGCTGGCCACGCGGCGGCCCATCACGCTATACACCTCCACGCGGCTTGTGCCGGCAGGGGCGAGCACATTGAGCGCGTCGGCCACGGGCGACGGGCTGACGCTCACCTTGAGCGCGGCGGCGCCGGTGGCCGTGATGCCTGAGTTGGCCGACTGCACCACGCGCAGGGTGATGGTGTCGATGCTGTCGGTGAAAGTGAGGGTGGCCACGCGGCGGTCAACGCCCTGCGGCAGGGCGTCGCACTGAATTTGCAGCGTGTCGAGGGTGAGGCCGTTGGGCTTGCTCACCACGCGGCACCAGTTGCTGTCGCTCACGGGAGTCTTGTAGCCGTAGTATGAATATATGGCCTGCTTTGTGATGCCGGCCTCGCGGCCCACCTCAATCTCCTCGGTGCCCACGGGCATCATGGTGATTACCGAGTGGGCAATGAGGGGCATTATGTAGTATGACGTCTGGCTGCGCTGGCTGTCGAAGTAGCCGGTGAGCTCGCGCCAGTTGCCGTTGATCTTCATCAGGGCGGTGTTGTGGTTGTCGCGCATGCGTGCGGTGGCAAACGACACGTTGCAGCTGTCGTTGCTCTCTGGAATGCCGTCGACGGTGATGAAGAACTCGTCCTTCACCACTTGCGGCTTGGCAAACTCGAATGTGGTGGCCGTGAGCGTGGTGGCGCTGCCCGTTTCAAGCTCGAACACACGCCACCAGCTTGAGTCAAGCTTCTTGCCAGGCAGTCCGCCCTCGGATGCGCGCAGGTGCACGCCCACGTCGGCTATCTGGTCGGTGAGTGCGGTGGCCTGGGCTGTGGCGAAGAACACTGCCGCGCCATACACCATGATGGGGCGCGACGGCTTGGAGAAGCGCTCGGCATATTCCGTGATTTTCATACGGTTGCTGCCGGGGAACACGCCCTTGTCCTCAAGGCTGTAGGTGACGGGGGTGTCGCCCTGGCGCACGTTGGTGGCATAGCCTTCATACTCCACGCTCACATGGGCCGTGTCGGCCGACTCGCCGTGCTGGTTCTTCACCTTGAGCACCGCGCTTTGCTTGTGCAGGTAGTCGTATGACACCCACGGGCATTGCTCGCTGCTCTCGGCCGGAGTGGTGCCGCTGAAGCTCCACTGCCACTGTGTGGGGAAGCCCGTTGAGGCGTCGGCATACTGCACGCGCGCCAGCGGGGCCACAAAGGGCAGACCCGTAGGACGGTAGAGGAATGCGGCGGGTGTGGCGATGTGTGCCACGGGGGCCTCGCCGGTGACCTTGACAAACGCTTTGCGGGTGGCCGTGCTTGTGGCGCCCGAGGCGTCGGTCACGGTGAGGGTCACGTCGTAGTCGCCGTCGGCGGTGTAATACACCTCAGGGGCGGCCTCGGTCGACTCGGCCGGGGTGCCGCCGGGGAAACTCCACTGCCACTGGGTGGGGGTGCCTGCGCTGGTGTCGACAAAGCGCACGCGCTCGCCGGTGGCCACGCTCACGCTGTCCACCTGGCCCACGCCAGTCACGCTGAGGCCGTCGATGGCAAAGTCGCCCATGTAGCCGCCAGTGTTAAACGTGTCCTTTGAGCCAGGGCCGTAGGTGAAGCGCAGCTGCACCTTCTGGCCTGCCCACTCTGCGAGGCTCACCTCCACCTGGTGCCACCGCCAGCTGTTCTCGCCCGTCTCGTTGAGGCTGTTCCACACGGTGGTGGAGGTGGCGAAGCCGTCGGTGCTGACGCTGATGGTGAGGCTGCACTCGTCGCTGAAGTTCTGCGAGAAGCCCACCCAGGCGTGCAGCATGCCGTTGGCGGGCACATCGATTGCGGGACTTGTGGCGTGGGCCGTGGCGCGCTGATACACGCGGTAGGGGCCATCGACATACAGCGACTGCACGTCGCTCGGGTCGATTTCGCTAAACGCCTTGCCGGCGCCGGTGGTCTTCTTAAAGGTCCAATTCACATTTTTGTCGGCGTCGGGCGCCAGGGTCCACCCTTGCGCTCCGGCATCGAAGCCTTCGCTCCACACGGCCTGCTGCGAGCCCTTGCCCTGCACGCTGAACGAGGCTGCCAGCGCCTGTGCGGCGCGGGCCTTTGAGGCATGCTGCGGCATGTGCAGCACCTGTGTGGCGCTTATTGCCGCTGGCGCGGCCACATCGGGCCTTTGGCCCACGGCACGCACGGCCTGCTGCTGCGCGCTTGCGCTGAGGGCCACAGTGGCGATGGTGCCCATTATCAATTGAATAAATCTCATAAGCCTTAAACTGATTTATATATAACTGTTAGTGTTTTTATTTCACAAATTTCACGTGCTGGCTGTCGCCGCCCGCCGTGGTGGCAGTGGCCACATACACGCCTGCGGGCAGGCTGGCCAGGCTCACCGAGCCGCTCACCTTGCCGCTATACACCAGGCTGCCGCCGGCGCTGTAGACGCTCACCTGTGAGGGCTGTGCCACCACGAGTGTAGCCGATGGGGCGACGAAGCGCACTGCCGCGCCGGCCTCGACGCTGCTCACGCCGGTGGCTGTGATCAGCTCAATCTTGGTGTCTTTCACATAAAGTCCCCACGAGTCGGTCGACACATTGTGGAATGCGATGCGGTAGGTGCCGGCTGCGGGCACGTCGAAGCTGATTTCCTTGCTGTCGAACATCGACGACTGCAGCGAGTTGGCCGCAAACGACTTGACAGTGGTGAACTGCGCGCTGTCGGCCGGGTTGGCCGAGGTGGCGAGCAGCACGTCAAACTGGTCGCTGTAGCGGTAGTTGTAGCCGCGCACGCTCACCGTGAGGCGGTGCTGGCCGGCCACGGTCTTAAACGGCGGGGTGAAGAGGTAGTCGTCGGCCTTGCGCATCGAGGTGTACTCAAAGTCGCCGTTCTTGGCCGAATAAGTCCACGTCTTGCCGTCGGCGTTGGCGTCGGCCACGCTCCATATGGCGGCCTCGTCGGCTGTGCCAAGGTCGGTGGAGTAGGGCAGTTCGAGGGCGTCGCCAAACACGAGCCCGTTGGTGGTGGCGGCCTCGCCGGTCAGTCCGCCGGCCACGGCCTGGATGCTGTAGGTGTAGTTGGCAAGGGGCAGAGCGGCCTCGTCGGTAAATGTGGTGTCGGCAATGCCGTCGGCCACCTCCACGCTGCCGGGGTTGCGCACTATGCGGTAGCGCACGGCAGCCGAGTCAACGTAGCCGCCATTGACGCCGGCAGTGCCCACGGGGGCGAATGTCACCTGCGGCTTGCCGTCGGCGCTGGCCAGTGTGGCGCGGGCGGGGGCAAGCGGAGTGTCGCAGCCCACCCATGCGCTCTTCACGCTGGCGCTGGTGGTGCTTTGGCCATCGGTGGTCACGGTCACCTTATAGGTGTAGAACCCGGCAGCTGGCACGGTGTCGGTCACGGTCACCGCGTCGCCGGGCTTGGCCTCGGTGCTTTGTGCCACCACGGTGGTGTCGGCGCGCAGCACGGTGTAGCTGCTGATTTTGCCCAGCTGGTTGCCTGCCTTGTCCTTGCTGGGCAGGGTGAATGCGATGTCGGCCTTAAGTGCGCCGTTGGCCTGAGGCTTTACGGCGAGGTCGGCCACCGCCTCGGGAATCACCTGACTCTCCACAATGGCGATGTTGTCGACAAAAATGGCGTTGTAGCTGGTGGCGCCGCTGCAGCGGAAGCCCACGTTGTAGTCGCCGCTGGCGGGCACGCTGAAGTAGGCCGTTTTGCCCTCCATCAGCGCCGACTGTATGTTTTCGTGATACACCTGAATGGTCTGGGCCTCGGCGGTGGCGGCGTTGCCCACGGTCACATACAGGTCTTTGTAGTCGCGTGCGAGCGCGGACTCGAGGCCGGTGTTGAATGTGATCTTGTAGGTCTTGCCGGCCTCCATCTTGATGGCGGGGGTAAGCAGCCACTCGTTGACGGGCGCTGTGCCGCCCCAGTATTGCGCGGCTTTCTTCGAACTGTTGTAGGTCCAGGTGCGGCCCGAGTTGTTGGGGTCGAGCGTGGTAAACAGGTCGAAGTCGTCTTTTGTGTCAAACGTCTCGCTGTAGGGCACGCCGAGGCTGCCGCCGGCCTTGATGCTGACGCTGGCCAGGTTGCCCTTGTTGCCGTCGTAGGTGGGCGTCACCTCGTAGGTGTATTTGCCCAGACCGGGCACGCTGCCGTCGGTGTAGGGCAGTGTGCCGCTCCAAGCCTCTTCTATCACGGTGCCGTTGCGCGCAATGCGGTAGGTGACCGCTGCGGGGTCCACATAGCCGCCGTTCACGCCCACGCTGTCGCATGGGGTGAACGTGAGCAGCACCTTGTCGCCGCTGGCGGCGGCCTTGAGTCCTGTCACGGCCTTGGGGGTGTCGCGGCCCACCCATGCGCTCTTCACGCTGGGTGCGGTGCCCTGGGCGTCGCCCGAGGCGCTGAATGCCGTCACCTGATAGGTGTACGAGCCGGCGCGCTCAATCGAGGCGTCGGTGTATTCCACCTCCTGCCCCGGAGCGCCGTCGATGGTGGCCACCACGGTGCCGCCGCGGCTCACGCGCGCGCCGCTGAGGCTGCTCAGCGGGTTGCCATAGTTGTCCTTGCTGGGCATGGTCCACTTCACAGTGGCCTTGAGTTCGCCCTTGGGCCAGGCCGTGGCGGTGAGGCCGCTCACGTGGGCTGGATAGGTTGTGGCCTTCTCAATCACCACCTTTTGGCAGTAGAGGTCACCGTTATACGATGCGCTGTAGACGTGCACGGCAAAGTGGTGGCTGCCGCTGGCCGCTGGGGTGAATGTGCCCGTCTGAGCGGAAAACAGCGAGCCGTTGTACGACTCGTTGGTGAGCAGCGTCGACGTCTGGGCCTCGACGGTGGCCGCAGTGCCTGCCGTGATGGCGAACTTCTGCTTGTCGAATCGCAGTCCGCCGTGCTTGAGGTAGGCGCTCACCTTGTAGGTGACTCCGGCCTCCAGCTCCACGGCCGGGGTTATGAGCCAGTCGTCGGCAGCGTTTTTCTTGTCTTCGGTGTACTTTGCGGCCTGGTCGCTGTAGGTCCAGGTGTTAGGACTGGTGGCGGCGTTGGCGTCGACCACCGTCCATTGCGCGGCCATGGTGGCCGAGTCGGGAATGGCGAGCGTGAGCGGAAACGTGGTGGCTGACCACCCCGCCGTTGCGGCTGCCAAGGCCTCTAACGCGAGAAGTAATCGTTTGTTCATCTGTACTTGTATGTTTTGTTGTTGATTATTATTATCGTCTATGGGCTGCCCTTTGGGCGAAGAGAGCGTGTTTTTATTCACATACTCTATAATGATAATGCAAAATTAGTGAAAAAGTACCAAATTGTTGCAAATAGCAGCTAAAATATTGAAATTTTCTTCACTCTGGCCAGTTTGGTTTGCTTTTTAACACTTGCGCCACGCCCTGCGGCGGCAAACTTGCGCGGAGGCGTGCGTGCATTGCAGAAATTTTGCGTAAATTTGTGGAGCAATTGCTTTATTAGTATGAATTTCAAGTGTCCACAGTGCGGAAAATCGTTGACGGTGACGCACGCCGAACTGGCGCGCAACGGTTGCCGCGTGGTGTGCCCGCAATGCCTCACCGACTTTGAGCCCGACGGCATCGACCGCCAGGCCATAGCCCGCATGGCCAAGCCCGCTGAGCCCACCGAGGCCGAGCCGAAGCCCGCCCCCAAGCCTGCGTATTGCCACGAGTGCGGCCAGCCGCTGCCGGCCCTCGGCCTGCACTACTGCCCCTACTGCGGCCACTCGCTTGACATTGCCGAGACACTCGTCGAGACCTCCTGGCAGCCCACCGAGCCAATGGTGCCTGCGGGACCCGCTCAGCCGCTTGAGCAGCCGTCGCAGCCGCCCGAGGCAGGGCCCCGCAGGCCGCTCTACATACCACTGCGCCCCGTGGGCGAGCCGCGGCGCTACATCGACGGCCCTGCCTCGGTGGCGTTTCGCATGGTGGCCTGCGTGCTCATTGCCGTGCTTGCGGCAGCCTTTGTGGCGCTCGTGTGGGCCTCGGTCAAGGCGTAGCCGCGAAATATTTGCGCCGCCTTTTTGCGGCAAGTTGCGCGGTTTTAGCTATCTTAGCAGTCGGAATTGAAAAGATACACAATTAAAACACCATAAATATGGAGATGAAAAATAACCGTTACTGCGTGATTATGTGCGGCGGTGTGGGCAGCCGCTTCTGGCCCTACAGCCGCTCGAGCAAGCCAAAACAGTTCATCGATTTTCTGGGCACAGGCCGCAGCCTGCTGCAAATGGCCGTCGACCGCCTCAAAGGCATCGTGCCCGATGAAAACATTATAATGCTCACCAACGAGCAGTATGCCGGCCTCATAATGGAGCAGCTGCCGCAACTCAAGAACGACCAGATTCTGCTTGAGCCGGCGCGGCGCAACACCGCCCCCTGCAACGCCTGGGCCGCCTACCACATCAAAGCCAAAAATCCCGACGCGAAAATCATGGTGTGCCCCAGCGACCACCTGATTCTGAAGCAGGACGAGTTTCGCCGCTGCGCCCTCAGCGCATTCGACTTTCTCGACCGCCACGACGCCCTGCTCACCTTCGGTGTGAAGCCCAACCGTCCCGAGACGGGCTATGGCTACATCCAGCTTGGCGAGCGTGCCGAGGGCGACTTTGCCAAGGTGAAGACGTTCACCGAGAAGCCCAACGAGGAACTGGCCAAGGTGTTTGTGGCCAGCGGCGAGTTTTTCTGGAACTCGGGAATGTTTTTCTGGGGCGTTGACACCATCATCAAGGCGTTCCACGACCTGGCCCCCGACATAGCCCAGCGCTTCGACAGCGCGGTGCAGGTGTGGGGCACCGCCGACGAGCAGGCCTATATCGACGAGAACTATGCCTCGTGCCCCAACATCTCGATCGACTTCGCCATCATGGAGAAGGCACCAAACGTGTATGTGCAGCAGGTGGACTTCGGCTGGAGCGACCTGGGCACGTGGGGCTCGCTGTATGACAACTCGCCCAAAAACCGCGACGGCAACGTGACGCAAAACTGCAAGGCGCTGCTGTTTAACAGCCACAACAATGTGATTGCCGTGAAGGGCGACAAACTGGTGGTGGCCAGCGGACTCAACGACTACATAGTGGCCGATGTTGACGACGCACTGCTGATAGTGCCCAAGAGCGACGAGCAGAAGCTGCGCACCTACGTCAACGAGGTGAAGTCGAACTTCGGCGACAAATACCTCTAATAGGCACACATGGCAAAAGAATAGCACAAGCGGCAGTCGCGCATATGGCGGCTGCCGCTTGTGTGCTATTTATGCGTTGCCCCACGCAGGCGGGCGTCAGAACGAGAACATCATTCTGGCCTGCACTATGTGGATGTTTTTGTCGAGCGGGAAATTGCTGTTGGCAAGGCGGTTGTAGCTGTATTCCAGCATCACCTGGAAAAACTTGTTGAAGCCGATGGCACCGCCCACCGTGGCCGAGTGCATGCTGCCGCCCTCGGCGCCGCCGTCGTTAAGGTTGAGGTAGCTGTAGCGGGCCGACACCTCAAGGCCGCGTCCGCCAAGGCCGCTCACCACCGATTCGGCCCGGTTATACTTGTAGCCCAGGCCGAAAATCATATATCCCGCCTCGGCATATCCGCCATGAAAAGTGTTGTTCGGCAGCCCCTTGCCGCTCTTTTTGCCTATGTGCTTCATCAGATATTCGCCGCGGGCAAAAAACTTCTTGGTGCGGTAGGCCGCCTCCACGCTGGCATACATCGAGTTGCGCGCCCACGGCAGGGAGCAGCTCAGAAACTGCTTGTTGCCGTCGGTGTAGGTCTCGAGCGTCGACGCCAGCGAGTGCGACGTCTTTATCTCGCCGTCGGTCTGGCGCTCGCCCGTATTGGTGTAGGCATAGCGCGCCGCCACGCCCACGTGCAGCGATTGCGCCTGGTCGTCGACCGGCACATACAGCCAGCGGCCGCCCACTGTGAATCCCTGAGGCCCGTTGGCCTGGTCGTTATACAGGTTTTCGGCAAACGCGCCCTGATTGGCAAAGAAGTGGCGGTTGTAGAACTTGTACGACAGTCCCAGTTCGCGGCCCGGCGCAAGGGCGTTGACCGCCGCCGCGCGCGAAACAAAGTGCAGACTGCCGCGGCTGGTGTTGTTGGCCATGGTGGCCGGGTCATTGTAATATCCTCCCTTGAATATGTGGTGGTTGTCGCCGTTGGCAAGGCTAAGTTGCACAAAAATGTTCTTTTGGCTGAACTTGCCCTTGGTGAAGTCGAAGTCGGCGTAGAAGTACCATGAGTTATACGTCATCGACGTGCGGATGCGCGCGTCGGTCACAGCCATGCCCGACTTCAGCTCCGACTCGGCAGTGTGGTAGTAGGCCGCGTCGGTCATCAGACGGGCCCCCACGGTGAAGTGCAGATTCTCCTTGTTGTTGTCGATTTTGGCAGTAGGGTTCACATCGAAGTCCTGCGCCGATGCGCCCAGCGCGGCCACAGCCGCCATAAGCAGTGCTATCGAGAGCTTGCAGTTAAGAATGTTCATAACAGGGGTGTTTTTGCGTGTTTTGCGTTGAATACTCACTTTCCAAATGTAAAGTTAGCCATTATTTTTCGAAACCCCACCATAATGCCCCAACAAAAAAAACAGGCCAGTGGCATTCATCGCGCCCCTGGCCTGCTTCATAGGTTTGTTTGTCTATGACAGTTACTTAACTTTCACCTTGAAACGCTTGTCGCCCACCACCACTATATAGATGCCGGACGACGGCACGGCGAACGACTTTTGATCGGAGACGGCTTCACGTGCCACCACGCGGCCGGCGATGTCGGCGATCATCACTTGTGCACCGTCGGCATTATGCACGCTAATTTCGCCGTCGGCTGTGCTGGTCACCACTGGCGAGGCTTTGACTGCGGTGGCAGCGTCGATGCCAGTGGGCATGGTCACCACCACATAGTTGGTGGCAATGCGGTAGTCGTAGGTGCCTTTGGTGTCGCTGAACGTCTTAAACCAGGGAAATTCGCTGTTGGTTACGAAGCATGCCACGCTGTCCTCCTGTTCGCGCAGGAATGTGAACACGCCGTCTTTAACGGTGTAGTCAACGCCAGGTTGCAGCTCCTCGTCGAATTTCGACACCCACTTGTATTCCGAGTTGACCACGGCTATGGTGTCGTAGAGGCGTCCATACAGGTATCCGCTGAGGTCTACTTTCTCACCAACGTTGATTTCCTTGGGCAGAGTGGGGTTCTTTTGCGGGGCGTAGTAGTTGTAGGGGGTGGTGTAGGAGTTCGACGGCTTCATCTTGGGGCCGCGTGGCGGCATGTTCACAAGATTGAAGTTGTTGCCCGTTACATACAGGTTGGACAGAGTGTTTTTAAGAGCCTCATCCGACAGTTTTATAGTCTCAAGCACGCCGTTGCGTGCATACAGGGTCTTCACCTTTGGCAGCTTAGAGAAGTCGGCCGACTTTAGCGTCGTCTTCTCGCAATAAAGCGTTGTGAGTTCACCAAGGTCGAGGTCCAGGGTCTTAAACGGGTTAGAGTCGATGCTTAAATATGTGAGCTTGGGCATATTGCTAAGCGAGAACAACTCCAGGTTGTTTGATCCCAGATTGACGCGTCCCAGCAGAGGGCAGTCTTCGATGACGACTGCTGACAGCTCGTGGTTGCCGGTGAGGGCAAGTGTGGTGAGGGCTGTCAGTCCCTTGGCCTCAAAGTTTGTGAGTTTTGACGATGTGATGGTGATTGACTTGAGCGTGGCGGGCGCATTGAATTTCACCGACTTCAGTGTGGAGTCGGATGTGAGCATCACCGTCTGCATGGCTGGGCACTTGCTCAGATCGATGGTCTCGATGCCATAGTTGTTGGAGAGGTTGAACTCATATATTTTGGCACCCTCCATGGTAAATGCCTTCACAGCATTCTGCTTGCCCAGCTTAACGCGTTCGAGCGCATCATTTTTGATGTTGATTGCCGCGAGTTTCTTGTTGTCGTTAAGCACCAAGTAGGTGAGGGCCTTCATGCCGTTCACAAAGTCGATGCTTGCGATCGGGTTGCTCTCGCAGCGGAATTCTGTGATGGTGTTGTTGCCGTCGGCCCCAATAGCCACATCGTAGGCATCGGTGTTGCCCAAGTTGATAAACGAAATTGTTTTGCCATAGATTTTGACATCAACCTCGGGCTTGGTCACTGCTATTTTTTTGCTATACAGTGTAGAGGCCTTCACCATGTTGTATTCGGTGGAGTCGCCATCCACCACCACATAGAATTTTGCTCCGGCCTCCGACGATTTCAAGTACACTTGCACATAGCGGTCGGCCTCTTTGGCTCTTGTTCCGCGCGCCGACTTGAACGCTATTGCGGGTTCGCTGGCTGCGCTTTGCGCTGCGGCCACAGTGGGCAACGCCAATGCCGCCATCAGCAGTGCGGCCATGGTTGTAAACACTTTCTTCATATTCAATTATTTTTTTGATTGTTAATTCTTTATGATCACTCGCTTTATCACGGTGCGGCCATTGATGGTTGCTTTAAGCAGATACACTCCGCCAGCCAGATGCTCCACATTAAGCTCACGAGAGGCGCTTGCCGATGCGCACAGTGCGCCGTCCATGCTGTAGAATTCCATCTTGTCGCAGTCCATGTTCACCTTCACCGCAGTGCTGGCTGGGTTGGGCGCCACTATGAAGCTGCTTGCAAGCTGCACGGCCTCGATGCCCGACTGCTTGATGGTGACATTGTCGCTATACAGAATTTCGGAGTGCTTGCCACCGGGGTACACGGCTGCCAGGGCATAGATGTAGTCACCGGGCTTGAGCGATGCTACGTTGTCGTTCAGCTTCAGGTCGGCTATGCCGTCGGCTGGGGTGAGCATCACCCACTTGGCTGAGTCGAGGAAGTCGTCCTCGGCCATGCGCCACACCACATACTTGTAGTCGAAGTTCTGCGGGTTGGCTCCCAACTCATCGCCTGTGGCGCGGATAAGGTGGTTGCGCTTCACAAACGATGCGTCGGCACAGTGCCACTTGTTGGTGGTGTAGTCTTGTGTCGAGTAGTTGGTGTAGGGAACAAACGGATATTCGGGGTCGGTGCCGCTGTCGGTTGCCAGGCTGCACATGCCATTTGAGTAGCTCACGCCAAGGAAGTAGCCGTTGGGGGCCTCAATGGGCTGCGGCAGCTCGTAGGTGTTCCACACCTCATCGCCTTTGGTGGCGACGTGCATGGCGTTGAACAGCACTTTGTTGGTGGGCTTGAAGTCGTCCGTCACGTCAAAAATCCACAAGTTCATTTCATCGTGCGGGCCTTGGTAGCTGGTGGTGACCCAACTGATGCTCTTAAGCACGGCTGGCGTGCGGAACACGGCTCCATACACCGACTTGTCGTTGCCGCCAAGCCAGCCCAGCTGGCTCTCGAAGGCGCCGTTGTCGTGGCGGAACACGTCGCGCGGCAGATTCCAAGTCATGTTCACGGTGCTGTCGGCTGCGGCCACTTTGAATTCCGACGGAGCCAGAACCTTCGGACTGAGCGTGATGTTGACGCTGGTGTCGGCTGCCACCACAATGGTGTCGCTAATGCCGGCATACTTGATTTTGCTCAGTGTGAACTTGTAGCCGTGCTCGGCAATGTTGCTGAACGAGAATTTGCCGTCGGTTCCGGTTGCGGTCTCGCGTTCGTCGCCATAGCCCGAAAGTTTCACCTTGGCGTTTGCCACACACTTGCCGTTCACATCCTTCACCTGTCCTGTCACAGAATATGCGGGCAGCTTGACCAGAGTCACATCGTGTGTCGACTCCTTGTCGTTGACAAAGGCCACGGTGTCGGTCAGGTCGCGCCAATACAGTTTTGAGTATTTCACCGGGTATGAGCCTGTGGGTACGAAGTCGAGCATATAGTTGCCGCTGGCGTCGGTGGTGTCGCAGATGTTGCTGCCTGGAATGTTAACGGCCACGCCCTCCACAGGGTTGCCCGCCTCATCGCGCACTTGGCCTTTGAGCCAACCCGTGTGCTTGGCCACGATGCAGAAGTTGTACAGGCTCACATTGCACGATGTGTAGTCCGACACGTCGCGGATGCCCACGTAATATTCTCCGTCGTCAGTGATGGGCAGAGCTATGCGGGCCTGCTCGGTGATTCGCGACGCAAATTTGTAGTCCTTAATCACTTTGTGATCGCGGTAGTCGTTGCTCCTGCCCACGGTCACCTGAATGTGCTTGGGATAGTATTCGCCAAGGCCCGAGCGGAACTCGAAGTACACATAGTATGTGCTGTCGGCCTTCATGTGCACCGGTGGCGAAATCATCCAGTCATCGGCCTTGACACCAGCCGGCACGTGATACACATAGTGCTTGTAGGGGTAGCACGTCCAGCACTTGCCGTCGTTGTTGTTGTCGTAAAGCGTCCACAGCTTGAACACGGCCTCGGACTGGAACACGCAAGAGTAGGGCACTTCGTTGGCGGGGCCAAGCTGCACGTCGGGCGAGAAGGCGGTGGCTCCGTAGTCGGACGTGAGCGCCTGTATTGAATATTTGTAGCTGGCCAGTGTGGTGATGGTCGAGTCGAGATAGGTGCGGTCTTTGCGGTAGGTCTTGGCCACCACGATGGTGTCGCCAAATGCGTTGTAGCGTGTGATGCGGTATTTCAGCGACGACGTCTTCACATAGCCGTTGTGGAGGCCTGTGCCTGCGGGTGCCTCCCATTTGAGGGTTGCAAGGTGCGGGGTGGTGCGCTCAAGGGTGATGCCCGTCACTGCTCGCGGCACATCAGGGCCCACCCAGCTCATTGCTTCGGCCGTTTCGCTTCGGCTCTCGCCGTTGTATGTGACCACGGCCACACGGTTGTAGCTGTTGGTGAGGCCGTTGAACTGCACCGACGATTTTTCGCCGGCAGTTACGGCCACTTCTTTATACAGGTTGCCGTTTAAGTACACCTCGGCCTTGCTTACCGACTGCAGCGTCTGGCCGCCAACTGTGGCCGATGGATTGGTCCACTGCGCCTCGCCGCTCAGGGCGCCTGAAGCTCCGGGGGTGAATGTGAGGTCGGCCACCTTGGCTGGTGCCGCCCCGTCGGGCTGGTAACGCTCCACGTTGAAGCCCACCAGTTCCTCTTCGCTGGTGCCAATGCGGCCTATCACCTTGCCGGCGCCGCTTGACGGGTCAATCTTTACCAGATATGAATATCCGTTGGCGTCGCACAGCGGCCAGTATAGCTGATTGTTGTCGCAGTCCATGTCCATGCCGCTTATGTAGTTGGCGGTCTTGGTGAGCACGCTGCTGCCCACCTTGGCCACATATCCGGTGGTCGGGTCGATTGTCGACAGCTGCCCCGTTTTCTCTACGGCATACAGCAGCCCGGCGCGGTTGGCGGCCAGCGACATGAATTTCGACGGAAGGTCTTCGCCCACCATGGCCATTTTGCCCGATGCGAGGTCGATTGTATACAGGGCTTGCTTGGCCACCGTGATGCCGCCACTGCTCACATAGTGCGAGCCAAGGCAATACATTGTGTGGGTGCTTTCACTGTAGGCCATGTCCTGCACGTTGGGGCCGTTGTAGTCGAGTGCGGCCACTCGGCTGTAGGTGCGCTTGTCCACATTGCTTTTCACGAGATAGGTGGGGTGCATCGAGCCGTTTTTGTCAATTGTGTATTCCACAAGATAAACATATTGGCCAGCCTTTGCTCCAGCGCTGAAGTTGTAGCTGTAGTCAAATTCCACCGTGGTCTTCGATGGCGCTGTCAGCGACAGCGACACATATCCCTTCAGGCCAAAGCCATAGGCCTTGGTGGCCGTAGTGGCGGCTTCGGTTTTGCCGGCAGGAATTTTCTTGCTGGCGGCCTGTCCTTTGGGTGCAATGCCCAACTGGCGTGCCTGAGCCAGGGTGTAGACCTCTGCGGGAGGATTGGGCTGAGGCGCGGTGTCGGGCGCCTTTTGTGCGTTGGCCGCAAATGCGGCAAGCACCAGAATAATCAAAAAGTAGATCTGCCTCATGAGTAATATTTTAAATAGTTTTTATATGTCTGTAACAAAAAATGCATATCGGTTGAGTATGGCAAAGTTATAATATATGTTAGATTTTGCCAAGAAAACCGCCGAATATTTTATAAAAGACACTTTTATTGATGATAAAAATTACTGATTGAAACTTTTTTGTTTGCTGCTTTGCTTGTGTGTTATTCTTAATATGGTTAATTTTGTAAAAACAAATCTCACATCAATTATGAAAAAAATGTTACTACTGGCCTCATTGCTGGCCCTTACGGCCCAAGCCGGAGTCTTAGATCAAAACATCAAGGCTAATGCTGGCACTAAGTTCATCAGCTCTATCTCGGCAAGCGACGCTGTCGGCAAGGCGTTGCTCGAGCGCGGCATGGCCAATGTTCAAGATAAGCGTGGAATGGTCGAAGTTGTGCTGTCGGCTGCCGATGCTGAACAGTGTGCCGACCATCTGCGCGGCATGGGCTTGCAAGTGGGCACGGCTAATGCAGGAGGCGTGACGGTGATGGTGCCTGTTGGCATGCTTGATAAGTTGGCTAAGACACCTGGCGTGAGTGAAATCCACATGGCCCGGCCGCTTTTCCCGCTGCTTGATGAGGCGCGTGCGGCTGGAGGTATTGACATGGTGCAGGCTGGCACAGGGCTCACCGCTCCGTTTAATGGTGAAAACACAATCGTGGGCATAATCGACAGCGGATTTCAGTATGACCACGGTGCATTCGCCGACCCCGACACAAAGCAAAGCCGCATCAGCCGCATTTGGGAACAGCAGTGCGACACCTTGGAGAGTCTGCGCCCCGACAAGTTTGCCTACGGCTGCGAATACGCGCCGGGAAAGGCCACGCTTGCCCGCAGCTACGACATCGTCACAAGCACCCATGGCACTCATGTGGCAGGCATAGCCGCAGGCGGCGACACCCGCTATGGCAACAAATACTATGGCGTGGCCCCGAAGTCGGAGATTGTGCTTGTGTCTACTAAGTCAACCGACGCGTCGGTGATCGACGCGGTGAAATACATATTCGACTATGCCGATTCGCAGCACAAGCCTTGTGTGATAAACATAAGTCTCGGATCCAACATAGGCCCGCACGATGGCACGGGCTATGCCGACCGCATGCTCGATGCCATGCAGGGCGAGGGACGCCTTATTGTGGGCGCGGCTGGCAACAGCTCGGGCGAAAACTGCCATGCCAGCAAAAGTTTCTCGGTGCGCGACCACTCGCTCAACACCGGCTTGCAGTTCACCTACTATGGTAAGACACAGCTGGGACTTGTTGACATTTGGGGCACTCAGTCGAAGAAGTTCAAGACCACAATTTATGTTTACGACAAGGCAGCCAACAAACGGCTGGCCACATTTGAGTCTATCGACGCCACGCAAAGTGCCTCCAAGACATTTAACTTTAAAGGCCTTGAATCGGGCAGCAGCGACAGCATTGAGGTGAATGTGGTGGCGCGGTCGGGGGTAGACCCCAACAATGGCAAGCCCAATGTGTACGTGATGGCCGTGTGCAGCGGCATCAACAAGAAAAACGTGTTCCTTGGCATTGAAACCGAGGCTGTGTCGGGCACTGTTGACATGTGGAACGACGGTGTGTATTCAACCTTCAATAATTTGGGCAACCCCACCTACACCAGCGGTGACTCGGAGTGCAGCGTGAGCGAGTTGGGAGGAACTGGTAAGAAGATAATTTCAGTTGGCGCGTTTGCATCTAAGAACAAATACACGCTGCTCAACGGCAACACCGGAGGTTCGGGCTACACAGTTGGCGACATTTGCGCATTTTCGTCGGCAGGGCCTACTGTCGATGGGCGTGTGAAGCCTGAAATAGCTGCTCCTGGCTCAATACTGGTGTCGGCATACAGCCGCTATTATGGCGCGTTTGATGCCTCTAAAATGGTGAGCGCCCTTTCGGTTGATGGCAAGGCCTCCTATTATGGCACCATGCAGGGCACATCTATGGCTTCGCCGTTTGTGGCAGGTGTAATGGCCCTTTGGCTTCAGGCCGACCCGTCGCTTTCGCCCGAGAAGGCCAAGCAGATTTTGCAGGCGTCGGCCACCAACGATTCTTTCACTGGCGATGTGAGGCAGTCGGGGTCGCCGCAATGGGGCTATGGCAAGGTGAATGCCTACAAGGGGTTGCAGATGTGCCTCGAAAGCGGTGTCGACATGGTGGCCGATAATGGCGAGCGATGCTCCTGCTCGGTGGCCGGTGGCATGCTGCAGGTGCTGCTTTCAAGCGACAGCAAGGATGTGAAGGTGAACGTCTACAGCCCGTCGGGACGCCTTGTGGGCCGCAATGTTGCAAAAGAGTTGAATGCGCTCACCCCGTTGTGCGTATCTGGCATTCCAAGCGGAGTAGCTATAGTCAAGGTCAGCACATCCTCGTTGAGCCACACGCTGAAAGTGGTGGCCCGGTGAGGCGTTAAACGAGATTAATGTAATAAAGCCACTTTGGCCTTTTGGCTCGGGTGGCTTTGCTGTTTTGGGTGGGGGTGGGGTTAGGAGCCGATGGTGGTGACGGTGCCGTCGGGGGACACGTGGCAGAAGTGGGTGGTCATTGCCGTTTTGTGGTCTGACTCCTCTTCGATGTCGTCCAATGGGAATTTCAAGATTTCATTTGAACTCCAGTCGTTGCTTTTGCTGCAGTTGTAGTAGATGTAGTCGTCTGTTTCCAGAGCGGCTGCCTGTGCGTCCGACCGGTATTCCCAGAGTTTTCCCTCGTGCCTGCCGAAGGTGCGCTGGCGGGCGCGGCCCTCTGTGATGCCGCTTTGCAGCAGAAACAATCTTTCGGGGTCGAACTCCCCGTCGATGTCGAGCTGTGCCATGAGTATGTCGACTGAGGCCTCGCACGACACGGCGCAATTGCCCCGTGGCGGCTGTGCCGTCTTGTCCATGGTGAGGGCGTAGTCGATGCCGTCGCCGAGGCCCAGCCATTGCCGGGCTTTGCCCACAATGCCGGAGCAGAAGTTCGATTGGGCGCTGCTTTCGGCAGGTTCGCCCCAAATGCTCGGCAATATGTGCTTGTTGGAATCCAGTTCGTCGGCCCGATACAGCGGCTTGCTGCTGTCGGGGCTGGTGAGCACGATTATTCCGCCCACGCAGCAGCCGTCGCACAGGTGCCTTGACGGACTTATCAGCTGGAATGCGCGTGGCTTTTTCGCAAAGCCCATGCGGCTCAACTCGTCGTCGCTAAGCCACTGGCCATTAAGCCGCGCAAAGTCAAGACTCTGAATCCTGAATGAGCTTCGGGCCACGTTCACGTCTACCCAGACGCTCTTAAGCATCACGTATGCGTAATATCTGTTAGTCATAATAGTGGAATAGGGCGGTAACAACAAAAATGCACCATCCACATGCGGGGGAGTGGAGGGTGCAAATGCAATTCTGGTAGCCCATAGCAGAATCGAACTGCTCTTTCAAGAATGAAAATCTTGCGTCCTAACCGATAGACGAATGGGCCATCATCAGCAACTCTATCGCGCCCCCGGCGGGGGGGCTGCGACACAAGTCGCTGTGTTATCATTTATATATTTATATGGCGTTTCAGAGAAACTCTGAAGTCAATCGTTGGTGGCGATTAAGCCAGCTTGTTGACGTGCTTAGCCAGCTTCGACTTCAGGTTGGAAGCCTTGTTCTTGCTAATCACGTTCTTGCGGCCCAGCTTGTCGAGCATGGCCGAAACTTTCTTGTACTCCTCAGCGGCAGCGGCCTTGTCGGTCATCTTGCGGAGGTTGCGCACAGCGTTGCGCATAGTCTTTGCATAATAGCGGTTACGCAGATTTCTCGCCTGTGATTGGCGGATTCTCTTAATAGCTGATTTATGGTTTGCCATATTTTCTTTGTTATATTTTTAATAATTTTGGTAGCCCATAGCAGAATCGAACTGCTCTTTCAAGAATGAAAATCTTGCGTCCTAACCGATAGACGAATGGGCCTCGAAAAAAGTGCCGCTACAAAAGCGACTGCAAATATAGAAAGGATTTTTCATTCCGCAAAATTTAAGGCGGTGAAAACGTGATTTATAGCCACAAAAAGGCGTTTGCGTTGGCTTTTTTCGGGAAAATAGTGCTAAATTAGCAGTTTAATTGAAAACAACAGTGGCTTAATCACACACACTATGCGCGACAAACTTCATGGAATAGTGCTTGGCACCGTGCGCTGCACCGACCGCACCAGCATCGTGCGCATCTACACCGACCGCCGCGGCCTCATGGCATTTGTGTCGCCGCAGTCGGCCACGGCTGCCGCGCGCATGCGCCAGGCCATGCTCATGCCGCTGTCGCTGGTGGAGTTTGAGGCCACGGGGCGGCCCGGCAGCGACTTGTGCCGCTTTCACGACCTGCGCCGCGCCTATCCCGTGCACGACCTGTATTGCGACCCGGTGAAAAACGCCGTGGCCATGTTCATAACCGAGGTGCTGACCCACAGCATTCAGGAATATGAGGAAAACGCCGCCCTCTATGCCTACATCGCCACCTCGGTGCAGCTGCTTGAGTGCCTCAGGCGCGGTGTGGCCAACTTCCACATCTGCTTCCTCTACGGCCTCGGGCGTCTCATGGGCATCGAGCCCGACACGCGCGGCTACCGCAACGGCTATTGGTTCAACATGGCCGGCGGCACCTTCGCTCCCACCCCCTCGGCGGGTGGACGCTGGCTGCCTCCGGCCGAGGCCCGCGTGGCCTACACGCTTAGCCGCATGACCTTTGCCAACATGCACCGCTTCCGCTTCGGCCATGCCGACCGCGCCGCGGTGCTCGAGCACATCATTGCCTACTACCGCATGCACAATGCCTCGCTGGGCACCCTCAAGTCGCTCGACGTGCTCAAGCAGGTGTTTTCGCAATGACGCCGTGGCCCCCCGCACCCGCCTTTGTGCCACAATCGCGGCCCAAAAACTTGTGGCTGCGGCCTATTTGTAATATCTTTGTATATGCCTTAGGGCTTGGGCGGCCTGCCGCCCACAGTAGTGACAAATCAATTCGCTAAACATGATTGAAGCAAAAAACATAGTCAAGCGTTACGGCAGCCTTGAGGTGCTGCGCGACGTGAGCGTGAGCATCAGCGAGGGCGAGATTGTGAGCGTGGTGGGCCCAAGCGGGGCCGGCAAGACCACGCTGCTGCAAATCATAGGTACGCTCGACCGCCCGCAAAGCGGCAGCGTGCTCTACGACGGCACCGACGTGCTCCAGCTCAAGGGCCGCGCCCTTGCCCACTTCCGCAACCGCAACATAGGCTTCGTGTTTCAGTTCCACCAGCTGCTGCCCGAGTTCACCACGCTCGAGAATGTGGCCATTCCGGCGCTCATAGGCGGCGAAAGCCGCGACGAGGCCTACGGCCGCGCCCGCAAGCTGCTCGAGTTCATGAAGCTCAACAGCCGCCTCGACCACAAGCCGGCGCAGCTGTCGGGCGGCGAGCGGCAGCGTGTGGCGGTGGCCCGCGCGCTGGTCAACAAGCCGCGCGTGGTGCTTGCCGATGAGCCTTCGGGCAGCCTCGACACCGCCAACCGGCAGGAGTTGCACCGCCTCTTCTTCCGCCTGCGCGACGAGATGGGGCAGACCTTTGTGATTGTCACCCACGACGAGAGTCTGGCCCGCGACACCGACCGCGTGCTGCACATGCGCGATGGTCAGATAGTGGACGAAACCGGCGGCACAATATGATGGCGCTGGCGGCATATGGCAACTCCATTCGCTCAGCTGCCATGCGGCTGGCGGCCCTGCTCGCGCTTGCGCTGGGCCTGGCAGCCTGCGGCGACGGCTACGACCCCTCGCTCGACACGCTGGGCGACTTCAGGCTCGACGTGGTCACCTGCAACGGAATGAGCGGCGGCACCGTGGCCTTTGAGTATCTGGGCCGTGGCGACTCGGCCGCCGTGCAGCTGCAATCGTCGCTCACGGCGCTGCCTCAGGGCGTGAAGGCCGGCGACCGCGTGCTGCTGCGCTACAGCTTCAGGCAGCCGCAGCAGGGCAGTGGTCCGCACCCCATCAGCACCTACCGCTGCACGCGCATCGTCACCGACACCGTGCGCCTTGCCGCAAGCCCCGACGCCCAGCGGCACCGCAGCATTAAGCTGCGCAGCCTGTGGCGCACCGGGCCCTACATCAACCTGCGCTGCGAGGTGGAGCACGCCAGCCTGCACCGGCTGGCCCTGCTGGCCGACCGCGCCACGCTGGGCGCCGACACAGTGGTGTGCCACCTGGTGCACGACTTGGCAGGCACCGACACCGCCTATTACTGGCGCGACTGCTATGGCTCGTTTTTTGCAAGTAATATCACTGGCCGCCCCTCGTGCCGTGTGCTCAGGGTGGCCGTGAACGACGAGGTGAAACCCTCGGTGAAGTTCTACGACTTCAAAATCAAGTAGTTAACTGAATTATTAATTAAAAACTAAAACTTTACAACAATGGCAAACGAAGAAAAAAACAATCAGGGACAACAGATACAAATTGAAGTGCCTCAGGAAGAAATGCAGGGCAAGTATGCCAATTTGGCCGTAATCACCCACGGACCCAACGACTTCTTCCTCGACATGATTCTGCTCGCCCCCAACACTCCCAAGGCTCGCGTGCAGAGCCGCGTGATCATGACTCCCGAGAACGCCAAGCAGCTGCTGTATGCCCTCAAGCAAAACATCGACCAGTATGAGATGACTTTCGGCGAAATCCAGCAGCGCACTCCCGGCAGCGGCAACGGCCCCATCAACTTTCCCACTCCCAAGGGACAGGCCTAAGCTACCGCACTGAGCAGCAAATAAATGAAAACGCCAGCGGCCACGCTCATGCCAGCCGCTGGCTTTTTGAAAACAAATCATACACACAGAGAGATTTATATGCAACATCCACTTTTCATCTACAACACGCTCACACGCAAGAAGGAGCAGTTCGTGCCGCTCAACGAGCCGTTTGTGGGCATGTATGTGTGCGGCCCCACGGTATATGGCGACCCGCACCTGGGCCACACGCGCCCGGCAATCACTTTCGACGTCCTGTTCCGCTACCTTAAGCATCTGGGCTATAAGGTGCGTTATGTGCGCAACATCACCGATGTTGGCCACCTTGAGCATGATGCCGATGAGGGTGACGACAAAATCGAGAAGAAGGCACGCCTCGAGCAACTCGAGCCCATGGAGGTGGCGCAGTACTACACCAACCGCTACCACGACGCCATGGCCGCTCTCAACGTGCTGCCGCCCAGCATCGAGCCGCACGCCACGGGCCACATCATCGAGCAGGAGCAGCTGGTGAGCGAAATTCTGAAAAACGGATACGCCTACGTGAGCAACGGCAGCGTGTATTTCGACATCGAGAAGTATAACCGCGACCACCACTACGGCGTGCTCTCGGGCCGCAACCTCGACGACGTGATCAACGCCAGCCGCAAGCTCGACGGCGTGGGCGAGAAGCACAACCAGGCCGACTTTGCGCTGTGGAAAAAGGCGCAGCCCGAGCACATAATGCGCTGGCCGTCGCCATGGAGCGACGGTTTCCCAGGCTGGCACTGCGAGTGCACGGCCATGGGACGCAAATATCTGGGCAAGCACTTCGACATTCACGGCGGCGGCATGGACCTCGTGTTCCCTCACCACGAGTGCGAGATTGCACAGGCCGTGGCCAGCCAGGGCGACCAGATGGTGCACTACTGGATGCACAACAACATGATCACCATCAACGGCCAGAAGATGGGCAAGTCGCTGGGCAACTTCATCACGCTCGAGCAGTTCTTCACGGGCAACCACCCGCTGCTCGACCAGCCCTATTCGGCCATGACCATACGCTTCTTCATCTTGCAGGCCCACTACCGCGGCACGGTTGACTTCAGCAACGAGGCCCTGAAAGCCGCCGAAAAGGCCTACGAGCGCATCATGGACGGCTGGCACCGCCTGCTCGACCTCAAGGCTGCCGACACCACCACGGCCAAGCTCGAGAACTACCGCGAGCGCTGCGCCGAGGCTATGAACGACGACCTGAACACGCCCATCGTGATTGCCACGCTGTTTGACGCCTGCAAGGTGATCAACCAGGTGAACGACGGCCATGCCACACTCTCGCAGGCCGACATCGACGAGCTGAAGGATGTGTTCAAGACCTATCTTTTCGACATTCTTGGCGTGCGCGACGACTCGGCCGGCGGCGACAGCGTGAATCTGGAGCCTTACCAAAAGGCAGTAGACTTGCTGCTGAATCTGCGCAAAAACGCAAAGGCCAACAAGGATTGGGCCACCAGCGACCTGATTCGCAACGAACTCGCCAGCTATGGCTTTGATGTGAAAGACACCAAAGACGGCTTTGAGTGGAAGGTGAAGTAAGGAGGAGAGCAAAACTCTTTAAGCCAAAATAAAAACGCAGGGGCGGTGAACCGTTAAGGTTTCACCGCCCCTGCTGCTATTTTAGCTTATCTTATTTCTTCTTGGGAGAGGAAATGCTGGGTGATGCGTTATTTGGTTGCTTTGTCGGCTTCGGGTTTGGCCTCGGGTTTCTTGGCGGGCTCGGGAGTTTCGATGTCGAACACCAGAGTCTCGTTGGGGCCAATCACGCCCTGGCCGCCGCCACGCAGGCCGTAGGCCAGCTCGGCGGGAATGATGGCGCGCAGTTTGCAGCCGGGGTTCATGAGCAGCAGGGCCTCTTTGAAGCCGGGCACAAAGTTGCTGATGCCCATTTCGGTGCCCTCGCCGTTTTCGTCAAATGTGCTGCCGTCGATGTGTGTGCCCTTGTACTTGATTTTTACCACATCGGTGGCCTTGAAGCTTTCGCCCTTGCCCGGAGCCAGCACCTTATACACCAGGCCGCTTGCCGTGCGGCGGTAGCCCTTGTCGGTTTTCAGCGCGTTTTGCGCATATTCTGCGCCGGCTTTCTTGTTGGCGGCAGCCTGCGGGTCGTTTTCGCGCGCCAGCTGCTCGGTGGCGTTCATCAGCTGTGTCACCTTTTCGTTGAGGCCCTTGAGCTCGGCTTCGCTCATCACCTTGGTGTCGGCCAGCGTGTTGCCCAGTTCGCGGGCAAACTCGGTGGTGTTGAGGTTGATTTTCTGCTTGCTCTTCATCTGAATTTGAGTGCGCAGCACCTCAAGGCCGAATGCCAGACCGTCGAGGAAGTCGGTGTTGCTGGTGTCGTTTTTCATCACCACGGCAAAACCCTCCTTAAACTTGTCCTTCGATGCGGCGCCCTTGCGCTGCTCAAACATTTTGTTGATCGATGCGCCATAGATGCGCGCCAGCTGGCGGCTGAGCGAGTCTTCGGCCTCCTTTACGGTGATTTTCGGCTCTTCGGCCTTAACGGCGCTCACTGCCGGCTTGTGGCTTGTCACAGCCTTGGGCTTCTTGGCCTGTGCAGCGCTGCCGCCCAGCATGGCGGCAATCGCGAGTGCTAAAACTGTCTTCTTGTTCATTTTATGTCTGTTTTTTAATGTTGCTGATTAAAATCATTCTTTGTTACCTGAACATGGCTGCCACACGCTTCACGGCTGCCGTGAAGCGCTGCACCTCGTCGAGGGTGTTGTAGACGGCAAATGAGGCGCGCACCATGCCCGTCACGCCAAAGCGGTCCATCAGCGGCTGCGCGCAGTGGTGGCCGGTGCGCACGGCTATGCCCAGCTTGTCGAGCAGCGTGCCCAGGTCGTAGCTGTTGATGTCGCCCACGTTGAACGACACCACCGCACCCTTTTGCGGCGCTGTGCCATAGATGCGCATTCCCTCCACCTCCATCAGGCCGCTGGTGGCTGCCTTCAGTAGCTCCTGCTCGTGGGCCTCGATGTTGGCGATGCCCAGCGAGTTGATGTAGTCGATGGCGGTGCCGAATGCCGCAATGCCCACATAGTCGGGCGTGCCGGCCTCAAACTTGAAGGGCAGTTCGGCAAAGGTGGTCTGCTTCCACGACACGTTGCCAATCATCTCGCCGCCGCCCTGGTAGGGAGCCATAGTGTTGAGCCAGTGCTTTTTGCCATACAGCACGCCCACGCCCGTGGGCCCGTACATCTTGTGGCTCGACAGGGCGTAGAAGTCGCAGTCGAGGTCTTGCACGTCGACCTTGAGGTGCGGAGCGGCCTGCGCGCCGTCGACCAGCACGGGCACGCCGTGGCGGTGGGCGGTGGCTATCATCTGCTTCACGGGGTTGATGGTGCCCAGCACGTTGCTCACGTGGGTGATGGCCACAAAGCGGGTGCTTTCGGTGAACATGTCCTCATAGGCGTTGAGGTCGAGTTCGCCGCTGTCGGTGACGGGCACCACGCGCAGGCGCACGCGCTTGCGGCGGCCTATCAGCTGCCAGGGCACAATGTTGCTGTGATGCTCCATGCCGGTGACGATTATCTCGTCGCCGTTGCACAGCATGTCGCCAAACGACGATGCCACCAGGTTGATGCCCTCGGTAGTGCCGCGGGTGAACACCACCTCTTGCGTCGAGGCGGCGTTGATGAAGGCGCGCGCCTTCTCGCGCGAGGCTTCCACGCGGTCGGTGGCCTCCTGCGACAGCGTGTGCACGCCGCGGTGCACATTGGCCCGGTGGTGCAGATACATGTCGGTGATGGCGTCGAGCACGCAGTGCGGAGCCTGCGATGTGGCGGCGTTGTCGAGATACACCAGCTGGTTGCCCTCGATGGTGCGGCCCAGAATGGGGTATTGCTCTCTTATTTCATCAATGTTGAGTTGCATAATATATTATAGAGTGTGTCTTTTAAGTTACTTGTGTCGGTGGCAGCTGGCCGCGCAGTCGCCGCTTTGGCACGATGTGGCCAGCGAGCCGTCGAAGCGCTTCTCCACCAGGTGGCGCAGGCGGTCGCGCAGCGACTCAAGCCGCACGGCGTCGACCACGTCGGCCACGAAGGCCTGCATCAGCAGCCTCCGCGCCTCGGGCTCGCTCACGCCTCGGGTGCGCATGTAGAACATGGCCTCCTGGTCGAGCTGGCCCACGGTGGCTCCGTGCGAGCACTTCACGTCGTCGGTGTAGATTTCGAGCTGCGGCTTGGTGTACATCTTGGCTTCGGGCGAGGCGCATATGTTGCGGTTGCCCTGGTAGGCGTCGATGCGCGGGCAGCCGGGTTTCACCAGAATCTTGCCCGAGAATGCGCCCACGGCGTGGTCGTTGAGCACATACTTCAGCATCTCGTTGCTGCGGCAGCGGGGTGCGTTGTGGCTGATGAAGGTGTGGTTGTCCACATGCTGGCATCCGCCTGCTATGGTCATGCCCAGCAGGTGCGACTCGGCGTGCTCGCCGTTGACCTCAAAGCGGTAGTTGTTGCGCGTGTAGCCGTTGAGCAGCGTGATGCCGTCGACCAGCACGTTGCTGCCCGCGGCCTGAGTCACAAACACCGACGACAGCCGCTTGGTGCGCTCCGAGCTTTCCTCCAGGTCGTAGTAGTCGAATGTGGCGCCTTCCATGGCCACAATCTCCACCACCTGCGAGCTGAGGTAGTCCACCTCGGGGTTGCTGGTGTGGTCGCACACCAGCATGCGCGCGCTGGCGTTGCGGCCCACCACCACCAGAATGCGGCGCACGGCCATCATGGGCGCGACGGCGTTGAATATGTTCACCAGCTGAATGGGGCGCTCCATGGCCACCCCGTCGGGCACATACACCACCATGCCGTCTTGCGCGAGCATGGTGTTGAGGGCCGCGCAGGGGTCGTCGAGCCGCGCCGCCGTGCCGTAGTGGCTCAGCAGTTGCGGATGCCGCTCGGCCGCCTCGGCCATCGACTCCACCACCACTCCCTGCTCCAGATTGTGGCTGGCGGTGGCGCTGCGGGCGAATGTGTCGTTGAAGAAATAATACATGCAGGTGCTCATGTTGGGCACGTCGCAGTTGAAGGCGTGGCTGGCGTCGGCCGAAAACGGCACGCGGTTCACGTTGATGCCATAGTCGGGCGCAAGCACCTGCTCAAGGTCGGTGGCCTCGTAGTCGTCCGAGCCCTTGCGGGGCAGCGCGGCGCCGTCCAGAGCCTGCCGCGCGCGGCTGCGCATGGCGTTGAGCTCCTCGGGCGAGTGGCCGCACAGTGCGCTCTGCTGCTGGTCGTGGAGGTCGATGTATTGTTGTAATGCGTTGGTCATAGTGTGTGTCACTTCTTGTCTTCGTTGTCCACTTGCTCCTTAATCCAGTCATAGCCCTTCACCTCAAGCTCTTTGGCCAGCTCTGGCCCGCTCGACAGCACTATGCGGCCCTTGTACAGCACATGCACAAAGTCGGGCTTTATGTAGTCGAGCAGCCGCTCGTAGTGGGTGATGACTATGGTGGCGTTCTGGTCGGTCTTGAGCTTGTTCACGCCGCCGGCCACCACGCGCAGGGCGTCGATGTCGAGGCCGCTGTCGGTTTCGTCGAGAATCGACAGCCGCGGCTCGAGCATTGCCATCTGGAAAATCTCGTTGCGCTTTTTCTCGCCGCCCGAGAATCCCTCGTTCACGGCGCGCGACGCGAGCTTGTTGTCAAGCTCCACCACGGCGCGCTTTTCGCGCATCAGCTTCAGAAACTCGCTGGCGCTCAGCGGCTCTTGGCCGTGATATTTGCGCTTTTCGTTGATGGCGGCGCGCATGAAGTTCACCATCGACACGCCCGGAATCTCCACAGGATACTGGAAACTCAGAAACAGTCCCTCGTGGGCGCGGTCCTCGGGAGTCATGGCCAGCAGGTCTTTGCCATAGAATGTGGCCGATCCGCCGGTCACCGTGTATGCCGGATTGCCGGTGAGCACGGCCGACAGGGTACTCTTGCCCGAGCCGTTGGGGCCCATTATGGCATGCACCTCGCCGGGCTTCACGGTGAGGTTGACGCCCTTCAAAATCTCCTTGCCTTCGATGGAGGCGTGTAAGTCTTTAACTACTAACATATATTGTGATTGTGTCTTTTTTTGAAATTTATTGCTATATATCAATCTCTGATTTCCGGGGCTTAACCCACACTGCCCTCAAGCGACACCGACAGCAGTTTTTGCGCCTCTACGGCAAACTCCATGGGCAGCTTCGACATCACCTCTTTGGCATATCCGTTCACAATCAGGCCCACGGCGTCTTCGGTGCTTATGCCGCGCTGGTTGCAGTAGAATATCTGGTCCTCGTTGATTTTGCTGGTGGTGGCCTCATGCTCCACCACGCTCGAGTCGTTGCCCACCTCAATCACGGGGAAGGTGTGGGCGCCGCTGGAGGGGGTCAGCAGCAGCGAGTCGCACTGCGTGTAGTTGCGGCAGCCTGTGGCGGCCGGAGCCACCTTCACCATGCCGCGGTAGCTGTTTTGGCTGTGTCCGGCCGATATGCCCTTCGACACAATGGTGCTGCGGCTGTTCTTGCCCAGGTGAATCATCTTGGTGCCGGTGTCGGCCTCCTGATAGTTGCGCGTCAGCGCCACCGAGTAGAATTCGCCCACCGAGTTGTTGCCCTTAAGAATGCAGCTGGGGTATTTCCATGTGATGGCCGAGCCGGTCTCCACCTGCGTCCACGACAGTTTTGAGTAGTCGCCGCGGCACAGGCCGCGCTTGGTCACCAGATTGTAGATGCCGCCCTTGCCGTTTTTGTCACCGGGATACCAGTTTTGCACGGTGCTGTATTTCACTTCGGCGCGGTCTTCCACCACAATCTCCACAATGGCGGCGTGCAGCTGGTTCTCGTCGCGCATAGGGGCGGTGCAGCCCTCCAGATACGACACATAGCTGTCGTCGTCGGCCACAATCAGTGTGCGCTCAAACTGTCCCGTCTGGGCGGCGTTGATGCGGAAGTAGCTCGACAGCTCCATGGGGCATCGCACGCCCTTGGGAATGTATACAAACGAGCCGTCGCTGAACACGGCCGAGTTGAGGGCCGCAAAGAAGTTGTCGGTGTAGGGCACCACCGAGCCAAGGTAGCGCTTCACCAGGTCGGGGTAGTCCTTCACTGCCTCGCTTATCGAGCAGAAAATCACGCCCAGCTCGGCCAGACGCTCGCGGTAGCTGGTGTGCACGCTCACACTGTCCATAATGGCATCCACGGCCATGCCACTCAGGCGCAGCCGCTCCTCAAGCGGAATGCCCAGCTTGTCGAAAGTCTTCTTCAGCTCGGGGTCGATTTCCTTGCTGCCGCTTTCCTGCTTGCGCGGGGCGGCGTAGTAGCTTATGGCCTGGAAGTCGATGGGCGGCAGGTGCACGTGCCCCCACGTGGGCATCTTCAGAGTGGTCCAGTGGCGGTAGGCCTTCAGGCGGAACTCGAGCAGCCACTCGGGCTCGCCCTTGAGGCGCGATATGGTGCGCACCACATCCTCGTTGAGCCCCTTGGGCAAAACGTGGGTGTCGATGCTGGTCACGAAGCCGTATTTATACTCCTCCGAGGCCGCATCGCTTATTATTCGCTTTTCCTCTTCTTCTTTTCGTTTGTTGTTTCCTTTGTTCTGACTCATATCTGCTATGATTGGCCGGCCTGTGTGGCCGGCTGTGTTTCTTCTGCTAAGTGCGTGCCCAGCGGTGCCTTGTGGCAGCCCGTGAGCACTGCTGCCGCGTTGGCGGCCATGCGGGCAGCGGGGTTTTGCGCCGCGGCTTGCCGCGCCTGAGTGCTTGCGGCCGCCGCCACTGTAAGCAGCAGGGCCGAGGCCACTGCGCACTGCATGGCGGCAAGCGTCATTCCGGCAATCCGCTCGGGGGCCGTTGGGCGGCCCTTGATGCTCACCGCTGGGGCGTAGAAGCCGGCCACGCGCACCGTGAGCCACACCAATGCGGCCACTGTGGCGCGCACCGCCGCCTCGAGCAGCGGCGGTGGCACGGCATTGGCCTCGGGCACTATGGCCAGGGTTGCGCTGCATGCCACGCGGCCGCCAAGCCAGCACGCCGCCAGCGCCAGCGAGCACGCTGTGATGCCCGACAACTGCCCCCTGAGCCCAAGCCGCCATCCGGCAGCTGCGCACGCGGCCACAGCCATGGCCGCAAGGGTCAATATTGTCGAAATCACACTCACTTTATTTCCAATGTGCAAAATTAGTGCAAACCGAGCGCAATGGCAAAAAAAGAGCTTGCTCGTTTTTTGGACATTGCCGAGGTGCAGCCTGATTTATGAAAAATTAGTGCAAACCGAGCGCAATGGCAAATCTTTGTCACCGATTGCCATGGCGCTTGGCTGAGCAGTGACAGTAAATTTGCGCCAATTCCAACAAAACACACGCTAAAAAATGAAACATTTCACCATTCAAGAACTCACTCACTCGGCCACGGCTCAGCGGCTGGGCATAGCCAACGTGCCGCCCGCCGAGGCCTTGGCCGCCCTGCAACGGCTTGTGGAGCAAGTGCTCGACCCGCTGCGCGAGGCCTGGGGGCGCCCCATTAAGGTGACCAGCGGCTACCGCTGCCCCGAACTCAACCGGGCCGTGGGCGGAGTGCCGCAAAGTCAGCACTTGGCCGGCGAGGCGGCCGATGTCACGGCTGGGTCGCCCCAGCTCAACGCCCAACTGTGGCGCCTGCTGCGGCAGCTCGACCTGCCCGTTGACCAAGCCATCAACGAGCGCGGCTATTCATGGCTGCACCTGTCGTGCGGCCCGCGCAACCGCCGCCGCTATTTTGCCGCTCCCTGACCATTTTCCCATCACCCAAACCACCGCAACATGAAAGATTACTCCATTAATTCCAATCTGCATCCCACCGACGCCGCTGTGCTGCATGCCGCCTACCGCACTTGGATGGCCTGCGGCAGCCTGCGCTCATCGCGGCAGCGGTGCAAGCGCTTTGCCTATGGCGACCAGTGGGGAGACCCCACCGTCGACGTGGCTGGCAACCGCATGACCGAGTGGGAGCGCTACAGCCGCAACGGCGGCTCGCCCATCACCAACAATTTGATTCGCCAGCTGGTGCGCACCGTGGTGGGCCGATTCCGCTCGCAACTTAAGGACGAGGGCGAGCCCAAGAGCCGCGCCCTCAGGGTCACGGCCCGGCTCAACGCCACCGATGAACTCGACAGCCGCGCCCTTGAGGAATTCCTGATTTCGGGCTGCTGCGTGCAGCGCGTGGATGTGGAAAGCCGCCTGTGCGACCGCCGCCCGCGCGTGTGCAACGTGAACCTGAACCGATTCTTCGTGAACGCCTACACCGACCCCCTGGGCCGCGACTGCGAAATCCTGGGCCAGCTGCACGACCTCAGTCTTGCCGAACTCATGCGCCTCACCGCGGGCGGCGACCGCCGCAAGGCCGCCTGGCTGCGCGGCATCTACACCGCCGAGGCCGAGCTGCGCACGGCCAGCTTCACCACCAGCATAGGGGCCGACTCGGCCACGGGCACCGACTTCTGGCACGCTGCTGACAGCGGCAAGTGCCGCGCCATAGAGGTGTGGACGCTTGAAAGCCGCGAGGTGCTGGCGTGCCACGACCGCTCCACGGCGCAGGTGTCGCTGCGCCCGACGTCGGCAGCCCGCCGCCTGCGCGCCAACCCCGACGTGAATGTGCGCTGGGACATTGCCGCCGTGTGGCACTGCCGCTGGTTTTCGCCCATGGGCGACCTGCTGGCCAGCTACGACTCGCCGTGGGCCCACGGCATGCACCCCTATGTGGTGAAGATGTATCCGCTCACCGACGGCGAGGTGCACTCGCTGGTGGAGGACGTCATCGACCAGCAGAAGCAGGTGAACCGCCTTGTGACGCTGGTCGACCAGGTGATGGCCGCTTCGGCCAAGGGCGTGCTGCTGTTTCCCGACACCGCCCTGCCAGAGGGCTTCTCGTGGAGCGACATACGCCTGATTTGGCGCAACTGCAACGGCATTCTGCCTTATTCGCCCAACGAATGCAATGCCAAGCCCGAGCAGATAATATCGCACAACACCGACATTGGCGCCCTGCAAATGGTGCAGCTGCAAATGCGGCTGCTCGAGGAGGTGAGCGGCGTGAGCGGCGCGCTACAGGGCAAGACGGGCACCGCCGGCAACTCGGCCTCGCTCTACCAAAGCGAGGTGCAGAACTCCACTGCCGCCCTGGCCGATGTGTTCGACACGTTCAACGATTTCCGCCGCCGTCGCAACCGCAAAATCGAGCAGTTGTGACTTTATCTCAGCCACTTGGAAAATGCATAAAAGGCCCGCAACCGAAACTCTCGGCTGCGGGCCTTTGCTCTATGCTATAGTCGCTAATGCGTCAGCGCGCTATCATTTTTGTAACCACTCGCTTGCCGCTGGCTGTGCGGCCCACTGCTATCACCACTGTGCCTGCCTGTGGCTCGGCCACACGCGTTCCGGCGGTGGTGTAGTATTCTGTGACCACAATCGGGTCGTCGGCCTCCGGCAGGGTGATGCCGGTGGCTTTCTTCACCTCGAAGGTGTAGCTCACCGAGTAGTCGCCCGCGGTGGCGGTGATGGTGGCGGCGCCGTTGCCTGTGGGCACGGCCTTGTTGCCGTCGATGCTCAGTGCGCCGGTCGCTGTCCATGTTACGCCCTCGAGCGATGCAAGCTCGATGCTGGCGGTGATGGTGTCGGTGTCGGTTTCACCTGGCATGAAGTAGGCCGCATGGGCCTTTGCCGCGTCGGTGTTGTCAAGACCCTTCACCATGGGGAAGCACAGGGCGTTGTAGGCAAAGTGCGATCCCAGCACTTTGCTGCCGCCGATTATTGCATAGGCGTCGCCTGCTGTGATGCCGCTCACCGAGTCGGCTGCAAACTCGTTGCCGCTGCGGTGCAACATCATGCAGCCCGTCACGCTCGCCTTGCCAGCGGTGGCCGAGATGCATCCGGCCTCGCCGCCCTCTTTTTCAAGCGTAATTTCGCCTGTGTTGTAGCACTGGCTCACCTTGGCGTTGGTGGTGTAGCCCACGATGCCGCCCACATACTTGCTGCCCTGGATGTTGCCCACATTGTAGCACGATGCTATGCTGGCCATTCCGTTGGCAATGCCGGCCACCATGCCGCTTGTGAGGCGTGCCTGCACATGGCCTGCGTTGTAGCACTGGCTCACCTGGGCTGTGGCCGACTCGGCCATGCCCAGAATGCCGCCCACCTGATAGGCTCCGCTTACTTCGCCCGTGTTGTAGCACTGCGAAATGTTGGGGCTGCCGGCCGAGTTGCCGGCAATGCCGCCTGCGCGGGTGCCAGTGGGGGTCACCTCGCCTGTGTTGCTGCAGCTGGTCACCGAGCAGCCCGTCTTAATGGTGCCGGCAATGCCGCCGGCCACTGTGGCTGCCTTCACTGTGCCCGAGTTGGTGCAGTTGGCTATTATCACTTCGTAGGCCGTGCTGATGCCTGTGGCGCCCACAATGCCGCCGGCCGTCTGGAATGCTGCTGTCACTTCGCCGCTGTTGGCGCAGTCGGTGATGAGCGATCCCACGTAGGTGTCGCCCACAATGCCGCCGGCCACGTTGCACTTGGCGGTGCTCACGCTGCCCTCGTTGCGGCAGTTGCTCACTTCACCGCCAAATTTGCCGGCAATGCCGCCCGCCACGGCGTCGACATATTCGGTCTTGGTGCCGCTGCCGGGGTTGTAGGTGGTCTTGACGGGAGCCGTGGCCACCACTGTGCCGCGGTTCACGCAGTTGCTGATGGCGGCGGTGTTCTCGAGCGTGTAGCCGGCAATGCCGCCCACATAGGCAATGCCGCTGACGCTGGCGTTGGTCTCGCAGCTGTCAACCACCGATGTGGCGTAGGCCACGGCCTCGATGCCGCCCACGTTGGCTCCCGCCAGGGTGTTGTCTTTGCGGGTGGCCGTCACGCTCACGCTGTTGTCAAGGGTCACGCGGCTCACTCGGCCCTGGTTGTTGGCCACGAGTGCGGCCACGTTGGCGTAGCCCGATATTGTGGTGTTGGCAATCTTCAGATTCTTGATTTCGCCCGACGGGGCGAGTCCGCCAAACAGGGCCACGTTGCTGCCGCCGGCCACGCTGTCGGCGGTGAGGGTGATGCCGCTTAGGGTGTGGCCGCCACCGTCGATCGAGCCTGCGAAATACAAGTCGCCGCTGCCCATTTGCTTCACGGGCTTGCCGGTGAAGTCGAGGTTGGTGGTGACGAGGAAGTGCGAGTCGCCGTAGGCATATCCGCTCTCGGCGATGAGTGCGGCCAGGCGGTTGTAGTCGTCAACCGACGTAATCTTGTAGGGATTGGCTGCGGTGCCTGCGCCTTGCAGAATGGCGGGCACGCTTTGCAGGTCGATGGCGCGAGTGAAGCCGCCGCAGGTCAGCGTCAGCGTGTCGCGCTGCGTGGTGGTTGAGGCCACGGGGGCAAGCTTGCTGCCGCTCAGGGTGAATGCCTTGCCGCTGAGCGAGGCCTTCACGGGCAGTGCCGTGGATATGGTGGCTTCGGAGTGCACGTTTTGCTTGTTTTCACCGTCGGCCAGGGTCACATAGGTGGCTGCCGCGCTATGCACGGCCTCGATGGCCTTGAGCGACGATGGAATGGGGTAGAAGCCTGCTGCCAGCTGGTAGGCGTCGAGTCCGGTGAGGGCCTCGCCGCTGGTGAGTTGCTTGGTGCTGAGGGCGGTGAAGCCCTCCTTGTCCACGTTCTCGGCTGCGCGTGCGCCGCTCAGCTGCTTGTCGTAGTAGTTGTTTTTCAGTTCAATTGTTCCCAGCGAGGTGGGCACGCGGTAGTCCTCGCCAATTATGGCGCCTGCCTTAGTGGCCAGGCCGCTGCTCACCGAGCCCACGTTGACGCAGCCCGTCACATCGCCGCGGCGCATGCCGTTGGAGTTGAAGCCCGAAATGCCGCCTGCGGCCTTGGTCTGGGCATACACTGTGCCGGCGTTGAAGCAGTTGGCAATGTTGCCACGGTTGCTGCCTGCAATGCCGCCTGCGTCTTCTTGCGTGTCGGCGCGCGAGCCGCCAAAGTTAATCGAGCTCACCGAGCCGGTGTTGGCGCAGCCAGTGATCACGGCGTCGTTGAGGCCCACAATGCCGCCGGCGTAGTTGCGGCTCACACGCAGCTTGCCCGAGAACGAGCAGCCCGTGATGTGCAGCGTAAGCGATCCGGTTTCGGCGCTTGCCTCGCCCGCGATGCCGCCGCCAATGTTGTCGTAGCAGTCGATGGTGGCTGCCACGTGGCAGTTTTCAATGCTGCTGCCGTCGTGGATTTTGCCGGCAATGCCGCCCACTTCGCAGTAGCCCTCAATCACGCAAGTGGAGTCGAGGGTGACGTTTTTCACCGATGAGCCGCTGGCCAGGCAGCCAAACAGGCCCACAAAGTCGGCGCTGCCGCCGGAGTAGCTCAGGGGCTTGCCCTGCGCGTCAAAAGCCATGCCGTGCACCTTCATGCGGCTAATGGTGTGGCCGCCGCCATCGAAGTGGCCTGCGAAGTAGTAGGTAGGCTCCGACACATAGGTGTAGATGGCCTTCGAGGCGATGCCGGTGAATGTCGGGTCGTTTTCCATGTCGATGTCGGCCGTCATCTTAAAGTATTCGCCCTCGAAGTGCTTCTTAAGGTTGCCGTTGCACAGCTCGGCCAGGTTCATGAGGTCGGCCTTGGTGGCTATGCGGTATGGGTCGGCCTCGGTGCCTGCGCCGTCAAACATGTTGGGCGTGCGCGTGATGGGCACCGCCACGCTGTAGTCGCCGTTGGCCAGCGTCACGGTGTCGGTGGCAATCACCTTCACGTCGAGTGCGCTCAGCGTGTTGCCGTCCACCTTGAAGTATTTTCCGCTCGAGAGTGTTGCGGTGATGCCGGTCATGGCCGTTGATATGGTGGCCTTGGTGCTGAATGTGGCTGCCGTCTCGCCGTCGGCGCACACCATGTAGGTGGCTGCGGCGCGGTGGCTGCGCTCTGTGGCCGGATAGGCCAGCTCGGGATAGAAGCCTGCGGCAAACTTCCAAGCCTTGGCATCGAGTCCCGCAAGTGCGCTGCCGCTGGTCAGTTGAGTGGTGGTCAGCTCGTTGGCTCCGTTGAGCGAGCCGCTCTGTGCGGCTGCGTCGCCCCACAGCTGGCTGTCGTAGTAGCAGTTTTCGATGGTGCTGCCGCTATACACCCTGCCCACTATGGTGCCGCGTGTGGTCTCGGTGCTCGACGTCACTGTGCCCAGGTTCACGCAGCCATACAGCGTGGCGCTGGTGGAGTAGTTGTAGCCGGCTATGCCGCCCGCTATGTCCTTGTCGACCCACACCGAGCCTGTGTTGAGGCAGTTGGTGGTGAGGCCGTAGTTGTAGCCCACAATGCCGCCGCCAGTGGTCTGCTTGCCGCTTTCGCGGTAGGCGTTGAAGCTATACATCTTCACGCTGCCGTCGTTAAGGCACTGGTTCACGGTGCCGCGGTTGTAGCCCACAATGCCGCCCGCATACTGGTAGAGGCAGCGCACGGTGCCTGCGTTGAGGCAGTTGCTCACTGTGCCGTTGCCCTGCTTGCTGGTGGCATACACATAGCCGGCTATGCCGCCTGCGTAGGTGTCGTAGCAGTCGATGGCCGCATAGGAGGCGCAGCTGTCGATTTTGGCGCCTGCGTCCACATAGCCCGCGATGCCGCCTGTGTAGCCAAGCGACGACACGCGGCACGAGGCGTCAACTGTCACGTTTTTCACCACTGCGCCGGTGCCAAGGTAGCCAAACAGACCGTTGTAGCGGCGCGAACCGCTCTTGCCGGCTGCCACGGCCTTGCCGCTGGCGTCAAACATGGTGCCGCCCACCGTCATGCCGCTCACCTTGTGGCCGCGGCCGTCAAACACGCCGTCGAAGTGCCACGACGAGCCGGGGTTGCTGCCGTGAGGCGCGGTGCCGATGCCCAGAAATGTGGTGTCGCCTTCAAGATTGATGTCGTTGGTCATCACAAAGTATTTGCCTGCGTAGTGCCCGCAGTCTTTGCCCGATGTGATGCCCGACTCACCGTTGCACGCCTTGGCCAGTGCCAGCACGTCGGCCTTGCTGCCCACTTGATAGGGGTCGGCCGCGGTGCCGCTGCCGCTGAGCCCCAGGTCGGGGTCGGCTGCCCAAGCACATGGCGTGCCGATTGCGCCCGCAAAAGCGGCCGCAATCAGTAGTTTGTAGAGTTTTACCATAATTGATGAATTGAATTGGTTGTATATCGGTTACAAAAATAATGCCTTGGGCTGGAAAATGCAACGGTTTTCAATGCTAATTGTCGGTTTCCTATGAAATCAATGATTTTAACGGCTGTTTGGCGTTGAATGATAAAAACGAGCGGAGGCGGCTCAGATAAAAGAGCCGCCTCCGCTGTGTGAGTTGGTTGCGCTGGAATTATATTACTCTGCGCTCACTGCCTCGATGTCAAACACCAGAGTCTCGTTGGGGCCGATGGCCTGGTTGCCTTGCGGGCCGTATGCCAGCTCGGCGGGGATGATGATGTGCAGCTTGGCACCCGGCTTCATCAGCTTAAGAGCCTCCACGAAGCCCTTGATGAGGCCGCCCTCGTCAATCTTCATGGGCACGGGGTTGTTCGACTGGTCGAACACGTTGCCGTCGATGTGCTTGCCCACATACTTCACGTTCACGGTCTGGCCTGCCTTGAAGTTCTCGCCGCTGCCGGGAGCCACCACCTTGTAGATGAGGCCGCTTGCGGTCTTCTGCATGCCCTTGTCGGCCTGAAGCTGCTTGGCGGCGTAAGCCTGTCCGGCCTTCAGGTTTTCAACGGCCTTGGGGTCGTTGGCGCGCTTCTCGTTGGCAACGCGGGTGAGCAGGTTTTGCAGGTCCATGCCCTTCTGCTGCAGTTCCTCTTGAGTGAGCTTCTTGTTGCTCGAGAATGCCTTCTTGAACTCGGCCAGGAAGCGGCGGCGGTCAATCTTCACGCCAGCCTCCTGCTCAATCTGCTGAATTGAGCCGAGAATTTGGAAACCATACTGGATGCCGCCCAGATAGCTGTTGTCGGCATTGGTGGTGTCGCGCATGATGATCGACTCAAGACCCTTCATGAATTCGTCTTTCTCAAACTTGTCGGCGTTGGCGCTGTCCTGGCTCACCATGTAGGCCAGATTTGCACCCATGCCGCTGCCAAACAGTGTGCTCACCGAGTCTTCGGTGGGGCTTGCCTTAGTGGCCTTCTTGTTGCAGCTCGCAAACGAGCCAATCATGAGTGCCACCACGAGCAGTGAAAAAATCTTTTTCATAATTTGCTTATACGTAAGTGTTTAGTTTAATAATTTGTTTTGCGTTGGTTATTTGCCCACCTTTATGAGCTGCACATCGAAGATCAGTGTGCTGTTGGGCTGGATGGGGCCTGTGCCGTGTACGCCATAGGCCAGTTCGCTGGGGATGAACAGACGCCAGGCGGCGCCCTCGCTCATCAGCTGCAGGCCTTCTACCCAGCCGGGAATCACCTGGCCCACTGCAAATGTGGCGGGCTCGCCGCGCTCCACCGAGCTGTCGAACACGGTGCCATCGATAAGGCGGCCGGTGTAGTGCACCGTCACCACATCGTTGGGCCCCGGCTTCTTGCCTGTGCCCTCTTTCACAATTTGATATTGCAGACCCGATTTGGTCACGTGCACGCCCTCTTGCTTGGCGTTCTGCTCAAGGAATTCCTTGCCGGCCTTGGCATTGTTTTCTTTGGCCTCCTGCTCAAGACGGGTGAAATACTCGGTCACCACCTGCTTGGCCTCGTCGTAGCTCATTTTTTTCTCACCGTTGGTGTAAACGGTGCGCAGAGCGTCGGCAAAGTCGTCCACATTGAGGTCTTTGATGCCCGAGCCCATGAAATTCTGGCCCATGCTCAGGCCAAGTGCATAGCTTAATTTGTCCATAATAGTTTGTTGCGGCCCCCGCCGCAGTGGCGGTTTGCGGGCCTATTTCTGTGTTACAATTTGTTACTGTATATTTTTGTGGCTTAGTGGCAACCGCCGCTGCAGCCCTCGCAGCCGCCTTCGCCGCAACTGCCGCCGCAGTCACCGCCGCAGCTGCACGATGCGCCCTTGGGGTTCATCTCGTCGGGGGTGGCGTCGCGCACAGCCAGCACCTTGCCCGCATAGCGCACGCGCTCGCCGGCCAGCTGGTGGTTGAAGTCGATGGTCACCTTGTCGGGGGTGATCTCTTTCACAAAGCCGTCGATGCGGAAGCCGTCGGCCGTCTGCATGGGCACCACAGCGCCTTCATACACGCGGTCGGTGTCAAACTCGCCGTTGATGCAGAATATGCTCTTGTCAAGCACCTGCACCATGTCGGGGTTCTTCTCGCCGAACGCGTCTTTGGGCTCAAGGGTGAAGTCGAAGCTGTCGCCCTCGGCCAGCCCGTTGATGGCGTTGGCAAAGCCGTCAATCATGCCCTTGTCGAGGCCGTAGACAAACGAGTCGGGGTGCTTGTCGGTGAACTTAAACACCGATGCGGCCTCGCCGCCATCGTCCACGGTGAATATCTCGTAGGCCAAATCCACATGCTTTCCAAATTTAATCTTGTCCATATAGCGTGATGTGTGTATGTCGTTATTTTTTAATGAGTGAATAATAGTTTTGGGTTACAAAGGTAGCAAAAAACTGCGAATAGCAGCGCAGTTGGCACATTTATAACGCTGTGCGCAGCGTGCTTTTACGCGTTTTTTCACTATTTTTGTGTCGCGTTATGGCCGCGGCATGGCGGCCAGTGTGCAAAATGCGTAATCATTCAACGAGTTAGCTATGACCATCAATCCGCTATTCATTCAGCAGTTGGGCGGCTTGCTGCCGCCCGACGAGTGCAAGGCCCTTGTCGACGCCATCACGGGCAGCCAGCCCGAGGTGTCGGTGCGCGTCAACGCCCGCCGCGGCGCTGCGGTGCCGGCCGGCGTGCAGTGCGTGCCGTGGTGCGCTGAGGGCTTCTACGTGCCGGGGCAGCGTCCGCAGTTCACCTTCGACACCGACTTCCAGTCGGGGCTTTACTATGTGCAAGACGCCTCGTCGATGTTCATAGCCCACGTGCTGCGCTCGCTCTCGGGCTCCGCGCCGCTGCGCTACCTCGACCTGTGCGCCGCTCCAGGCGGCAAGACCACGGCCGCCATAGGCGCGCTGCCCGAGGGGTCGCTGGTGGTGGCCAACGAGATAGTGCCGCTGCGTGCCCGCGTGCTGCGCGACAATGTGGCCCGCTGGGGCAGCACCCACTGTCTGGTGAGCTGCAACGCGCCGCAGGCTTTCACTGGCTTGACGCACTTCTTCGATGTGGTGGCGGCCGACGTGCCGTGCAGCGGCGAGGGAATGATGCGCAAAGACGCCACCGCTGCCGAGCAGTGGACTCCGCAGCTGGTGGAGCAGTGCGCGGCGCGCCAGCGCACCATAATCGACGATGTGTGGCCCTCGCTGCGGCCTGGCGGACTGCTCATCTACAGCACTTGCACCTACAACCGGCAGGAAAATGAGCTGATGGTGGACTACATAGCCAGCCGCTATGGCGCTGAGTCGGTGGCCGTGCCCGTTGAGCCGGAGTGGGGCATAAGGCAGGGCATAGGCACCAGTCACCACTGCTACCGCTTCATGCCTCACCTCACGCGCGGCGAGGGCCTGTTTATGTGCGTGCTGCGCAAACCGGCCGATGAGCCGCTGCGCTCGCTCAAGCCGCAAAAGCAGCGCGGCGGCAAGCAGCAGGCCAAGCCCGCCGCGGTGCCGGCCGAGGCCCGGAAGTGGCTCGATGCCCCAGCCGACTTTGCCTTTGCCACCGCGCCCGACGGCACTGTGGTGGCCTCGCCCGCCCGCCGCCAGACCGAACTGGCCACGCTGCGCCAGCACCTCAACCTCATCCACAGCGGCACGGCGGTGGGCTCCCTCAAGGGGCGCAAGTTCACCCCAAGCCATGAGCTGGCCCTGTCGCAGCATCTGGCCAGCGGCGTGTTCCCCAAGGTGGAGGTCGACTACCCTACGGCCATAGCCTACCTGCGCGGCGAGTCGCTGGGCGCCATCGGGGGCAGCCGCGGCTACTGCCTGCTCACCCACCGCGGCCAGCCCTTGGGTTTCGTCAACAACCTCGGCACCCGCGCCAACAACCTGCTGCCCAAGACTCTACGTATCATCAGCCACACCCTCCCCGCCACCGAGCCAGCTGTGCTCCATTAGTGCAACCCCCACTAAATCAGGAACCAGCAGCAAGGTCGGTGGCCCCGAAAAAGTGATATTGTTGTGGCGTTTGTTGCAATGAGGTATTAACAATGACATTATCCCTAAAGGGATTGCATTTGCATAGTTTGCCACAAAGCATGAAATATTGTATTAAAACGCACAAAATCAGCTGCTTAGCGTAGGGACGCGGCATGCCGCGTCCGACGGGCGTAGCCCCCCATACTGCAAATCCAAGAAATCAAAACCACACCAAATACGCCTCCATTGGCTGTGATTATTTAATTGTGTAATTAGATGATTTGCAGTGATTTGCGTCGGACGTGGCATGCCACACGGCTGTCCCAAGAAAATTTTAACAGTCCAGAAATACGGGTTATTTGCGCTCC
>CAVKDU010000018.1:0-47334 GCA_963655175.1 Wujia chipingensis | reverse complement strand
GGGGCGACAGCATAGCAGGCATTTCGCGCGGACTGCGCTACCGCTACGTCCGCACTGCATACCTGCCTACACATATCTTATCCCTAAAGGGATAATGTCATTGCTAATACCTCATTGCAACAAATGCCACAACAATGTTACTTTTTCAGTGTGCTTGGCATGCCGCATCCATACATATAAACCGCTAATACACAATACATTATTTATTATGTAGGGTGGCGAGCATTTGGGCAGCGGTGAGGTGGAGCGCGGGATGCTGCCAGTGTGGGGCAATCTGGGCCATGGGGGCGAGGTAGAACTCGCGCTCGGGCAGATGGGGATGGGGCACGGTGAGTTCGGGCGTGCTGAGCGTGAGGCCCTCGATGGCCACCACGTCGATGTCGACGATGCGGTCGGCATAGCCGCCTTCGGGAGTGCGGTGGCTGGCCGAGCCCAAGCCACGCTCTATGGCATGAATGGCGTGCAGCAGGGCCAAGGGCTCGCTGAGAGTCTCTAAAACCACGCCCACGTTCAAGAACGCATGCTGCGACTCAAAGCCCCACGCAGGGGTCTCTACGGGGCTGCTGACGGCTTCCACGCTGCCCAGAGCGGCCAGCCGACTGACGGCCGACTTGATTATGGCCTGGCGTTCGCCGAGATTGGAACCTATGTTGAGATAGTACTTCATTTCTTATTATATAAAATCGAGGCACCTCCCCTGCCGCTCCATCACAGGAGTGCTACGGGCGATGCCTCGAATTATCTTTAGTTACGTTATTGTATGCCGATTTACATCAGAGAGGCGGCATTACAGTTTTTTCTGCACTTCAACCTCCTCGAAGGCCTCAACCATGTCGCCCACTTGGATGTCGTTGTAGCCCTGCACGCTGAAGCCGCACTCAAAGCCCATGCCCACTTCCTTCACGTCGTCCTTGAAGCGTTTGAGCGAGCCGAGGGCGCCAGTGTAGCGCACAATGCCGTCGCGAATTATGCGCACCTTGCAAGTGCGCTTGATTTTGCCTTCACGCACAATGGCGCCGGCAATGGTGCCGACCTTGGAGATGTGGTAAACCTCCTTGACCTCGACGGTGCCAGTAACCTCCTCCTTGATTTCGGGCGAAAGCATGCCGGCCATGGCGTCCTTCACCTCCTCGATGGCATCGTAGATGATTGAGTAGATGCGGATGTCGACGCCCTCTTGCGAAGCAAGGCGCTTGGCGTCGGCCGATGGACGCACCTGGAAACCGATGATGTAGGCGTCGCTGGCAGCTGCCAGAGTGACGTCGCTCTCGGTGATTTGGCCCACAGCCTTGTGGATGACGTTGACCTGAACCTCGGGGGTTGAGAGCTTGATGAGCGAGTCGCTCAGAGCCTCGATAGAGCCGTCCACATCGCCCTTCACAATCACGTTGAGCTCGTGGAACTCGCCCAGGGCGCGGCGGCGTCCGAGGTCTTCAAGGGTGAAGCGCTTCTGAGTGCGCAGTCCCAGCTCGCGTTGCAGTTGCTCGCGCTTGTTGGCTATCTGGCGGGCCTCCTGGTCGGTGTCCATGACATTGAACTTGTCGCCGGCCGTGGGGGCGCCGTTAAGGCCGAGGATGAGGGCAGGGCTCGAGGGGCCAGCCTCCTTGATGCGCTGGTTGCGCTCGTTGAACATGGCCTTCACCTTGCCATAGTGCGTGCCGGCGAGCATGATGTCGCCCACGCGCAGCGTGCCGTTGTCGACCAGCACAGTGGCCACATAGCCGCGGCCCTTGTCGAGCGACGACTCGATGATTGAGCCAGTGGCCTTACGGTTGGGGTTGGCCTTGAGGTCGAGCATATCGGCCTCGAGCAGCACCTTGTCCATAAGCTCCGACACGCCCGTGCCCTTCTTGGCCGAGATGTCCTGACTTTGGTACTTGCCGCCCCACTCCTCCACGAGGTAGTTCATGTTGGCAAGTTCCTCCTTTATCTTGTCGGGGTTTGCACCCGGCTTATCAATCTTGTTGATGGCAAACACGATGGGCACACCTGCAGCGCTGGCGTGGTTGAGAGCCTCAACCGTCTGGGGCATCACGCTGTCGTCGGCGGCCACAATCACAATCACAATGTCGGTGACCTTGGCACCGCGGGCACGCATGGCGGTGAACGCCTCGTGGCCAGGGGTGTCGAGGAATGTGATGCGGCGGCCGTTGGCCAGCTTCACGTTGTAGGCGCCAATGTGCTGGGTGATGCCGCCGGCCTCGCCGGCGATCACGTTGGCCTTGCGTATGTAGTCAAGCAGCGAAGTCTTACCGTGGTCCACGTGACCCATCACAGTCACCACGGGCGGGCGCTGCTGCAGGTCTTCGGGCTTGTCCTCCTCTTCGTGGATGGCCTCGGCCACGTCGGCGCTTTCATATTCAGTCTTGAAACCGAACTCCTCGGCCACGATGTTGATGGTCTCGGCATCGAGGCGCTGGTTGATCGACACCATCACACCAATGTTCATGCAGGTGCCAATCACCTTGTTCACCGGCACGTCCATCATGGCGGCGAGGTCGTTGGCGGTAACAAACTCGGTGAGCTTCAGTGTCTTCTTTTCTGCTGCCTTTTCTGCTGCCTCCTCGCGCTCTTCCTCGCGCACGGCTTCGCGCTTCTCGCGGCGCCACTTGGCGCTCTTCTTCTGAGTCTTGGCGGTGAGGCGTGCCAGAGTCTCCTTCACCTGACGCTGTACGTCCTCCTCGCTAACCTCGCTCTTAAACGGCTTCTTGCCCTTCTTGGCATTGCGTTTGCTGCCGCCCTGGGCACCGTTGCCCTGGTTGCCACCCTGGCCGCGGCCGCCGCCATTCTGAATTTGGGCAGCGCTCTTCTCGATGTCGATTTTCTCCTTGCCTATGCGGCGGCGCTTGCGCTTTGCGCCGTCATCACTGGCAGCGGCGTTGCCGCCCTGCTTGCGTGCGCGCTCCTTGCTGATGCGCTCGTTGCGCAGCTCTGCTTTCGACTTCTTTTTGGGGCGCGTCTGCTGATTGATGGCCGAGAGGTCGATTTTGCCCAAAATCTTGGGCTTGTTTTGCAGCGTGGCGGTGCCGTAGGTGAAGATTTCGTCCTTCTTCTCCTCAGCCTTTTTCTCCTCGGCGGGAGCAGCCGCTTCGGCAGGCTTCGGAGTCTCGGCCTTCACCTCAGGATTGGGCTCGGCGGGCTTGGGGGCCTCAACCTTCACCTCGGGCTTGGCCTCGGGAGCCGGTTTGGGAGCCGCGGCGGGCTTGGCCTCGGGCTTCTTGGCAGGCTCGGCGGGCTTGGTGGCCGGCGCAGGCTGCTGCTCGGGCTTGGGCTGCTGCGGCTTAGCCGCCGGCTTGCCAGCCTGAGCAAGGTCGATTTTACCCAAAATCTTGGGCTTCTTCACCTCGATCTTGATTTCTTCGACACTGCGTGCCTTGTTGTTGGCCTTGCGCTCCTGCTGCTTGCTTGTGAAGTCTTCCGACTTCTTTTTCTGCACCATGTCGGGCTTGAATTTCTCAAGGAGCATGTTGTATGCGTCCTCGGCAATTCGTGCGTTGGGGCCCGAATCGACCTCTATGTTCTTCGCCTGAAGAAAATCTCTGATCGACTGAACTCCAACATTCAAATCTGTTGCTACTTGACTTATTTTTTTACGCATATTTTCTTGTGAGTTGTGATTAATGAAGAGGTGTTGGTTATCGACCGCGGTGCAGCCTTGCGCCGCGAGTGGGCAGGCAAGCCGGCCAAGCCTTACGGAGGCCGGCCTGCGGGCCGTTAATCCTCAAATTCGGCCTTGAGGATTTTTATAACGTTGTCAACCGTGTCCTCTTCAAGGTCGGCCTTCTCGATGAGCTCTTCGCGCGGAGTGCGCAGCACAGCCTTGGCTGTTGAGCAGCCAATGTTTTTGAGAGCCTCAACCACCCAATCGTCGATTTCGTCCTTGAACTCATCGAGGTAGATGTCCTCCTCGTCCTCGCCCTCAAGGTCGCGGTAAACGTCGATGGTGTAGCCGGTGAGCATCGAAGCGAGCTTGATGTTAAGGCCGCCCTTGCCAATGGCGAGCGAGACCTCGTCGGCGCGCAGGAACACCTCGGCGCGCTTGTTTTCCTCATCGAGGCGGATGCTCGATATTTTAGCGGGGCTGAGGGCGCGCTGAATGAAGAGCTGCGGATTGGAGGTGTAGTTGATCACATCGATGTTTTCGTTGCGCAGCTCGCGCACAATGCCATGGATACGCGCACCGCGCACACCCACGCATGCGCCCACGGGGTCGATGCGGTCGTCGTAGCTCTCAACGGCTATCTTGGCGCGCTCGCCAGGGATGCGGGCCACGGCGCGGATCACAATGAGGCCGTCGTGGATTTCGGGCACCTCAAGCTCGAACAGGCGGCGCAGGAACTGGTCGCATGTGCGCGACACTGTGATTTTGGGGTTGTTGTTCTTGTTGTCAACATTGTAGATGACGGCGCGCACCGACTCGCCCTTGCGGTAGATGTCGGTGGGTATCTGCTGGTCTTTGGGCAGGAACAGCTCGTTTTTGTCCTCGTCCATGAGCAGCACCTCGCGCTTCCATATCTGATAGACCTCGGCCGTCACCAGGTTGCCCTCCATGTCCTTGAACTTGGTGTAGATGGCGTCCTTCTGCAGGTCGAGAATCTTGCTTGCCAGAGTCTGGCGCAGGTTAAGAATGGCGCGGCGGCCGAACTTGGCAAACTCGATTTTGCGCGAGTGCTCCTCACCCACCTCGGCATCGGGGTCGGGGTTCTCCTCGTCGCCACGGGCGTCGGTGAGAGAAATCTGGCGGCTGGGGTTCTCCACCTCGCCGTCGGGCACCACTTCAAGGCGCTGATAGATTTCGCAGTCGCCCTTGTCGGGGTTCATGACCACATCAAAGTTCTCGTCGGTGCCAAACATTTTAGCCAGCACACTACGGAACGACTCCTCCAAGACACTGATCATAGTGGTCTTGTCGATGTTTTTCAGCTCTTTAAACTCCGCAAATCTGTCGGACATGTCGACAGTCTCTTCTTTCTTAGCCATACTTTATGCTTACTTAAACTGTATTATGTTTTTTGTATATTTTATTTCGCTGTAGTTGAATGTGTGGTCCACCGTCACCATCTCGGGGCGCTTTTTGCCATCGATCTTCATTTTGGCGGTCACACTCAGGGTGAAGCCTATGTCGCCGGCCTCCTTGAGCACGCCCTTCAGTTTCTTGCCGTCGGCGGTGAGCACCTCCACTTCGCCGCCCAAGTTTTTCTCATACTGGCGCTGCACCTTGAACGGGGCCGAGATGCCATAGGAGCCAACGGTGAGCTCGTAGTCTTCCACATCGCGGTCGAAGGCGCCGAGCACGGCGTCGTTGACGCGCACACAGTCGTCGATGGTTACATCGGTCATGCTGTCGAGCTGCACATCGATGCAGTTGTCGGGGCTAACGGTGACATCGACCAAAAAAAGATCCGTTCCTTCGAGGGCCTTGGTCACGACCTCGGCAACGGCTGACTTGTCAATCATTCGGGTTGAATTCTGTTATTAAAAAATAAAAATGAGGAAGCCGTCAGGCCTCCTCGTCGCAATTCATATGCAAAGGTAGGCATTTCACATTAATTATGCAAAACATCCACCCTTTGCTGTGGGTAAAACGCACCGAAAAGCGCGTAAAAATTATATTAATTTATAATCGTTTAATTTAATTTATATTTTAGTGGACACAAAGTTGCGCCACCAGAAGGACTACCAGAAGCACAAACAGCACAACGGTGCAGCCCGAGCAGTTGAACATGCGCGTCTTTGCATCTCCGCCGGCCACACGCTGGCGCAGCTCCTTGAGCATCTGCGTTTCGGCACGGTTGCGCGGCGTGGGGCCGAAGGGGTCGCTGCTGTGCGGGATGAGTATGGTGCGCGGCCCGCCGGTGTATGGACCCACCACCCCTTTCTGCTCGAGCTGCTTCATGAGCTGGGCGGCGCGGTCGGCGCTGATTTGCAGGTAGCGCTGCAGCATGGGCACCGATATGGCATTGCACATTTTAATGTATTCGATGGCATCGGCCAGCAAGGGGTCGTCGACCCCGTCGGCGGCCACCCAGCCACCGTTGCCGTCGTCGCACGGTGCGGCAGACTGTGGCTCGGAGGCAGGCGGTGCGGGCTGCGGGTCAAACGTCTGGCTGTCGGTGGGGATATAGGCATAGTCGCCATCCACCTTAAGCTGCGACATGCACTGCGGGCACACAATGGTGTGATTGACGGCGCTGAGTTCGCTTTCGGAAATCTCGGTCACATATCCGCATTTGGGGCAAGTTATCTTCATCGTTGTTGTGGGTTAGGGTGTTTCTTGTTGTTTATCGGAATCTACTGGAAGACCAGGCCCAGCAGCACATAGAGCGCAAAGGCAACGGCCACGCCCACGGCGGTGCGCCACATACAGCCCAGTCCGCCAACGGGCGCTGAAGGCTGGCTCGGCTTGCGCTCGGCCGGGCGGCGTGCGGGAGCCTGACGCGGCACCGACGGGCGCACGGGGGCCTGCGGGGCGCGGTAGGCGGGAGTCGACGCGGGGCGGCGCTGACTGCGGTATGGCGGGGGCGTGCCCACTTCGGCCTTGCGCCGTGCCGTGCCAAGGCTTGCCCCGCACGACTTGCAAAAGGCATCGGTGGCGCGCACCTTGGCCCCGCACTTGGGACAGAAGCGGCCACCCGCCGCTGGAGCCTGAGCCTGCGGGCGCGGCTTGGGCTCGGCAGGCGGCTCGGCATCTGCCGCAGCCTTGGGCTTGGGCACAGCCACATCGACGCGCGACAGGCACTGCGGGCACACAAGGTGTCCGCCAAGGCGCGCGGCCTCTTGGGCGGTTACTTCGATCTTGCGCCCGCATTTAGGACAATAGCACTTCATTATGGCTCGTAGTGAATTACCGCTTTAGTTTCTACGTGCCACTTGCCATCCTTTAGCTCGGCAGTGCCGGGCTTGTCGGTGACTATGCGGCGCGCGTGGCCCGACACCTGTATGCCAGTACCGGTGCAAGCCCCCGTGAGTGTGGCGGTGGGCATCATCAGCGCCATGCTGTGCACGGCAGCATCGTCGATCACGCTAAACGTGCCGGTGCAGCCGTCGGCGGTGCGCAGCACAAACACCGAGTTGCCCGCAACGGCGCTGGCCGTGGCGCGGCCAAAGTAGCCATCAGCGTCGGGACAACTGAGATAGAGCACCTGGGGTTGCCCGGCTGGCTTCGGAGCCGCAGTCCGCGACGGCTTGCGCGCAGCGGGCTTCCGCTCCGCCTCAACCGCCTCCGCGGGCTGCCGCGGCGGGCGGCGCAGACCATCGACCTCGGCACTGAGGCGCTCGAGGTCGGCATTAAGGGCGGTCACGGCGTTGACGAGTTCATTGATGCGCTCGGCGCAAGTGTTGATGGCCGATTGCGTTTCGCGCACACGGCGGCGGGCCGACATGGCCATCACCGTGCCGGCAAGGCCAAGCACAAGGGCGGCCAGCGTGCAGCCGGCCATCAGGTCGCGGGTGCGGCCATCGGCAGCGGGCTGGGCTGCCTCGGCAGGCGGCATTGCGGCCACGGTGTCGGGCGGCAGCACAGCTTCGGCGGCCGAATCGGCACTGTCGGCCGGACTCACGGGAGCAACGCCAGCCGTGTCGGTCTGCGCTGCTGCGCCAAGCACTGCGGCAAGCGCAAGCACCGCTGCAATTACAGTTCTTTTGATTCTCATAACTCTCATATCATTGTATGTTAGAAATCACCTCGTTGCACAGGTTTTTAAGCAGGTTGTAGCGGATGACGCCTATCACGGGATAGAAGAATGGCACATCTTCCACCACATCGGCCTCCTCGTAGCGGCCCTTCAGGAAACTGTTGATGCCGGCGGTGAGGTAGTTGTCGAGGCCATTGTCGACCACGCTGGCAAACAGGCGGAACACCTTGCCCTCGATGCCAAACTCGTCCTTGGTCTCATTGTCGCACAGCGACAGGAAGAAGCGGTTGAACTCGCGCACGCTGTCGGCAATGCGGCCACGCGTGTCGAGCTGGTTGACCTGGCCGTAGGTGAGGCTCTCGCTGCCTATCATCGAGAAGCAATACTTAAGGCGGTTGATGTTGCGGGCCGAATAGGCGCTGGTGTCGGCCTTGTGGTCGAGGCGCTCATTCTCGAGCCTCACGCCGCCGCGGCACGTCACCTGCTTGGGGCACTCGCGCTCCACCTTGATGTCGAACGGCTCGGTGTAGTGCTGCTGCATCACCCCTTCGATGATGCGTTGCGTGAACTCGCGCACCTGCTGAGTGGTGCCAAGTATGCTCAATATCTTCGAACCGGTGCCACTGAAGTAGATTTGCTTTGGCGGCTCGTAGCCGCGCGCCCGCATCGACTGCGCCGTGTAGTAGATGATGGCCGCGTAGAAATACATGAACACCAGTTTGCGCTGGTCGTCGTTGCGCAGCAGCGCATCGTAGCTATACAGGTTGCGGTCCACCTCTTGCAGCTGGCGCAGCTGCTCCACATTCTCGATGGAGAAGAGGAAGGCGTTGACGTCTTCCGACCGCTTTTGCCTGAGCACCGACTGCAATATGCTGTTGAGATAGGTGATGTCGGGGTTCTTGGTGACAAGGCGGCTGAAGTATTCGGCATAGTGGGCAATGAGGGGATTGTTGTCGGCGTCGCGCTCGGTGAAGGCGTCGCCGAAAATGGCGTTGCCCGCAAAGCGGAACGACGACACGGCCACGGGCACGCTGTCGAGGCGGTCGGGCGTGGGCTGATATATCACCGTGTCGCTCGTGCCGCCGCCAATGTCGATGGTCACGAAGCTCGACCCGGCCACATCGGCGCCCTTATAGTAGTAGGCGGGGGCTATCGACTCGGGATAGGCGTGCAGATTGCCGGTGTCGGGGCCAATGTAGGTGCGATACAGCTCCTCCCACGTGTCTTGCAGCTTGCGGCGGTCGCTGCCGCCCATGCTCACAGGGAAGAAATACACCACATCGGTCTTGCCAAGGTCGGCATTCTCAATCAGGGCCTTGGCGCGGATGAGCATGGCCAGCTCGCGCAGGAACTCGCGGCTGAGTGTGGTGTCGCCCTTCCACTTGAGGTTGGTGGCCACATCGTAGCCGTCGAAATACTGGCGCTCGTAGAGGAACGGGATGTTGACGTTGCTCCACAGGCGGGTGCCGCCGTCGTTAATGGCATTGCTGGCAAGCGCGCTGCGCAGCGGGAAGCCATACACGCTGTCGATGGCGCTGGGCAGGAACTCGATGCGCTGCAGCTGCTCGGCAATGAGCAGCGAGCCGCGCTTGAGCAGCGGGGCTATGAGCGTGAAGCCGTCGTCGAAGCCGAAGGTGAGCGGTTCGCTCTGGTGGCCGCGCTCGGCCCACTCGAGGTGGCTGTTGGTGGTGCCGAAGTCTACGGCAAACACCAGCTGGCGCGAACCGGGCGTGTAGGGCTGCCAGCGCGGCACTATGAAGCCGGTGCAAGTGCCGGCCGAGGCGGTGTTGACGCTGGCCTCAATCAGGTCGAACGACCCCTTCACGTCGTAGTATTCGGTGCTGTAGGCCGCGTTTGTGCGCAGGCGGCTGCCCACGCCAAGGGCGTCGGTGCCGAGTCCGTTGGCATAAAAGCGCAGACTGCTGCCGCAGCTCGCGCCCATGGCAAAGAGCTGCACGGTGTAGCCGTCGGCATGGCCCGTCTTGACAAACGGGAACACGGCAGCGCTCATCACAGCGTCGGTCACCAGGCGGCCACTGCCGCGGCGCTCGTCGAACGTCCATGCGGGGTCGGTGACGGCGTGGTAGTTGCGCGTGAACTCAATGCAGCGCTTGCGCACGGGAATGCGCAGAGTCACCGTCACGCCACCGGCGCGCTCCTCGATGTCGAGCATGTTGCGCCCACACACCTTGCCGCACAGGTCGGCCGCGGTGAAATATTTGAAAAACAGCGGTGTGAGCGGCAGCAGATAGCCATATTCGGCCTCCGCGCCACGCCCGCTGGCATTGCCGTCGAAGTAGTGGCGGCCGTCGAGCGGACCGCTGAGCCGCACCAGCGACGACGTGAGCAGGTCGGATGTGGTGACAAACGGGTATTCCACCGCCGTGTCGGGCAGTTTGCGCTGGTCGATGGGGACGCCCGCAGCAAGCACCTCGGTGGCGCTGCTCCACTGGCGGTCGACATATTTGTAGGCGTCGGCACTGCCGCTGAACCCGGTGCGCAGCACCAGCGGCAGCCGCGTGCCGGCGGGCTGCGGCAGCGTGGGCGCAAGCATGAAGTCGCTTTGCGCCACATCGCGCATTATGTCGGCGGCGCGCTTGTGATAGAGGCGCGCGCCCAGCAGCGTAATCTCGTCGTCGCCGGCAAAGGGGTCGTAGTCCATCTCAAGCTGCTCGAGCACACGGTCGGCGGTCTCGGGGCTGAACGACTCCATGTTGGGCACCGCAGCCACAAGGCTGGCGTAGAGCTCGGGGCGCTGCTGGCGTATGGGGTCGAGGTTGCGAATCATGTAGGCATACACCTCGGTGAGCGACTTGCGCAGCACGGGGTAGGCGTTGAACAGCAAATACATCATGCGCACGAAGTCGGCGTCGCGCTGCCACAGGTGGCGAGTGTCGGCGGCAAAGAGCGGCACGCCCTGCTCCACCATGATGTCCGCTATGGGCTCCTCGCTTTCGCGCGGCACGCCCATTGTGAACGACGACGGCGATGTGGCGCCGATCACGCGGTTGTGCCACACCACTATATACCAGTCGGTGAGCAGACCGAAGTTATACTTGGTGTCGCTGTGCAGAAACAGGTCGAGGGTGTCGCCATACAGGCGGTGCTCGGGCTCACTTTTGAGGCGCGCTATCTGCTCGTCGCGGTTCCAGCGCACTATGTGCAGGTAGTCGCGGTGACTCTCGTAGTTGAACAGCAGCTGGGCCACGTCGAGGGCGTTCGACACCAGGCGCTTGTCCATCATGGTGCCGGCAAGGCTGATGCTGGCCGCAAGGTGGGCAAAGGCGTTTTTCACAAGGTCGAGCTGCGCAAACGGGCTGGGAATGGCGGTGTGCGGATTTTCCGACATGCCGCCGTTGGGGTCGCGAATGGCCTTGATGTCATCGTCGTCATACGGCTCAACGGGAATCCAGTCGCGGTCGGCCGTCTTGGTGGTCTTATTGTTATATGACAGAATTTTGCTCATTGCAGAAGTGGTGGTTAGTTGATGTTGTCGTAGCGCTCGGCTATTATCTTGGCTGCGGCCTTGTTAAACAAATCCATGAGTTTGAACTCCAGCGTGCGGCCGGTGTAGTCGTGGTTGTCGCGGCTAAGCTTGTTCATCTCGCTCTTAAAGGTGTCGCAATTCACCGTTTTGGCCCCGAAGAAGCCCTTGCGGGTGCGCACGCCCTTGATGGCACTGGTCATGTCGAACACGCCGCTGCAGAACGGCTCCACGTGGCGGCGGTTGAACTTGAGTTCGCTCAGCCACTCGGTGTAGCCGCCAAAGAACGAGTCGGTGAGGGTGCGGTAGAACTGCGTGGCGGTGAAGTCGCGCGTGATTTTGGGCGCGTCTTCGGTGAAGCCCTGCCCTATCATGCCGCTGAATCCCGTGCGCAGGAATATGAACAGCAGGTGAAACTTCACCATGCTCTCATACACCAGGTCGCGCGTCTGCTTGCCCAGCGAGGCGAAGCACACATCGTCGGTGTCGTCGTCGAGGCCGTATTCAAAGGCCTTGGTGGGCAGCGGCGCGCGTGTGACGGGGTCGACGAGCTGGTCGGTGGGCATGCCGGCGAAGTTGAGCGGGGCCAGCGCGCCCACCAGCTCCACCAGGTGGGCCGGGTCGTGCTGGTCTTGCTTGTCGCCGGGATCGTATTTGTAGGGGGCGTCGTGGCCGTGGTCGCCGAGGTAGTAGATGGCGTTCACCTGACTGCCACTGTCGCCCGTGATGGTCTGGTTGTAGTATTCCAGTGCCGACTGCGTCTTTACGATGAAGTCGCTGCTGGCAATGCGGCGGTCGCTGCTGTCGTCGCTCTGCATGAGGCTGAAATAGGGCAGCATGGTGAGGCCGCCAATGGGGGCCGCCTGCAGGAAGGCGCGGTTTTTGATGTCGGCTCCGGCCGCCTGGCGTATGTTTTTCACCAGTATCGGGAAGCCGGCGGCACCGGTGCCGCCGAATATCGAGCTGATGAAGAATATGCGGTCGCCGTCGGCAAAGACATTGGTAAACGCCTTAAACTCGTTGCTGTCCTTGATGCCGTTGAGCGCCACGCTGCCTATGTTGGGCGAACCCACAAAGCCGATGCTCATTTTGTTTTCGAGCTGATAGTCGGCAAAGAGCAGCGAGGTGAGCGCCTGGTTGGGCTCGTTCATGGTGTCGTAGCCAATGAAGTCGCGGAACTTTTTGCTGCCCACGGCGGCCATGTTGAATATAAACGAGTCGTCGAGCGGCACGGGCGAGCCCTGCATGATGTCGCGCAAAGTGGAGATTTTGGTGGCGAAAAAGCCGCTGGCGTTCACCTCGTCGCCATGAATTTGGCGGCGCAGCATGCGGTAGGCGCTCAGCAGGGTTTCGGTGCGCTTAAGGTCGGCGTTGCTCTTGTGCGGGTCGATGATGATGGGCACCAGCTCGAGGTTGGGCATCGGCTTGCCATCGTGGCCCATGGGGCGAACGCCCGCTGCCGACAGCATCAGCAGCGACTTCAGCACCCTCGATCCGGTGCCGCCTATTGCGAATATGAATAGTCTCATTGCTTTCTTGCTTTTTTAAAAAACGGAATTATTGCGGTATGGGGGTGTGGCGGCAGTTGCTGCTCCACCAGCGAATTGAGAACGACGCCACCACAAACATCAGCACCGAGTAGAGCACCGTGGCCGTTTGGAATGCAGCCGTCTCGGCCGGGTAGCTGATGCCGCCGTTGTCGCTGAACACGCTCACGTTGACGCTGTAGCACACCACGGGGGTGAGCACGGCCACCACGGCCAGCATGGCCAGCCAGTGCCACCAGCGGTCGAAGCGCACCGAATTAATCACGTAGTAGTAGACGCCTGCGCCCACCCACGCCACGGCAGTGATGACCATGGCCACGGTGTCGTAGATGCCCAGGTTATACATGTTGTCGCTGTAGCCGGGGGCGTTGTAAACAAGCTCGAGCAGCTGCACGCGCAGCAGCCAAAACAGCACCGTGACCACGATGCCTGCGATGAGATAGATAGTGTCCTTTTGCATATTATATGTGCCGATTAGTTTTTCAGTTTAAGTTCAATTTTTGTGTAGCACCGGTCGCCGCCCTGGGCAAACGCGGAGTAGATGCCGCGCATGAAGCTTTCGAGGCCAAACGTGGTGGCGGCAAAGCCGGGTGCGGCGGGGTTGGTGTCGTCGGAGGCGGTGGACTGCACCATCCACTGCGGGAAGTCGTTGGGGATGGATATGGCCACCACGTCTTGCGGCGAGTCCATTTTGCCCATAAGGGTGATTATGTGGGTCATGCCGTCGAGATAGGCGCTGTTGTTGGCGGTGACGTCAGCCTGCCCGATGGGCCGCACGGCTATGCTGAAGCCGTTGAACGAACGCACCGCGAAGTTGGCGGCATTGGCAAAAAACGCAGCGTCCTTTTGCAGCGCGCCCAAGTTGGCTGCCAGGCTGAAGCACAGTTTGCCGGTGGTGCGGTCGGGCGTGCAGCCGGTGAGCAGGTGCGGGTCGTCGTGCGACACGCGGAAGCGGCCGGCATTGTCCTTCCAGTCGGGTATCACCTTGAAGGCCACAGGCGTCTCGCTCTGGTTGAAGCGGTAGGTGTTGACCGCTGCGGCGGGGCGCACAATGGCTGCATAGGCGGGGTCGGCGGCCATCTGGTTGATGGTGGCGGCGTCGGCAATCACTATCAGGTAGAAGGGGCGCTTGCCGTGGTAGTCAACCGGCTGGCCGTTGTAGGGGTAGTACTTGCCGTCGTAGTCGCCCATCAGCTGGCTCACAATCACCGACTTGCCGCTGTGGTTGCGGAACAGAGAGGCGGCCACGCCGCGCTCCTCGTTGAATATCTTCTCCACGCTCACGTTGCGGGTGTCGGCCGGCGAATAAATCATGTCGGTCACAAGTATGCTCACATTGTTGGCCGGCTGGGCGCTGATGATTTTGTCGAAAATCAGCTTGAAGTCGGTGTGGCTGGCATCGCCAGTGCCGGCGGTGCTGGCATAGATGTCGCGGTCTTGCAGAAACGAGTCGACGGTGCCGCTGTAGGGATATATGTTGTCGTTGACAATGTTGATTTTAACTGCCGAGTGCGAGGGGAAGGCGTTGATCAGGTCGTTGACCGCCGCCTTCAGCTGGCCGCCGCCCGAGCGGCTGTCGTAGGGCACCATGGAGCCGCTGCGCTCGAAATACACGGTGAGGGTGAGACTCGCGGCGCCATAGCGGGTTATGTCCCAGTCGACGGGCGGACGCAGGCTGTGGCCCACCTCGGTCACCTTTTTGGCCAGCGCCTCAACGTTGATTTGTCCGCCGTCGGTGAGATAGCCGGCATACTTGTCGGGGTTGTCCTTAATGAGCTGGCAAATGCCGTCGTAGGCCTTGCGGGTGGTGTCGCCGCTTATCATGGCCGAGCGGATGGCCTTGTCAAGCTCGCCGCCGCGTCCGCCGCACGCAGTGGCGCACAGCAGCGCCATCAGGGCCACGGCCGCCACGGTCAAAAGTCGCAATGTTGATTTCATCTTGATTGCTGAATTGAGTTGCATACTATATATTAAATAGCAAATTTATCGATAAAGTGCGGGGCGGGATTTGATTTGGCGTTAAAAAAAGCAAATGCGGCCGCACGGCACTTAATTATCTTGACGCTGCGGGGCACCGAAAAGTTGCAGTCGGCGCGCCGCTCAACGATAGCGGGGATCGGCGGGCTCGGCCAGAAACACGGCCGGATTGTAGCGGATGCCCCACAGGTCGTAGCGCTCGCTTTGGCGCGCCAGCCGCCGCTTGAAGTCGGTCCAGTCGCGGCGCTGGCTCCACACATTCTCGCACAGCGCGGCCAGGCGCGGAAACACCAGCGTCTCCACCTTCCACGGCGCGGGGGCATACTCGGCCCACATGCAGCCCTCGGCGCCGATTATGAGCTGCGCCTGACTGGCCGTGGCCGAGTCGGGCACTATGTTGAAGTCATACACCATTTTCACAGTGAGCAGCTGCCGGCGGCCCGACATCACCATTTGCTGCGTGGAATCTTCGATGTAATCGAAGTAAAACCAGCGTCCGGGGGCCACGATGGTGCGGTGGCCGGGGGTGAGCTTCTGCGCGCTCACACTCGAGCGGTGGTACCAGTTGAGCACCACCGAGCCGGCGCTGTCGCACTGCTCAATGCCGCCGTTCCACCCTATCATGGTCTTGCCGTGGGAGTTGACTATGCGCTTCACGTAGTCCATGAAGTAGCGCTGAAGGCCGTTTTCATCGATTAATCCGTGGTCTTTTATGAACTGCTGCGTGAGTTCGCTCTCCTTCCACCACCGCGGGGCGCACTCGTCGCCGCCGGCGTTGATGTATTGGCCGGGAAACAGGGCACACACCTCATTGAACACATCCGACAGGAATTTGAACACCTCGGGCGTGGGGGCGAGCACATTGTTCTGGCGGTTGTATATGCCCCACGTCTGGGCGGCCACCTTGGGCAGCTGCGGCGTGGTGCTGAACTCGGGGTGCACAGCAAGCACCGCCATGCAGTGGCCGGGCACGTCGATCTCGGGCACCACGGTCACATAGCGGCTGGCAGCGTAGTCGACCACCTCCTTTATTTGCTGCTGGGTGTAGTATCCGCCATAGGGCAGCGGCCTGTAGCGGCCTGGAAACACGCCCTCGATTTCGCCGGCGCGCTGCGAGCCGCGTGCAGTGAGCTCGGGGTGGCTCTTAAGTTCGATGCGCCAGCCCTGGTCGTCGGTGAGGTGCCAGTGGAAGTAGTTCATTTTGTGCAGCGCCAACCAGTCGATGTAGCGCTTCACAAACTCCACCGGAAAGAAGTGGCGCACCACATCGAGGTGCATCCCGCGGTAGGCAAAGCGGGGATAGTCGGCTATGCGCGCCGCCGGCAGCATGGGAACCACGCCCGCGCGGGTGGGCAGCAACTGTATCAGCGTCTGCACGCCATAAAACACGCCCTCGGCATCGTTGCCTTCGACCACGGCTCCGAGTGTGGGGTCGATGGTGAGCGAGTAGCCGCCCGGAGTGCCGTGATTGTTGCGGTTGATGAGCGAAATGCACGGTTTCATCGGCGATTTCCGCACAATGCCGATGGGCAGACCCAGATAGCGCGACGTGTAGTCGGCCAGATAGCGGGCACTGGTTTCAGCCCCGCTGCCGGCGTGGTAGACCACGGTGGAGCGCGACAACTCGAAAGGCGGCGCGGCGGTGTCGATGTCGCAGGCCACGGGCTGCGGAATTATTTCGGTGATTCGGCGGGCATAGTAGTCAGTGGCCATGGCCGCACACATGCCCATGGCAGCCATCACCGCGAGGATGGTTAAGCGCAAAAACTTATTCATTCGTTGCTGTGTATATTAGTTTTTATTAATGAATATAGCAAAGTTAGCATATATTTTTCACATTTAATTATCATTCTGCACAACATTGTGCCATTTTGGCACGTTATTTGCACAGAAACCAGACACAGGCCTTTGCAAGGTTGCAAAAAACGCACGTCGCGTGATGGACTGCGTAACTTTGCACCGTGAACATCACAAAAACTATTGACGACCAGTCTTAGTTAACGTTAAGTCTAAATTTTCTAAAAACACAACTGAAATGAACGAAAACAGCAACACAGCAGCAGGCAAAAAAGTGATTACGAACTACAACCTCATCATTCTTGACCGCAGCGGGTCGATGAGCAGCATACGCAAGTATGCGGTAGACGCTGTGAACGAGACCATTGCCACGATGCGCGCACGCCAGCAGGCTCACGAGGCCGACGAGAAATCGATGATTACACTCGTGGCATTTTGCAGCTGCTCGCTACAGGTGATTTACAACAATGTGCCCGTGGAAGAGGCCAAACCGCTGACTCTGAAGGACTACCGCCCTTGCTGCTGCACACCGCTCTACGACGCCATTGGCAACAACATCACGCGCCTGCACAACATGGTGGGCGACAACAAAGACGCCACGGTGCAGGTGACCATCATCACCGACGGATACGAGAATTCGTCGCGTGAATTCTCCCACAAGGCAATAAAAGCCCTTATCGAGGCGTATAAGAAAGAGGGGTGGATGTTTGCCTACATGGGCGCCGACCACGATGTGGAAAGCGTGGCCTACGGCCTTTCGATCGACAACGCGCTTGAATTCAGAAAGTCGGAGTCGGGCGTGAGAGACATGGCCCTGCGCTTCTGCAAATGCAGCTCATCTTGGACCGACGACCAGGTTTCATTCATGCGCGACGAGTCGCTGAGCGCCGAAGAAAAGATAAGCATGAGAAGATCACGCAGCAGCCGATTCTTTAAAGAATGACAACTGCATATAACACAAACAAAGCATAAACACAACAGTTCTTTTTTATGACAACGACAAACGAATCACTAAACCCGACGGTGACCATACGCGTAAGCAGTGAACTAATAGCCAATGAGTTGCGCAACAACTTGTGTGGCGGTTCCCTGCTTGAGCAGGCCAAGCCACAGATTGTGGTCGACAAGCGGCCACGAGGTTATGACATAAGCGTTGAGACTAAGCGCTTCAACCTTGTGAACATAGGGCGCGACGCCAAGCTGAGCCTACGCGTGCGCCACATGCATGGCCCCATGTGGATGGCGGTTGATCGTTTGTCGGAAGAACTGCTGGACCAATCTACCGACATTTTCGACACCAAGGCCGGCGACAAAGAGGTGTACGTAGACTGGACCGACTACGACGATGCTGATGAAGGCTTGCTGTTTCGGGATGGCGATGACGATGACTTTGCTATCTCCCGCTCAATGGAATTCAGTTTTGACCGCACACTACCTTGCCACGCGTCCTTCCCCACGAAAAGATACAGTCTTCGCACGCCACCCGGCGATGCCCAGGAGAGGGCTCAGGAATATGAAATCGACGAGGAGTATGAAAAGCTCGAAGACCAGCTGCGCAGCCTCATCACCGAATACATTTTGCGCACCCACAGCGACCCCACCGAAAAGCTTCGCAAAGCCCTTATAGGAAAAATAGTGATCTCGCCCACTATGGAAAGCCCCATTGTGGTGAACAACGACTTCAAGATAATTCTGCCCGACTACGACGAGGTGGAGCTGAAGATGTCGTGCATACAGAAAATGCTGTATATGTTTTTCATGCGCCACCCCGACGGGGTGCGTCTGAAAGACCTTGTGGACTACGCCGGCGAGCTGGCCGCCATCTACAGCTGCCTGAAAGACTGCCCGCGGGCCGAGGCCATGCAAAAGGTGGAGCAATATATGTGCAGCAGCGAGCTGCGCAACCAGGCGCTGAGCAAAATAAACCGCATAGTGGCGCGCACGGTGAAGTGGCCCGAGACCAATGGCGAAAACCCGTATGTGATAGCCGGCAAGCGCGGCGGCATCTACCGTCTGGCCATCGGGCCCGACAAGATTCGCTTCAACCCGCTGCCCGAGCAGTGGATCGAGCAGAACATGGCGTGACGCGCGCACGCCTTTATGCAACAATAAAGAGGCCAGCCTCAAAGCCCGATTGATGAAAGGGCTTTGAGACTGGCTTAGTTTTTTCGGCTACAGAATTAGAGTCTGCCGCGCAGCGGCCTACTGCATGATGATGCGCATGTGGGCCTTGGGGTAGCGCAGCACCAGGCAGCTGGCCTCGGTGAGCACCAGCGCGTCGACGTTGCGCACACCGCTGGCCTTGAGGTTGAGGGCCTCGGTGCTGAATGGCACGTGGCTATACTTCTGCATATATTCGGGGTCGATGACTATGCCGTTGTCGGCCATGCCGCACTCGTCGAACACCTCGCTCAGCATCACATACAGCGTGCCAAACTTCGAGCGCAGCTCGTTGAAGTCGATGCCCCACTTGCTCACGGTGTCGCGCGAGGTGATCACCTTGCTGTAGTCCAGCTTGTTGAGCCTGCCAATGAGGCCCGAGCCGCCGATGAGTATTTTGCGCTTGCTGCCCGCGTTGCCCGTGAAGGCCTCGCGCATCATGTCGATGATGCTGTCTTGCGTCAGCGACGAGTCGTCGTAGTTCCACGTTTTGCCGGCCTGATACCATATGCCGCCAGTGAACAGCAGCGTCTGCTTGCGCACATTGTCCCACAGCGAGCGCTTCACGCCAAAGAGGAAACTCTTTTCCATGCCCAGGCGCATGTCGTAGATGGCGGCCTCCTCCTGGTCGCTCATGTTCCACTGCACCTCCTTGTTGGCCATGCGCATGAGGGTGCTCTGCTCAATTTGCATCTTGAATATTTGGCAATAGTTCTGCGCCTTGGTGGGCAGGGCCTCGAACTGCGGCGACATCACATCGAGTTCGCTGGCCGCGCGGCCCATCCTAATCAGGGTGCTTCCCTTGGCTATCGAGGGCACGCAGTTCACGCCCTTGTCGATGTTTTTGCCGTTCACGGCCTGCACCACCAGTCCGCCCGTTTCGTCGCGCGACACCACATACAGCATCAGCTCTTTGTCGCTCGGCGTCACGCCGTCGGGCTCATATCCGTACACGCCCTGCACCAGAATGGTGTCGGAGGCATCGAATATTTCGTCGTTGTCGGTCGAGATTGCCACCTTGGTGCTTGCGCTGGCCGCAAGGGTGGTGGGAGCGGTGTAGGCAGCCGCGGTGCGGGTGCGGGTGGGCTTGGTGTCGACGTTGTAGTAGTCCACCACCATGCTGCCCGAGTGCTTGGCTCCGGCGCAGCGCGAAAGTTGGTCGATGGGCGTGGCCATGGGGCGGATTTTCACTATCTGGCGGTCAATTTCGTTGAGCAGCAGGTCGGGGCTGCCCTTGGAGGCAAGGTCGGTGGTGAGCGGGCCACCCACCACATGCTTGCCTCCGGCCACCCCGGCCACCATGGTTGCGGCCAGCATGGTGTCGCCGTGGCTGCAGGCGGCCAGCACCAGCATGATGAGGATGATTACGAGCAGAATGAGCAGGGCGCGGTTGCGCTTAATCCAGCCGATGGTGTTCTTCACTCTGCACTTGAGGGTAATGATTTGTTGAAACATAATGGTTAGTGTGTTGTTGGGTTGATAAAAAATTTGTTGGGTTGGTTAAATGCTTGCTTCTGGGGGGAGGGGGGGACTACGAGTCCACATCGTCCCAAAAGCTGCGCTTGGCATAGCGCGGAAAGTTGACGGGCGTGGTCTCGGTCCCGGCGCTGTCGGGCGTGGTGAGCACCTCGATTTTCTCGTTGCGGCCGCGCAAATAGCCGGCTGCATCGGCGTTTTTTACGTCATCGTCGTGCTTCAGAGCCTTGGCAACAAGGGTCACGAGGCTGCCGCTCACTCCGCTCGCCACTGGCTCGAGAATCTGCCTTACGGCAGCCGCTGTGGCCTCGTCGAGGTGGAGTTTTTGCACGGTTTCATCGATGATTTCAGCCTTTTGGACGGCGGGGCGCGGCTGCTGGGGTGCAGCGACGGGGGTGGAATTGGTGTCGCAGGTGTTTTGCATAATGATGTTGTTGTGATTTTTTTTGAGTTAGCGATTAGTTACGCCGCAAAATTAGCACCGCGCCGCCGCGGGCTGCCATAGCAAAAAATCACACTGCGGCGTTTTTTTGATTGCCGCCCTTTGCGTTACAAAAAAATCGTGCTATTTTTGCAAACCACACAAGTTATCGACATAAATTACAACAACGCATAAACACTAACACAGAGTCCACGCAAATGAAGAAGATAATGCTGGTGATAGTGGCCGCACTGCTGGCCACCGCCGCCATAAGCGCCGAAAAGCGGTATGGAGTGTATGGAGTGATGTTCTACAACTTGGAGAACATGTTCGACACCATCAACAACAACGGCAAGTATGACAGCGAGTTCACCCCCAACGGGGCGCGCAAATGGAACGGCCAGAAATACTGGTCGAAGCAGCACAACATGGCCTACGCCATAAGCCAAATGAAGACCAAGCACACCCCTATGGGCCCTGCCATAGTGGGCGTGAGCGAGGTGGAAAACAAGAGCGTGCTGCAAGACCTGGTGAAGCAGCCCGAAATCAAGGACTGGCACCTGCAGATAGTGCATCACGACAGCCCCGACCGCCGCGGCATCGACGTGGCGCTGCTCTACAACCCGCGCCTGTTTCGCGTGCTGAATGTGGTGAACACCACGCTGCACATTCCGGGCTACGACAGCTTCCGCACCCGCGACCAGATGTGCGTGACGGGCATGCTGGCCGGTGAAAAGGTGAGCGTGATAGTGAACCACTGGCCGTCGCGCCTGGGCGGACAAGAGCGCTCGAGCTATCTGCGCGAGGCCGCAGCCGCCATGGCACGGCGCACCATCGACTCGCTGCTGCGCGACGACCCCAACCAGGGCATAATATTCATGGGCGACCTCAACGACGACCCCATGGACAAGAGCGTGGCCGAGGCCCTTGGCGGCAAGCGCAACGCTGCCGACGTGAAGCAGCCCAGTGACCTCTACAACCCGTGGTGGGACAAGCTGGACAAGGGCATAGGCACACTGGCCTACCGAGGACAGTGGAACCTGTTTGACCAAATAGTGATTTCGCAATATTTCATGCAGCACTACAAGGGCAACGACAAGCCGCGGCTCACATTCATGCGCGCCGACGTGCTCAACCGCGACTTCCTTAAGACGCAGGAGGGCGACCGCAAGGGCTACCCGCTGCGCACCTACTCGGGCGGAGTGTTTCTCGACGGCTACAGCGACCACTTTCCCACCGAAATATTCCTTGTAAAAGAGCAATAAGAGAGAAACTGCTTTATATCTCTTACAGCGCTGATGCACACCCCATTACCGATGAGTGGCATCAGCGCTTTCTCTGTGCGCGCACATATATGCGGGCGTGCGTGAATAATTTAAGCCTAATTGTTTGCCGGCTTTTAGTATTTTTTTGTACATTTGCAGCACGATTAACATATTAACACTAACAATAATTCTAAAACAACTCGATTATGAAAAAAATTTTTACTCTCATCGTAGCTCTCGCGGCTACAGCAGCAATGTCGTTCGCTTCTTCAGCAAGCTACAAAATCGTGTTCCATGGCAATGACTCAATCGCAGTCGACGGCCCCGCAATTAGCAGTGCAGAGTTCCTCACCAAGCCTGGTGTGGTGGAGTCGGGTGCAGAATACATCGACTCGGCAGTGGTATCGAAAGTTTACCGCGCCGACCACGCAATGGGCATCAAGTTCAGCACTGCTTCGGTAATCGGCAAGCTCACCCTCAACCTCACCGAGCTGGGCAAAGTGAAGGCCAGCAAGATTGTGGCTGAAGCCAGCGCATATGTAACCGACTACAAGGCAAAACGCCTCAACAAGTTCATCATCAACGGTGTGGAGAGCGCTACTACCATCGAGAAGGCCGACACAGTTGACGGCAAATATGTGTTCCCGAAATATGAGTTCCAGCTCGACGGCAGCGAAATGTCGCAGATTGTGGTCACCACCGGCAGCACCAAGAAAGCCCGCCTCAACCTGAAGTCGCTTGAGGTGATTTTCGAGGCCACTGGTGTTGACGCAGTTGAGACCAGCAAAGAGGTTGCCAACGTTAAGTATTACAACCTGACCGGCGTTGAGAGCGCAACTCCGTTTGAGGGCATCAACGTGAAGGTGGTTACCTACACCGACGGCACCAAGGAAGCCCTTAAGGTGGTTAAATAAGCAATAGCAAACACCTATCCCGCAAGGGAATAGCAAGCATAGCATGGCTCGGAGCAAGCTCCGGGCCTTGTTTTTTTATGCCCAGCGCGGCCACATGCGCTTTGTCGGGCTTATGCCCTAATTTGTCGATGAAATGAATGGCTTTAGTATATCTAATTTGCGCCCTTGCGCCGGCCGGAATAATTTTGTACCATAAAAAACAGACTCATTTTAACCCACACATTCTATTGAAAACAGGTGTTATGAAGGTAAAAAGATTTATTTTAACAGCCGCGGCCGCTTGGCTGCTGCACGGCGGCATGGCCGCGCAAGACTCCACCGCCGCAGCGCTGCCGCAGCAGTGGACGCTGCAGCAGTGCATCGACCGAGCCAAGACGCAAAACGTGGCAGTGCGCCGCTTGCGCGTGAGCGCACAATCGGCGCAAATCGATGTGAAAGACGCCAAAAGCGCACGCCTGCCGCAGGTGTCGTTCCAAACGAGCCAGGGATTCAGCAACCGTCCGTTTCAAAGCACTTCGGCCGTGGTCAACGGCTCGCAGGTGGTGAGCACCAGCCACAAAAACAGCTACACGGGCGACTACGGGCTGAGCGCGTCGATGCCGCTGTATGACGGCGGCCAGACGACCAACAACGTGAAGCTGAAGCAGCTCAACAGCCAGATTGCCGACCTCAACGTGAGCGCGCAGGAGCTGAATCTGGAGGAGAGCGTGACGAAACTGTATGTGCAAATCCTCTACGCACAGGAGACGGTGAAGCAGGACAAGGAGCAGATTGAGCTGTCGCAAAAGCAGCTGGACCGCGGACGCGGACTGTTTAAGAGCGGGCTGCTCAACAAGGCCGACGTGGCGCAGCTGGAGTCGCAAAACGCCACCGACCGCTACCAGCTGGTGGCCGACGAGTCGACTCTGGCCGACTACAAGCTGCAGCTGAAGCAGCTGCTTGAGCTCGACGGCGACCAAGATCTTGAGCTGGCCGCCAGCGGCACCGACGCCGACGCGCTCACCCCGCTGCCCGCCAAGGCCGACGTGTATGCCGCCGCCCTGGCTCTGCGCCCCGAAATTCAGGCCGGCAAGCTGGCCATGAACCGCAGCGAACTCGACGAGAAGATTGCCAAGGCCGGCTCGCTGCCGTCGATTTCGCTCAACGCCGGCATGAGCACCAACACCATAACCGGCAACGGCAGCTTTTTCGACCAGCTGAAGCGCCAGTGGAGCAACACGCTGGGCGTAACGCTGAGCGTGCCCATCTACGACCGCGGCAAGACCAAAAACGCCATTGCCAAGGCGCGCCTTGAAAAAGAGAGCAGCTATCTCGACCTGCTCGACTCGCAAAAGACGCTGTGGAAGTCGATTGAAGGCTACTGGCAGCAGGCCTCCAGCGCCCAGCAGCGCTATGCAGCCGCCAAAGAGCAGGTGCAGTATGCCCGCACCAGCTATGAGCTAACAAGCGAGCAGTTCCGCCTGGGCCTGAAAAACATTGTGCAGTTGCTCACCGACAAGACCAACCTCTCGAAGGCCGCGCAGCAAATGATTCAGGCTAAATACATGGCCGTGCTCAACGCCGCCATGCTCAGCTACTACCAGGGCGGGCAAATGGCTCTGTAGCAACTCATTTTTTCCAACGACAAACACCCATCAATGAACTACCAACAATTATGAAAAAGAAAATAATTATAGCTGTGGTGGCCATAGTGGTCATTGCAGGAGCCGCCTGCCTGCTGCTGCGGGGCGGCAAGGAGAAAGGCAAAGTGCAGTTTGAGCAGACGCGAGTGGAGCAGGCCGACATCAAGACCAGCGTCACCGCCACCGGCACCGTGGAGGCCGTGACCACCGTGGATGTGGGCACGCAGGTGTCGGGCATAGTGAGCAAGCTGTATGTGGACTACAACAGCACCGTGAAGAAGGGCCAGGTGATAGCCGAGCTTGACCGCACCAATCTGGAGAGCGAAGTGGCCTCGCAGCAGGCCAGCATGCGCAGCGCGCAAAGCGAGCTCGACTACCAGAAGAAGAACTACGCGCGCTATGCCGAGCTCTACCGCAAGCAGCTGGTGAGCGCGTCGGAATATGACGTGGCCCTCGAGAGCTACCGCAAAGCCCAGGAGCAGGTGAAGGTGGCCGCCGAGGGCGTGGCCAAGGCGCGCACCAATCTGGGCTACGCCACCATCACCTCGCCCATCGACGGCGTGGTGATTTCGAAAGAGGTGGAAGTGGGACAGACGGTGGCATCGTCGTTCAACACCCCCACCCTGTTCACCATTGCCAAAGACCTGAAGGACATGCAGGTGGTGGCCGACGTTGACGAGGCCGACATAGGCGAGGTGCGCGAGGGTCAGCGCGTGACGTTCACCGTCGACGCCTTCCCCGACGACACCTTCACGGGCACGGTGAAGCAGGTGCGCCAAAACGCCACCACCACCAACAATGTGGTGACCTATGAGGTGGTGATCACCGCCCCCAACCAAGACCTGAAGCTGAAGCCGGGCCTCACTGCCAACGTCACCATCTACACCCTGGAACGCAGCGGCGTGACCAGCGTGCCCAGCAAGGCGCTGCGCTTCACACCCGAGCCCGCAATAATCGGCAAGGGCTACAAGATTAAAGACGTCAAGGCCGACCACAAGCTGTGGACGCTGGATGGCAACACCTTTGTGGCCCACAAGGTGGAAGTGGGCATCACCGACGGCACCCGCACCGAGATTTTGAGCGGAGTGGACCTCAACACCCAAGTGGTGCTCGACGTGTCGGCACAGTCGCTGCAGGCTGCCGACGACCAGGCCAACGCCGACGGCGAGAGCAGCGACGCCGAGCAGTCGCCATTCGCCCCAAAAGGCCCGGGCAGCAACAAGAAGAAGGGCGGCAACGGACAGAAGTAACCATTAATCCACAATTTTTTGCTTTATGGACAACAACAAGAAACCAATCATAGAGCTCGAAAATATAAGGCGCAACTTTGTGGTGGGCGACGAGGTGGTGCACGCGCTGCGCGGCGTGTCGTTCACCATAAGGGAAGGCGAGTTTGTGACCATCATGGGCACATCGGGCTCGGGCAAATCGACCCTGCTCAACATTCTGGGCTGCCTCGACTCGCCCACCAGCGGCGAGTACCGCCTCGACGGCACACCGGTGCGATCAATGAGCAAGGCCCAGCGCGCCATATTGCGCAACCGCAAGATAGGCTTTGTGTTCCAGAACTACAACCTGCTGGCCAAGACCACGGCTGTGGAGAATGTGGAGCTGCCGCTGATGTACAACCCCTCGGTAAGCGCCTCTGAGCGCCGCCGCAGGGCCATAGCCGCACTTGAGCGCGTGGGCCTCGGCTCGCGCCTTAACCACAAGAGCAATCAGATGTCGGGCGGACAGATGCAGCGCGTGGCCATAGCCCGCGCCCTGGTCAACGACCCGGCCGTGATACTCGCCGACGAGGCAACGGGCAACCTCGACACCCGCACCTCGTTTGAAATTCTGGTGCTGTTTCAGGAACTGTATCACGAGGGCCGCACGCTCATTTTCGTGACCCACAACCCCGAGATTGCCCAGTATTCGAGCCGCAACATCATGCTACGCGACGGCAAAATACGCAGCGACGAGCTGAACCCACACATTATGGACGCAGCCGAGAAGCTGGCCAGCCTGCCCGTGCAGCAAGACGACTAACGCGGCACCGCTAACACTCACATATTTAGAGCCTCTATATATATTATATGAACGGAACAAATCTTTTTAAAATAGCCCTCAAGGCCATCGCCAACAACAAGACGCGCAGCTTCCTCACCATGCTGGGCATCATCATAGGCGTGGCCTCGGTGATTGCCATGCTGGCCATAGGCCAGGGTTCGAAGCAGAGCATACAGAAGCAGATAGCCGAGATGGGCTCCAACATGATTATGATTCACCCGGGCGCCGACAAGGGCCCCGGCGGAGCGCGCCAAAGCGCCGACGACATGGAGACGCTCACCCTCACCGACTACCAGAACATTGTGAACCAAAACAAATATCTGGCGGCGGTCAGCCCCAGCGTGTCGAGCGCGGGACAGCTGATTGTGGGCAACAACAACTACCAGAGCAGCGTGAGCGGCGTGAGCATCGACTACCTCACCATCAGGCAGCTGTCGGTGGAGTCGGGCGAGATGTTCACCCAGGCCGACATCAAGTCGGCGGCCAAGGTGTGCGTCATCGGCAAGACCATTGTCGACAACCTGTTTCCCAACGGCGGCGACCCCATAGGCCAGATTATACGCTTCAACAAGATTCCGCTGCGCGTGGTGGGCGTGCTCAAAAGCAAGGGCTACAACTCGATGGGCATGGACCAGGACGACATAGTGCTGGCCCCCTACACCACCGTGATGAAGCGAATGCTGGCGCAAACCTATCTGCAAGGCATCTATGCCTCGGCCCTGACCGAAGACATCACCGACCTGGCCATTAGCGACCTCACCTCGATATTGCGCACCGACCACAAGCTCAAGGCCAGCGACGAAGACGACTTTTCGATTCGCTCGCAAGAGGAGCTGAGCTCGATGATGAACTCCACCACAGGCATGATGACCACGCTGCTGGCCTGCATAGCCGGCATATCGCTGATAGTGGGCGGCATTGGCATCATGAACATCATGTATGTGTCGGTCACCGAGCGCACCCGCGAGATAGGCCTGCGCATGAGCGTGGGCGCACGCGGCATCGACATCCTCAGCCAGTTTCTCATCGAGTCGATACTCATCAGCATCACCGGCGGCGTGATAGGCGTGATAATGGGCGTGGGGGCCTCGTTTGCCGTCAAGGCATTCGCCCACTGGCCCATCAGCATCGAGGCGTGGACCGTGGTGCTGTCGTTTGTGGTGTGCACCATCACGGGCGTGTTCTTCGGCTGGTATCCGGCCAAGAAGGCTGCCAACCTCGACCCGATTGAGGCAATTAGATATGAGTGACGTGCCGCAGTAACAAAAGTTTTTGCTAAATTTGCCCATTATGTTAGCCACCAAGCAATCCGACGGATACACGCGGCGCAGCCTGCTGGTGCAGGCGCTGTGCTGGGGAATAGTGGTGTTTTTCCCGCTGTTCTTCTACAACCCCACCGACTCGTGGAGCGTGACGCTGAGCCGCTTCATGCGCTCGCTGGGCAGCCCCATGAGCTACATGATAGTGTTCTACGCCAACCTGCTGGTGCTGGTGCCGCGGCTGCTGTTCCGCAAGCGCGTCAACGCGTTTGTGGCGGCCAACGTGGTGCTGATAATTGCCGCCTTGGGGCTCACCATGGGCTGGTGGCACCTCACGGCCGACGCGTTTCCAATTGCCGAAATGCGCCACCACCGCCGTCCGCGGGGCGGCTTCTTCGGGCCGCCCAAGTGGCCCATGTACTTCCAAGCAGTGATAATGCTGGTGCTGATAGTGGCGCTGAGCGTGGCCATAAAGCTGGGACAGCGGTGGCAGCACCTGGAGGAGGCCCGCAAAGAGGCCGAGAAAATTCGCACCGAGAGCGAGCTGCGCAACCTGCGCAACCAGCTTAACCCGCACTTCCTGCTCAACACGCTCAACAACATCTACGCCCTCATAGCCTTCGACGCCGACAAGGCCCAGCACGCCGTGGAGGAGCTGAGCAAGCTGCTGCGCCACGTGCTGTATGACAACCAGCAGAACTACGTGCCGCTGTACAAGGAGGTGGCTTTTATGCAAAACTACATAGCGCTGATGCGCATCAGGGTGACGAGCAGCGTGAAAATCGACACCGACATCAGCATCGCGCCCGACGACGCGCAGCCCATAGCCCCGCTCATATTCATTTCGCTGATTGAAAACGCCTTCAAGCACGGTGTGTCGCAGGCCGGCACGGGCTACATACGCGTGCGCATGGCCAAGGAGGGCGACAACGTGGTGTGCGAGATTCGCAACAGCAACCACCCCAAGCAGCGCAACGACAAGAGCGGCTCGGGCATAGGGCTCGAGCAGGTGGCCCGAAGGCTCGAAATCATGTATCCGGGGCGCCACACCTGGGAAAAGGGCGTAACGCCCGACGGCAAGGAATATTACTCAAAAATAGTGATTGAAAATGACTCTGAAGTGTGCCATAGTTGACGACGAGCCGCTGGCGGTGGAGCTGCTGGTGAGCTATGTGAAGCGCATTCCGTTTATGGAGCTGTGCGGACAGTATTCCAACGCGGTGGATGCCATGAAGGGACTCACCGACAATCCTGTGGATCTGGCATTCCTCGACATCCAGATGCCCGAGCTCAACGGACTTGAACTGTCGCGCATGCTGCCCGAGGGCACCCGGGTGGTGTTTACCACAGCGTTTGAGCAGTATGCCCTCGACGGCTACCGCATCAATGCGCTCGACTACCTGATGAAGCCCATAAGCTACGTCAACTTTCTGGAAGCCTGCAACCGCGCGCTGCAGTGGTTCTCGCTCACGCGGCAAAAGCAGCAGGCCGCGCCCGATGGCGGCACCGCTGGCGAGGCCAAGAGCATATTTGTGAAAAGCGAATACAAGCTGCTGCAAATCGACCTCGACAGCATCAAATACATCGAGGGGCTCAAGGACTACGTGAAAATCTACACCGAAGAGTCGCCCCACCCCATATTGTCGCTCATGAACATGAAGTCGATAGAGCAGATGCTGCCCGCCTCGCGCTTCATAAGGGTGCACCGCTCTTTCATAGTGCAAAAGAGCAAGATACGCGAAATCGAGCGCAACCGCATCATCTTCGGCAACGTCTACATCCCCATCGGCGACAGCTACAAACAGGCCTTCAACGACTTCCTTGGCCGCTCCTGACCACCACCCCCAGCCCCGCCAGCACATCGGCAAACTGCTCTGCCCGCACATAACACGATTTTCGCTTGTTCACGGGGCGCTCAACAAGCAGGCCAAGCGCCACCAAATGCTGCAAATCGGTCCTGGCTGTCTTAGCAGTCACGCCAAAGCGCGTCACTATATCGTTGGCGGTGATGATAGAGTTGGGATGCTCGGCAAATATTTTCACCATTTTTGACTGCCGTTCGTTAATGCCTGCAACACCTATGACCGATGCAAGATCATCCTGTTCACGCATCTTTCTGCGCAAATATGCATTCAAGTCATCATAGGCACTTTTCATGGCTTTCAGATTATAGCTGATGAAGTAAGACAAGTCCAAGCCGTCGCACTCCGTATAAAGGAATGACCTCTCATACTGAGCCTTGCTTCTGTATATAATTCTTGATATTGACAGATATTCTGTGAGCCAATAGCCTTTTTTCAACATATACCAGTAGACAAGCGAGCGCGACGAACGGCCGTTGCCATCAACGAATGGGTGAAAATAGGCCAGCATGAAATGTATTATTATCCCCTTCACAATCGGGTGGATGAATGGCGTGACAGTCTCATCATTGGCAAATTCACACAATTCGCCAAGCAGCAATTCCAACTCATCGGCTTTTGGCGGCATATGCACAATTTCACCGGTGATGTCATTCATAACAAGTATGTTGTCGTCTTTTCTGAGCCGCCCCTCATCTTCAGAGTTTGCGAGCGTCCTGTTGGATATGTATCTATGAATTTCCTTCAAGTAATCCACCGTCAGCTCGTTTTGCCTGTGATCAACCAAATACCTTATTGTGGCATAATTGTTCACAATCATCTGCTGGCTTTTGTTTTGAGGCTTCATTTGTTTTCTGAGCATGTCCTTTGCCACCCTGCGGGTGGTGGATGCCCCTTCCATTTGGCTCGATGCTATGGCCTCCTCCATTAGAGAACTGGCAAGATACAAATTACGTTCCTTTTGAGGTATTTTGTTCTCTGAGTCAACACCCCCTAAAAAAGCCATATCCAGCTCATGCAGGAGCGACTGCATGGCACTCGTCACAGTAAAGTGAAATGAGTATTTTCCAAACCGCAAACCCACTTCATTAATCGAGCGTCTGAGTTTCACGGCGCCCCACAATGCAATAGGGTCAGTTCCAGCGGCAGCCAAATATTTCACTTTATCCCAATACAAGTAATCATCGTCTATTTTAGCAAATAGACCTGCATTGCCTGGCTGTGCAAGAAGTTTAACCGAGTCCTGCATAACCGACTCCGACAATTTGGGTGCTTGCTCAATCATATCTTCACTCTTTCTGTTATGGCTACAAAGATAATCATTTGCATCAATCCTCCAGCGCAATTTTGGGGAATTTTCCCAAAATTCCCCAAAACTTTCCATTCCCATTCCATTTAAAGATATCAGTTTAATCAAATGTTGGCGGGTTGTAGAACCATGATTCAAACGGTATTTCCCATTTTCTCAACATCAAGGCTTCTTTCACCTGACCAATCCAAGCATCAATTGGACTTGTAGCATTTAGCAATTCACGGTTGTATTCTGCAATAAATTGCTGGAAATCACTATCAACCATGGCCTTTCTGATAAGGACGGCAGAGTCAATAAGGCTCTTTATTATTTTAGGCAATGGCTTGGCAAGCAGTGTGCCGTTTACACTCTTTATCTGCCCTCCCGCAGAAAACACATCACGGAAATGTGTATTGATCACGCTCTTAGTCGTACACATCCATAAAGCCGGCGCATCAAATTTGCTACAAAGCACCTGTCGAGGGAACAAAACAAAAGCCTCAGCCCTTATCATATCTTTCTCTTCCTTTGGCAACGTTTTCCACATCCTCAGCATTATTCCTTGTGGATGTTCTTCATCGTCAGCAAGCCACCATGGCATTTCCTGCTTGTTTTCTCGCTCAGCCTTTTCTTTATAATATTTACGCACTTGAGCGATTGAATCTCTCGATGTTCTGAAATCGTCATACGACACATGCATTTTTGAAAAAATGGACTCACCGTCTTTCAATTGCATATTAATCAAGTATCGAGGCGAGTGTGTGACTGTGATATCATACAGCACCTTATCATAAGGTCTGCACTTGAATTCAGCAGGGTCACCACCAAGTTTTCCAAACAACATATATATGCTTCGCACATTCCTATCACGAGTAGACTCGACTATACTACTACCCGTTGAAGTCCAATGGTTTTTATTGGTCGACTTAACTTCAACGCCAAAACACGATTCGGCTGTAATATCTGGGAATGACTGACCGGACACAAGCTTTATGTGATTCGGGTTAAATGGCGTTCCGCTACACGATTGTCCAATCATATAAGTGGCATATTCTTCCAGTTCAGATGCCGACATTCGAGCGAAGAAGCGCTTATCACGACAAGCCGCACCGTTCATACTTGATTCCGTTCTATGCATAAGTTCAGCAAAAGCCGCATCTGAAATCACAGAATCACCCTTTATTGATATTATTCTATCGTTCCTGCTTTCCATATCAGCCAAAGTATAGAGGCCACACTTCCTGCAACCGTCTGGCAATATTATAAGCCAGCATTGGCGGCACTGCATTTCCTATAACCTTATAAGCACCCGACGGGCTCACTCTGAATTTGGATGAGTAGCCTTGGTGCGTCACAAATGGATAATCGGGCGGAAAAGTCTGAATAAGGGCGCATTCGCGTGGGGTAAGACGACGCTCGGCCAATCCTTTTGCCAACTCGTCGGCATACTTGCCGCCATGCTCTAACGACAGGCGACGGAATTCAATATTTCCATGATGTTCAGAACGTATTGTAGGGCCTAATCCATTCAAGTCAATCTCACTCTGGCCTTGGCAGTGCTTCCCCATATACTTGGCTTTAGAATAGAACCTCTGCGATAAATCCGCACTTTCCAATGGTTCTTTAAGGCCGCAAAACACATCACGGCAAGTTACAGGCAACTGTAATTCTTGTCTGTTTGCTGAATGATTATGTGTTGGCTGTGGATATGGATCGTATTCAACTGGTATGTCATCAAGTTCAAGTGCCCTTAAAGCCGACTTTTTTAGAGCTGATTTATGTATTCCTATGAAAATGACGCGTTCTCTGGTTTCAGGCACTCCATAATTTCCAGCATCTAACACCCTGGGAGTCAGTACAATATACCCCCCCATCTGCATTACTAAAGTCTCTCTGTATTATGTTTTTAACATCACCGAGATTAACCAAACCTTTTACATTCTCTGCGATAAACACTTTGGGTTTAACAATATCAATGACTTGCTTCATCCAATAATACAATTTGCCTCGACTCTCTTCCGATGGCTCATCTTCAGTTCGTCTTGACCCATCGTGCATCATGCCAGAATCAAACCCTTTGCGTTTACCTGCCACACTGAAATCCTGGCAGGGGAATCCCCCAGTAACAATATCAACACTATCAGGGAACACCTTCACACCACTTTTATGCAATTTGACCAAATCTACAATGCTTTGAAAGTGGTATATATTGGCGTCGACACCAAACCGAGCCATATAATTATTCCACGACTGCATCGCTTCTTTCAATATATCGTTGGCAAACACCGTTTTAAATCTATTTTTCTTCAATAGCACCCAGTTATAATTTAACTCCCTTTGAATCCAAGGAGAACCTACTGGGACTGATTTTTTATGGCAAATGAATCCTCCCTCAAAACCTAAATCCATTCCCCCGCACCCTGAAAACAACGACAACATTGACAACTGTTCAGGGTTGCTTAGGTTTGCCACTGAATAAAACGGCAGTTGTGAATCTTCCACTAAATCTGAGTGATACGACCTTTGATTTACATCCTCTTTTGGCATAATTTTGCTATCAAACTTTTATTTATATTTCAATTTTCAACTAAAATAGCTAAAGTTTCAATGATAGGCCGCGTGGGTTCACACAGTTTATGGTTTACGCGCATTTGTAAACATTCATATTTTTAGTCTTAAGTGGGTGGGGGGTAATGAAATTTGATATAACTTTGCCGAAAATTTCTAAGTGTATGGAATTCTTTATTATTCTTGACGACAAGCAAATGGGACCGTTCAGCATCGAGGAGCTGAAGGTGCGCGGTCTCAAGCCCGACACTCCCGTGTGGGCTGAAGGCATGAAGGACTGGGCCAAGGCCAGCGAGGTGCCGGCCCTGGAGCAGGCAATAATAGCTGGCGAGCCCGACGGCGGGCAGTGGCAGCAGCGTGAATACAACGGGCAGCAGCCTCCGCAATGGAATGCCGCCCAGCAACAGCCTCAGTGGCAGCAGCCTGCCGAGGCCGAGCCTCAGCAACTGGACAACGGGCACAAGGGCAATGGCACCCGCGGCTGGATTATAGCTGCGGTGGTGGCCGTGATTTTTGCAGTGTTTGCCATCACGTGCCCCAACAGCGAGAAGCATGAGGACGCGGTGAAGAGCGAAGCGCGCGCCTTTGTGAACGAAACCATCGACCAGGTGAACGACTCTGAAAACAGTCTGCTCGGCTCGATTCTGTCGATGGGCCAGAAATACCTCACGGGCAAGGCTCTCGACACGTTTATGGAAACGAGTTTCCACGTGGACAACTACTTCGTTTGCTCGGTGGGCCGCATCGAGCTGATGGGCAAGAGCAAGATGCTGTCGTTTGGCATTCTGGGCCACGTGTTCACGTTCAGCAAAGAGGATCTGGCCCTTGCTCTCGAAAAGGCCATGGGCGCCAATGTGGGTGATGGCGATGAGGCCGACAAGGCCGATGAGGCGGCAGCCGCCAACAAAGCCGACACCGTGGTGGAAAAGGTGGAGGTGGATGTGCCAAACGAGGTTGACTCGGCGGCCAACAAGCTGATTGACTCCGTGGGCCACCACATCAAGAAGAAGGTGACCAAGGCGGCCACCGACTGGCTGAAGAAGCAGGTGGACAAAATAGGCGACGCAGCGGGCAACTGACGCCCCGCCCCCACTGGCCAACAGAAACACAGGCGCCCACGGCAAAGCAGAAATGCTGCCGTGGACGCCTGATTTGTTCGATGAAACGGGCTCAATTTTGCTATGGCAATGCGCATCCGCGGTTGGCATCGCGGGCAAACATCAGCATAAGCTGCGCATTGCAGCGCCGCCACGCGGTGGCGTAGAGGTCGGTGCGCCCGTCGTAGAAGCGCATCAGCGCATAGTAGGCCAGCAGCTGCACCACCAGCTGGTGGATGGCGGCGGTGAGGCTTGATGGCTGCGGATGCTCGAACTGCAGCGTGAGGGTGAGGTTGCGCTGCTCAATGTTGGGGTTGTAGTTGGCCCACAGCAAGTAGGGCTGCAGGCTCGGCTGCAACTGGGCATAGCCCTCGCCCACCCTAAGGCGCAGCATGGGCGCGTTATCGGGGCTCAGGCGGTAGATGGCGGCATTGTGCGCCGATATCCACTCGCTTTCGGCATAAATCAGGTTGAAAATCTCATCGAGGTCTACGGCCACATCCACTGTGGCCGTCTGGTGCTGTGTTTCGTTCATGGCGGTTGATTCTGTTTTAATTGGTTAGTGACGATTGGTTGAGTGCGTGGCGAGGCGGCTTCACACTGCCCCGAAGGCGCTGTCGGCCACAGGATTGCGCACTTTGAATGTGCGCTTCACTGCCCGGCTGCGCTCTTTGCAGGCCACATAGGTGTGGCGGCGCGCGTAGGGGTAGGATATGAAAAACCGCGAGGCGCGGCAGTTTTGCAGCACAAACTCCAGGGCCTTGTTGATGCTGGGCACGCCCGAGTCCATGGCCTGGCGCACCTTGGCGGCAATCTCGTCCCACATCTGCGACTGGTCGGGCATCTTCACGGGGTTCACTCCGCGCCTTATTATGCTGCACACCACGGGATAGGCGCGGCTGTGGCTCACGTAGTAGCGAGGGTGGCCGTTGGCCAGAGCAAACTCAAGGGCTTTTTTGCGGGGATCTTTGGTGTTGTGCCCGATGAAGGCCATCAGGGCCTCCTGAAACAAGTCGAGCAGCTCGCTGTCGCGCTTTAGGCGCATTTCCTTTTTTGAATTCATGATAGCATAGATTTTTTGTCGTTACCTTTTTTGTGATTGCAAAGATAGGGCATAAATTGGCGTAATGCAAATTAATTATGGTAATTTTACACTAATTGTGCGAAAAAATTGGCAGCATGCCCCACATGTTTCACTGCAAATGCCCACAAAAAGTTGGCCGTGTGGCAAAATGTGACTACCTTTGAATCACTAAGCAGCTATACTGAACGCAATGATTTTTAAACGGATAAACTCACTGTGGGCCCGAGCATCGGCCTTTGCCGACCGCCGCCCGTGGGCAGCCTTCGGCGTGCTGGCGGCGCTATTGGCAGTCTACCAGATTCCGGCCATGGTGTGCGGGCTCGACATGTGCGACACGGGGTTCTACCTCACCTTTTTCGACAACATCTTCACCCGCCCCGCCACGGTGGAATACAACTTTATGTATTATGCCAGCGGACTGGTGGGTGGACTGGTGCGCATAGCCTTTCCCAGCATAGGCATTGTGGGGATGCACATGGCTGGAATGCTGCTGGTGCTGGCGTCCGCCGCGGTGGCATTTGGCGCGCTGCGCCACGCCGTGGGCACCAAAGCCACGCTCGCCGGACTGGCCGTGGCCGTGATGTGCTATGTGCCTGCCGTGCTTGCGCTCAACCACGACATTATATCAATACTGCTCTACGCCATATCCATCGGACTGATGCTGCGCGGCCTGGGCTCAGGCAGCGCGGCGCTGGTGGCAGCCTCGGGTCTGGCGGCCGGCGTCAACGTGTTTGTGCGCACGCCCAACGTGGTGGCGGTGGCACTGGCCATTGCTCCCGCGCTGAGCGCACTCCACGGCAACGGCAGTGCCAAGCGGGCGGCGGCACAAGCGGCGGCATTCGTTGGCTCAATGCTCGCCGGCATGGGGCTGATGGTGCTGATTATGCTCGCACTGGGGCACTTCGAGCTGTTTTGCAGCAACCTGCGCGACTTGCAAAGCATATCGACCGACGCCGATTCGTCGCACAACGTGGCGTCGATGATTGCGGTGCAGCTAAAGTTCTACGCCAAGGCTCTGTGGGCCTTGGCAAAATTTGGCGGCGTGGCCGCCGTGTGGTGCGTGGCCAGGAGGCGCATCAGTCAACCGATGCTGAGGGCCGCCGCACTTGCAGTGTGCCTTGGCGCAGCCGCATGGATAGTGGCGCGCATGCCCGAGGTGATGCCCGTGTGGGGCATGTGCGTGTCGGGCTGCGCATGGGCGATAGCCACACGCGGCAGCGCCAGCCGCAAAACGGCCGCATGGCTGGGACTATTTTTGCTGCTGGCCTTTCCGCTGGGCAGCGACAACGGCGCCATCAACAACGGCTCGCTCATTGCCTTGGCGGCGGCACCAGTGGCCATGACGCTGTGGTGCCGGCGGCCGCTGGCCCCGTTTGTGGCGGTGCTGGTGGTGTGCTGCGCAGTCAGGATGGTTGGAGGCGAACTGTACTTCGACCGCGGCCCGGTGTGGGAGAAGACCGCCACCCTTGACAGCGATCGCGCCCGGCTGCTGCACACCTCGCCCGAGCGCGCCGCTGCCGTCAACGCCATGCTCAAGGGCACGGCCAAATATATCACGCCCGGCGACACGCTGATGGCCTTCGGCAGCATTCCCATGGCCAACTACCTGACCCGCACCAGCCCTCACATGGGCTGCTCGTGGCCCGAACTGCTGAGCCCGTCGATGCTTAGCGCCAAGTTCAACGCCAGCCCGGCCCGACCGCTGATTTTGCGCCAAAAGTTCAGCACCATTGGCGAGGTGTGGGGCGAGCCAAGCGAGGCACGCCTGCGCAGCTACGACATGCACAACGCCTATATGAACGACAAAAAGCTGGACATAATCAACCGTTTCATCGCAGAAAACGGCTATCGGCCCATCTACTCCGACCGCTACTTCACGCTGCTGGCGCCGCCCGCATGGATTGCCGCACACCGGGGGCATTAGCAGGCCAACGCGTGCATTTATCAGCGATTTGCACTATCTTTGTAGAACCTAAGCATATAAACATAGTACTGACGATATGAGACTTACTGGCTTTATGGCAATAGCATTAGCCATGATTTTGGGCAGCGGCAGCTGCCACAGCAATAGCAACGCGGCTCAGCCGGCCACGGCCGACTCGACCGCAACGGCAGTGCCGCAATTCAGCGGCGACAGCGCGCTCGCGTTTGCCAAGACCCAATGCGACTTCGGGCCGCGCGTGCCGGCCACCGAGGCCCACAAGCAGTGCGCCCAGTGGCTCACGGCCTCCATGCAGCGCCTGTGCGACAGCGCCTGGGTGCAGCACGGCGAGGCCACCACATTCGACGGCAAGCGCTTGCAGCTGAGCAACATCATAGGTGTTGTTAACCCCGACGCCGAGCAGCGCATTCTGCTCATGGCGCACTGGGACTGCCGCCCATGGGCCGACAACGACCCCGACCCCGCCAACCACCGCAAGCCCGTGATGGGAGCCAACGACGGGGCGAGCGGCGTGGCCGTGCTGCTCGAGCTGGCGCGGCAAATGAAGGCCAAGCGCCCCAATGTGGGCGTCGACATAGTGCTTGTCGATGCCGAGGACTGGGGCAGCAGCGACGATGAAGACAGCTGGGCGCTGGGCACTCAGTACTGGGCCGCACATCCGCACTACGACGACGCCAGCAAGCCCATGTTTGGCATAGTGGTCGACATGGTGGGCGCGTCGGGAGCCAAGTTTGCCCGCGAATACTTCTCGATGCAGTATGCCCAGAACTTTGTGGAGATGGTGTGGAACGCCGCGGCCGAAGCCGGGCAGAGCGCCTACTTCACCAACGGCAACGGCGGCGGTGTGACCGACGACCACATTGCGGTAAACAAGGTGGCCGGAATCCCGTGCCTCGACATAATTGACATGCGCAACGACTCGCACACGGGCTTCTACGACGGCTGGCACACCACCCACGACACCTTCGACCGCCTCGACGCGGGCACTCTGCACGCCGTGGGCCAAACGCTGGCCACCGTCATCTACGGATACTAAACCACGCCACAACTGATTTTTTACACATCGATATGACACTAAAACAAATTGCGCTAATGTGCAGCACTCTACTGATGGCCGGCAGCAGCCAGGCCGCGCTGAAATATCCGGCAGCCAAGCGGGTCGACGTCACCGACGACTACTTTGGCACCAAGGTGGCCGACCCCTACCGCTGGCTCGAAAACGACACCAGCGCCGAAACGGCCCAGTGGGTCAACGCCGAAAACAAGGTGACCCGCGACTACTTGAACAAAATGCCATTCCGCAATGCGGTGAAGCGGCGCATCACCGAGCTCGCCAACTATGAGAAGATGGGAGCGCCCATGAAGGTGAAGGGCAAATACTACTACTTCGACAACAACGGCCTGCAAAACCAAAGCGTGCTTTATGTGAAAGACGCACTGGGCGGCACGCCGCGTGTGGTGCTCGACCCCAACAAGCTGAGCGACGACGGCACCGTGGCCCTGCAGCAGCTCAACTTCTCGCACGACGGCCGCTATCTGGCCTACGTGATCACCCGCAACGGCAGCGACTGGAACGAGATATACGTGCTCGACCTGGCCACGGGCCAGCAGCTGACCGACCACATCAGGTGGGCCAAGTTCACCGACGCGCAGTGGCTGGGCGACGGATTCTTCTACAGCGCCTACGACGCTCCCGAGGACGCCAAGTCGTCGAAAAACGAATACCACAAGGTGATGTATCACAAACTGGGCACTCCGCAAACCGACGACTATGTGGAATACCGCAGCCACACCAACCCGCTGCTCTTCTACCAGGCATCGGTGAGCGACGACGAGCGGTTTGTGTTCATTCTTGAAAGCGACGGCGACGGCAACCGCCTGTATGCCAAAGACCTCACCGACCGCAACCCGCACTACGTGCGCCTGGCCGGCGACATGAAGTACACCTGCACACCCATTGGCGTTGACAATGGCAAAATCTACGCCCACACCAATGCCGGCGCGCCGTGCTGGAAGGTGGTGGCCTTCGACGCCAACCATCTGGGCGAGGCCAATGTGGCCGATTTCATCGCAGAAAAGCAGTGGGTGCTGTCGGGCGTCGACATAGCCGACCACAAATTCATAGTCACCTACGACAAAGACGCGTCAAACCACCCCTACCTGTATTCGGCCGAGGGCAAGGAGCTGCGCGAAATCAAACTGCCCACATTCGGCTCGGTGAGCTTCAGCAGCAAAAACACCGACAGCGAGGTGTTCTACACCTTCACGTCCTACACCACCCCGGCGCGCGTCTACAGCTACGACATGGCCAGCGGCGAATCGCAGCTGGTGTTCGCCCCCAAAGTGCCGCTCGACCCGTCGCGCTACGTCACCGAGCAGGTGTTCTACACCAGCAACGACGGCACCAAGATTCCCATGTTTCTCATCTACAAGAAGGGCATCAAGCGCGACGGCCAGCGCCCCACGCTGGTGTATGGCTACGGCGGCTTCAACATTAGCATGACGCCGGGCTACAGCTACTACCGCGTGCCCTTTGCCATGCTCGACATGGGCGGCGTGTATGCCGTGGCCAACCTGCGCGGCGGCGGCGAATATGGCGAGCAGTGGCACGAGGCCGGCACAAAGCTGAAGAAGCAAAACGTGTTCGACGACTTCATCGCAGCCGCCGAATACCTCATCAAGGAGGGCTACACCTGCCCAGCCAAGCTGGCTTGCAACGGCGGCAGCAACGGCGGCCTGCTGGTGGGCGCGGTGGTCAACCAGAGGCCCGACCTCTATGCCGCAGCAGTGCCGCAGGTGGGCGTGATGGACATGATGCGCTACCACCTGTTCACCATCGGCTGGAACTGGGCGCACGACTATGGCCGCAGCGACGACAACAGCGAAATGGCCCAATACCTACTGCGCTACTCGCCCCTGCACAACATCAAGAACGACGGCACGCACTACCCCGCCATCATGGTCACCACCAGCGACCACGACGACCGCGTGGTGCCCGCGCACTCGTTTAAGTATGCGGCCACGCTGCAGGCGGCCAACACCGGCTCGGCCCCCAAGCTGATACGCATCGACAGCAAGGCCGGCCACGGCCACGGCAAGCCGGTGGCCAAGGTGATTGAGGAATACACCGATGTGCAGTCGTTCATAATGCAAAACCTCGGTGTGAAATACCACTACAGCAAGTAGCGGCCGAGGCGCCATCGGGTGCCAGAAATCGGCCATTTCACCGCATAAATCGGCTCACGGCCCCGCTCCACCGCAGGAGCGGGGCCGTTTTTGTGCGGTGGCGTGTTCACTTTATTTAATTCATGGCATTGATACCAATCGCTCAAATTTCAGTACTTTTGCAACAATAACCAAGACACTTACGTTATAACGCAAAAAATAGATTTCAAGCTATGGCTAACAACAATCAGGACAACAACGGGGCGCAGCAGCTGCGACCCGTGTACATAGTGACCGGGGCCACCGGCGCCATGGGCAGCGTGATTTCGCGCCAGCTGGCCGAACAGGGCAAACCGCTGGTGCTGGCCTGCCGCCGCACCGAGCGCGGCAAGGCGCTGGCCGAGGAGCTGAAAAGCGCCACCGGCAATGCCGACATCACCTGCATGCACCTCGACATGGGCTCGTTTGGCGGCGTGCGCGAATTTGTGGGCAGTCTTAAGGCGCTGGGCCGCCCGGTGGCGGCGCTCGTCAACAATGCCGCCGTGCTCACCCGCACCCGCGAGATGAGCGCCGACGGCTATGAGCGCACCGTGCAAGTCAACTTTTTGAGTGCGGCCCTGCTGGTGCTCATGGTGGAGCCGCTGATTGTGGAAGACGGCCACATTGTGCTCACCACATCGCACATGCGCAACTTCGTGACGCTGCCGTTTGAGTTCCCGGCAGTGAGCGCCATCAGCCGCTTTATGCCGCTGGCGGTGTATGCGCAAAGCAAGCTGGCCCTGACGCTGTTTTCAATCTACCTGTCGACCACCATGCGCACCAAGCGCATCATAGTGAACATGGCCGACCCCGGACTGGTGAACACCGGAATGCTCACCATGAACCGCCTGTTTAACCGCATGGCCGAGCACATGGCCACGCTCATCCACAACCCCGAGAACGGCGCCATATCCACCATGCGCGCACTGGAGTCGAAAGACACCGGATTCATATTCAAGGGCGTTGAAAACCAGGTGAAGGCGTCGACCACGCTCAAGAGCCGCGAGGTGTTCATAAAGCTGTGCAACGACACTATGCGCCTGATGAAAAAAGAGATGGCAAAATGACGAAGATCAAAAACCTGCTGTTCGACCTGGGCGGCGTGGTGATAAGCATCGAGCGCGAGCAGTGCGTGTCGCGGCTCAAGCAGCTGGGCATGCACGACGCCGACGACATGATTGGCCTCTACGCGCAGGCGAGCGCGTTTGGCAGCCTCGAGAGCGGCGCCATCAGCGCCGACGAGTTCCACGACGAAATGCGCCGCCACTTCAGCCGCCCCGTGACCAATGAGGAAATCGACGGTGCGCTCAACGCATTCATCACCGGGCTGCCAGTGCAGCGGCTGCAAGCCCTGCGCCAGCTGCGCAAGCGCTATGAGGTGTATGTGCTGTCGAACACCAACCCCATAATGTTTCACAGCCGCATAGCGCAGCTGTTTCGCGCCGAAGGGCTGGAAATGGCCGATTACTTCGATGGAATCACCACCTCGTTTGAGGCCAAGGCCTGCAAGCCCGACAAGAAAATATTCGATTACGCCGTGGCCACAATGGGCATCAAGCCCGAAGAAACCATGTTTTTCGACGACGGGCAGGCCAATGTGGACGCTGCCCGCGCCCTCGGCTTCAACGCCGAGCTGGTGGAGGCCGGCACCGAGTTTATGCAAACCATTAGCCGATTGGGACTATGACGCAGGTCATTGAGCAGGGACACACGCTGCACGGTGTGGAGCTGGTAGCCACCATAGGCATGTTCGACGGCGTGCACCGCGGCCACGCCACACTGCTGCAGGCGCTCAAGGCCGAGGCCCAAAAGGCGGGGCTGAAAACCGCCGTGGTCACATTTCGCGAGCATCCGCAAAACGTGCTGGGCAAAAGCGGCGAGCCGCTGAAGCTGATAATGCCGCTGAGCAAAAGAATCGATGAAATCGGCCGTTTCGGCATCGACTACGTGATTTTGCTCGACTTCACGGTGCAGCTGTCGCTCTACGACTCCACCGGCTTTATGCAGCTGCTGCGCGACTCATTCGGAGTGAAGCAGCTGATGGTGGGCTACAACCACCACTTCGGGCACAACCGCAGCGAGACGTTTGCCGACTACACGGCCAACGGCCGGCGCCTGGGCGTGCAGGTGATCAAAGCCCCCGAATATCTCGGCAAATACGCGCCCGTGAGCTCATCGATAATACGCCGCCTCATTGCCAGCGGCAAGGTGGACGACGCCGCCCGCTGCCTGGGCCGCCCCTACACGGTGAGCGGCACCGTGGTGCACGGATTCCGCAACGGCCACAAAATAGGCTTCCCCACGGCCAACCTTGGCGGCATCGACCCCGAGGAGATTCTGCCCCACAACGGCGCCTATGCGGTGCGCGTGAGGGTGCTGGGCAGGCTGTGGCAGGGCATGGTGAACGTGGGCGTGCGCCCCACTCTGTCCAACGGGCCGCAGCTGAGCGTGGAGGCCAACATATTCGACTTCGACGCCGACATCTACGGCGAGCCGATTGAGGTGGAATTCGTGCGGTTTCTGCGGCTGGAATTCAAGCTCGGGTCAATCGACGAGCTCAAGCGCCAGCTGGCCACCGACCGCGACGCCTCGCGCCAGCTGCTGAGCCGCAACAACGATGACGACAACAATTCACAAAACTCACTATAAAACACTGCTATGGAAATAATAAACCTATGCGACCAAAACTCGCTTGTGGGGCAGTTCATGAGCGAACTGCGCGACAAGAATCTGCAACAAGAGCGTCTGCGCTTCCGCGCCAACGTGCAGCGTCTGGGCCAAATCATGGCCTATGAGATTTCTAAGCGCCTCAACTATGAGACCGTCGACACCGAAACCCCGCTGGGCATCGCCAAGACCAACGTGATTGCCGACAAACTGGTGCTGTCGACCATTCTGCGCGCCGGACTGCCGTTTCACGAGGGCTTCCTCAGCTTCTTCGACCAGGCCGAAAACGGATTTGTGAGCGCCTACCGCAAATATTCGGGCAAGAACGAATTCAACGTGCACATCGAGTACATTGCCTGCCCGCGCATCGACGACAAGACGCTGCTCATAGTCGACCCGATGCTCGCCACCGGCTCGTCGATGGAGCTCGCCTTCCAGGCACTGATGACCAAGGGCCATCCGCGCCACGTGCATCTGGCCAGCATCATCGCCACCGACCAGGCCATTGAATACATCCAAAAGCGCCTGCCGGGCGACCGCATCACGCTGTGGACGTGCGACATCGACCACGAGCTGAATGAGCACAGCTACATTATTCCGGGCCTCGGCGACGCCGGCGACCTGCTGTATGGCGAAAAGGAATAGCCTCTACCCTTCCAGCCCCACAGGGGCAACGAAAAAAAATCGGCAAAGGCGGGAATCGGAATGCGTTTCCCCCTTTGCCGATTAATATTTGGCTACTATTTAAACAGTGGATTACTGTTTCTTCATTTCAAGGCCCAAGCGGATGCCGTCGTAGTTCGACGCGATGTCGCCCACGGCCTCAATCTTGGAGTTGCCCGAGAGCTTGGTGGCCGTCTGCAGCAGCGAGAGCAGCTTCTTCGACTCAAACATGAGGCCGATGCCGCTGGTGGTGCGGGTCACGTGGCCCGTGGTGCTGAGCAGCAGGGTTTTGAGTTTGATTTCGCTCGTCGACGAGTCGTAGGTGTAGGTGCCGTTGAGCGGAATGTTGTTGACCTTTGCGGTAAACTTGTTGTCGTCGGTAAAGGTGAAATAGGTGTTCGAGCTGCTGATGCCGGCGCGGTTGTAATACGTTTCAAGCTGCTCCTTGACCTTGGCGGCGGCCACAGCGCCACCAGCCTTGGCCAGCAGCTTCTCGCTGGTGAATGCGCAGCCGGGCGCGCTGTAGTGCCAAGTGCCCACCAGCTGGCTCTTTTCCACTTTCACTCCGCCAATCACCATGTTCAGCAGTTCGCCCGCGGTATTCTTGTTGGCAATGCTGCCCAAGATGCCTCCCAGCACGCTCGAGCCGGTTGAAGTTGACGTTGATGTGCCGCTGCCAGCCGACGCGCCGGCCAGCGAGCCGCAGCTGCTTGTGGCCAGAGCCACAGCCGCAGCCATTACAATTAATGATTTCTTCATCATTTTTGTGTTATACGCTATAATTTATGTTTTACTCTATTGTCGCAACTCTTTGTTTTATTCGCGTGGCAAAATTACAAAAAAAACGCTATATCGGACACTTGCCGCAAGCCAAACTCGACAAACCGCACCATTTCAACGACCAACGGCGCAGCGCCGCCGCATTTTAACTGCATTTTAGCCATGTGGGCAACACACATGCCCACCATGCCGATAATTTTGCAGCATAAAAGTTGAGATAACGCACTATTTTGACTATTTTTGCAATGAGTCGCACAGCGTGTGCGCCACACTCAACTCCAACGACAAAAACTGAACAATAACAAAAAAGATAGAATTATGAAAGAAAAAGACACCAACGAACTGGATTTCGACGCTCAGCCCGCCGACGCCGAAGCCCAGCCCGCACGCAAGGCCGTATCGCCCGAGAAGCTCAAAGCCCTGCAAGTGGCCATGGACAAAATCGACAAGACCTACGGCCGCGGCTCGATTATGAAGCTTGGCGACGACCACATCGAAAACATCGAGGTGATACCCACCGGCTCAATCGGCCTCAACTATGCCCTGGGCGTGGGCGGATACCCCCGCGGACGCATCGTGGAAATCTACGGCCCCGAGTCGTCGGGTAAGACCACGCTGGCCATCCACGCCATTGCCGAGGCGCAGAAGATGGGCGGCATCGCCGCCATCATCGACGCCGAGCACGCCTTCGACCGCTTCTATGCCGAAAGTCTGGGCGTGGACGTGAACAACCTGTGGATTTCGCAGCCCGACAACGGCGAGCAGGCCCTTGAGATAGCCGACCAGCTGATACGCTCAAGCGCCATCGACATCATAGTGATCGACTCGGTGGCAGCCCTCACCCCCAAGGCCGAAATCGAAGGCGAGATGGGTGAAAGCAAAATGGGCCTTCAGGCGCGACTCATGTCGCAGGCGCTGCGCAAGCTCACCGCCACCATCAGCAAGACCAACACCACCTGCATCTTCATCAACCAGCTGCGCGAAAAGCTGGGCGTGATGTTTGGCAACCCCGAGACCACCACCGGCGGCAACGCCCTCAAGTTCTACGCATCGGTGCGCATCGACATCCGCCGCCTGGGCCAGCTCAAAGACGGCGAGAACGTGATTGGTAACCTCACCCGCGTGAAAGTGGTGAAAAACAAAGTGGCGCCCCCATTCCGCAAAGCAGAGTTTGAGATTCTGTTTGGCAAAGGCATCAGCAAAGTGGGCGAAATCATCGACCTGGGCGTGCAGTTTGGCATCGTGAAGAAGAGCGGATCGTGGTTCAGCTACGAAGGCACCAAACTGGGCCAGGGCCGCGACGCGGCCAAGCAGATAGTGGCCGACAACCCCGAGCTGGCCGAAGAGCTCGAAAGCAAGATAATGGCCGCCATGAAGGGCGAGACCCCCGAAGGCGAGCAGGCATAGCCCCCCGACTCATTCATAACCCAACCATAAAGTCGCGCGGCGCGGGTAGCACTCCCAGAGTGCCATCCGCGCCGCGCCCATTTTTCCTAAGGGTCGCTTCGGCCTGATTTCATCTCAGGTTCCACACCAAATCAACCGTCATCGGCGTAGCAATGATTTCCTAAAATGCTTAACATTTCTCCATTCCGTTAAACTTGGGTGGCTTCTGTTCCTATAAAACGAAATTAGCATTTCACCAAGTGATGACCTTATCTACGATTTCCTGTTGCTCCAAACTGCTTCTTCGCAGATAGATACGTGTTGTTTCAATGCTTTCATGCCCCATGAGGTCGGCAAGCAGGGCTATGTCGTTGAACTTCTCCAAGAAATTCTTGGCATAGCGATGGCGGAACGAGTGAGGGTAAACCACTTTCTCGTTCAAGCCATACTTCACCGCATAGTTCTTCAACTGCTGTGATATGCCTCTTGTGGTGATACGTTCGCCAAAGCGATTGAGAAATAGATAGCCACTTGTGCACTTTGTTGTCTGCAGCCACTTTTCAGTTTCGGTGCGCAATGTCTTAGGGATATAGATACGGCGTATCTTGCCACCTTTTGTATAGATGTCGTAGTAGCCCACTTGCACATGCTCTATCTTGATTTGCACAAGCTCGCTAACTCTGGCACCAGTTGCAGCCAAGAAACGTACTACAAAATACCACTCCAAGTTGTTTTCTTTCTTCAACTTGTTCTTAAAAAAAGTGTAGTCGGCATTGCTGATGACATTCTCCAAGTAAGAGCGCTGTTGCACCTTGACCGACTTCAAGCGGAGTTTCGCCTTGCCAGCAAATACAAGATACTTGTTCATCGCCTGAATACGGAGGTTCACAGTCTTTGGCTTGTAGGCCTCAATCAAGAAAGTCTTATAAACCAACAAGTTTCTCTTGTTCAGCTCCTTGTATCGAGAGCCAAACTCCTTTACGGCATACAGATATGCCGAAATCGTGTTCTTAGCCATGTTGCTTTGGCTTAGGAACTCTTCAAATTTGTTTAATTCCATTTCTCTATTCGTTTATTAGTGAAACATTAAGTTATCCTAATAAATAGGCATGGATTTGTTCTATGACTTCCCATTATGAGAAGATTCTCGCCACCGGGGAGGTGAAGTGCATCGACGATGAG
>CAVKDU010000017.1:0-47408 GCA_963655175.1 Wujia chipingensis | reverse complement strand
TGAGAAGAGTCAGCCATATCTTTTTGCCCTAAAAAACTTTTACCGGACAGCAATATTTAAAGTTTAAAGTTTAAAGTTTAAAGTTTAAAGTTGAGAGTTTAAAGTTGTAGACTTTCGACAGGGAGGCGTATTGTGCCTTGTTCAGAATTTCGACGAAAAAGACATAAAGACACATAGCGGCACTATTGGGATTTTAGACGAAAAAGACATAAAGACATATTTTAAAAAAGACATATTGTTGTCTTTATTTGTCTTTATGTCTTTCTGTCTTTCTGTCTTTCTGTCTAATAACCACTTATTTGTCTTTGTCGTCTAAGAAATCTGTCTTTATGTCTTTCTGTCGAAAATCCAAAACAGCCGCTATGTGCCTTTATGTCGAAAGCCCCCCCAAATCTGCGTAAATCTGTGGGAGATATAGGTGGTGTCAGTCGCCGTATTCAATGGTGTGTGGAATGCCGCTGACGCTGCCCAGCACTCCCCAGCCGTTGGTGATGCCGCTGTAGATTTGCACCGGGGTTGAATACACATCGTCCACGCTGATGCGGTACACCATCAGCGACTTCAAAAAGTAATACATCTCGGGGCTGATGCTTTGCAGCTCCACTATCATGCGGCGCTTGCTCCAGCTGCGCTTGCGTCCGCTCACGGTGATGGTGCAGTCCTGCCCGTCGATCAGGTGGTCGTCAAACACATCGCTGAAGTTCTTGTCCCACAGCCCGTAGCCCACCGGCAGACTGCGGTCGAAAAACACCGGCGAGTCCGACTTAAACACATCGCCCACCGAATATTTCACCATGCCCGGCATGTCTTCGGCCTCGCCTATGTTGCGCACCCTCATGCGGTAGTAGTTTTTCACGCCACCGGGGTCGTGAAAGGTGAATGTGGCGCGCATCACCGTGTCGGCCCCATACAGGTCGCGCCACGTGTCGCCCGGATGCGAGTCGCGAATCGAGGGGTCAACGGCCTGGTCGGGCACAATCTCATATTGCAAGTCGTGAATCTCGATGGGCTCAAGCACGGTGGTCGTGGCCGAGGCGTCGTTGAATCCCTGCGCCTTGGCCGTCAGCGCCACCTCGTCGCCCACGCGCGGCACGTATTGGCAGCGATACGACGTGGTAGTGGTGTCGTAGGTCATCTCATAGCGGTCGTGGCCGTTCACCACAGCCGTCACCTGCGCGTCCTTCACCACCATGGTGCTCAAGTACACGCGGCGCAGCATGTCGTCTCGGGTTTCAATCACCTGATAGAAGTTAGGCGACCTGTTGGTCGAGAAGCTGCGCGTGACGTAGGCCTGAAACTGCGCGCCGGGGTTGGCCACGGCATACACCGTGAGCTCGCGGTCGGTGTCGCCCACATTAAAGTCGAGTTCGCGTTCGCAGCTGCATGTGAGTGCGGCCATGGCCGCCAGCAGCAGGGTGAATATAACGGAATGTTTCATTGCTCTCTGTTCGTTTTTAGAATTTGTGCGATAATATCACCGACGGCATGAAGGGGAACGGGCACACGCCTTTCAGCTTGATGTGGGTGCGGTCGTAGCCCAGATACACGCTGCTGATGTTTTTTTGGTTATACACGTTATACAGGCTCAAGCCCACCGAAGTGGTGCCCAGCTTGTGAGTCACCGACAGCGTGGCGCTCACGTCGAGGTGGTGAATGGCCGGCAGCACATAGTTGTTGCGGTGCTTGTAGGTGAACTGCGGCGTGGGCGTGTCATAGATGTTGCCAAAGTCGGTGGCATAGAGGTCGTCGATGCTGCCCAGGTGCAGATAGTCGGCGCTGCTGTAGTCGTCGAAATATTTGTCGACGCTGAACTCGTGCAGCCCCCAGCCGAATATGTAGGCATAGGGCACCGTGCCGCGGCGGCCGCTCATGTAGGTCCATGCTGCGGTCAGGTCGATCTTTGCGTTTTTGCGCAGGGCGAAAGTGTGGGTCACGTTCAGACTCAGACTGTGGCGGCGGTCGTTGCCGGCATAAAACTCGCGTCCGCCCTCAATTTCCTGGCCGGGGCGGTTGAACTTGCGCAGCGACTTCGACCACGTGTAGCTCATCCAGCCCGTGGTCTGGCCCGCGCGCTTCGAGGCCATCAGCTCCACGCCATAGCTGCGTCCGCGTCCGCACCCCACCATTTCGCGCCAGTCGCCGTAGCCCACGGTATATGATGCGCTGTTGAGGTATTCCACCACATTGTCCATGGTCTTGTAGTATCCCTCCACGGCAATTTCCACGCCGTGCTTGAGGTCAACCGTCACCCCGGCGCCATACAGGTTGCTCGTCATTATGGGCACGTCCTTGGTCACCGGCACCCATATGTCGGTGGCCATCACCAGGTCGCTGCTCATGAGGCGGTGAATGCCCTGCGCCATGCGCGAATACGATGCCTTGATGGCGGTGCGCTTGCCGGCCATCAGGCGCAGCGAGGCGCGGGGCTCAAGTTGCGTGTACGTCTTGCCGTCGGCGGCAAAGGCCGAGAAGCGCAGCCCGTAGCCGGCGCGCAGCCACGGGGTGATGGTGTAGTCGTCTTCGGCATACACCGCCGCTGTGGTCACCGTGCCGCCGTAGGCCGACTTCAGCGTGTTCTTGGCCTGGCGCTTGAGGTAGGCGTCGTCGCCCAGCGGTGCCACCAGCGAGTCGGGCGTGTTGAGCGGAACCCTCAGCATCGACATGCTCATTTCGCGTGAGGTCTTGGTGGTGGGGTCGAGGTCTTGCACCGTGGCCTTGATGCCCGCCCTCACGGTGTGGCGGCCGTTGGGCTGCCATGTGGCGTTGGCCGCCAGCGAGGCGTCGCTCACTTTCGAGGTGTAGCGGCTGTCGGTGCTCTCGTCATAGCGGTAAAACTCTCGGTAGTTGTCCACTATCAGCGAGTGGCGGCTGGTGGAGTAGTTCAGCCGGTAGTCGTAGTGGCTGTAGGCCAGCGTGGCGTCGAGCGTGAGCCGCTTGCTCAGGCTGGCCTCCCAGTTGAGGCTCGCCAGCAGGTTGCTCCAGCTGTTTTCGGTGGCGCTCATGCGCTCGTCGCGCGAGTCGCACTGGTCCTTGAAGTCGATGAATTTGTCGCCCAGCGTGCTGTTTTGCCGTGCCGAGTGCGACGGCGAGCTGCCGTCGGAGTCGTGGCCGAAATACACACTCGCGCTCAGCGAGTGGCGGCCGTTGAAGCGGTGGGCCAGCTTGGCGTTGATGTCATAGAAACTCATGTCGGAGTAGGGGCGCAGCGCGTCGGGCTTGTCATACACGCTGCGCAGCACCGGCATGGCAATCAGGTTGAGATACGACATGCGCGCCGCCACGTTGAACGATGTGTGGCCCCGCCACAGCGGCCCTTCGGCCTGCACGCGCGCGGCATACACGCTCGCGCTCACCGACCCGTGGTAGCGCTCAAAGTCGCCGGGCTTCACGCCAATGTCGATGATGCTCGACAGCCGCGCGCCATATCGCGCCGGAAACGCGCCGCGGTAGAAGTCCACGTCCTGCACCACATCGGGGTTAATGGCTCCAACGAAGCCCTTCAGGTGCTCGGCGTTGTAGATGGTGGCTCCGTCAAGCGTTATCTGGTTCTGGTCATAGTCGCCGCCGCGCACAAATATGCCCGCGGTGCCGTCGTTGGCCATTTGCACCCCTGGCATGTGTTGCAGGGCCTTGAGCACATCGGGCTCGCCGAAAAACACAGGGTTGCTCAATATTTGGCTTTGCCCCACGGTCACCGCGCTCATTTGCGGCGACTGGATGCCAAACTTGTTGCGGCCATACACCGTGACCCGCTCAAGCCTCACTCCCTTTTCGGCCTGTGAGGCCGTTGAGTCGGCCACTGCCGCGGCGCTTTGCTGCGGCAGCACAGCCGCCAGGGCCAATGCCGTTATCCAATGTTTCATAGTCAAAATTTGCTAAAAGTAATCTTTGCGGCAATTGCCTCAAGCCAGTAGCAATCAGGCAAGAAATCCTCTTTGCTGTAAAAAGGCATCTCATATATTCCGCTTTTAGTGAATGTAGCATCCGTTTGTTGGATGAGTAGCTGTGAATCACAGCCGTTCCATGCCCCCACTGCATCCCTATTGCGTGAGAAGAGGCTTCCACAGAATACGCACCGTCATTGTGTAAAAGTCCAGCCATTTTGGTCTCCAACCCCAAATAGGATAAACGCGGTCTGTTATCATATACGAAGTGGAGTCGTTCGCAAGATAGAGAGCAATAATTCTGTATGTCACTGGATCTTCCCAGCTACTCGACAGCAGATCCATGTCTACGACAAAAGCCTTGCCCTTCATCTTGTATTTCCGAGGAGAGTCCTCTCTCTCGCCAAGCTCATTGAATTTTGCTATTCCGTCAATTAGGTATTTTGGAAGAAGCCTGCGGTCGTCGTTAAATGCATTGACTACTGAAATATAGTTCTTGTCATACATTATTTTCTTCTCGTTTTTCCAACTTATTTTGCTTAAAGCCTGCTCTAAGTCCGCTTGTGTGAAGTTGGTGTTAGCCGTTATCATTTTGCCTTTTTCCCAAAATATAACGCCATCGCCATCGGTGATGCCATTCCGTGGAGCAAAAAGGCTTGTGTCTGGCTTCTCATCACTACCAGACCCAGAACCGCCGCCACCGCCATTAGGGCCGTTAGGCTCGTCATTGTCACCTCCGCAAGCCATCACAAGTGGCATCATCACGGCCATCGCCAATATCATTATCCAGTGTCTCATAATTAAAATCCATTAAAGAAGTTAGTCAACCACAATTGCTTCAAACCAAAAGTTCCCGAGCAAAAAATCATCCTTGTCGTAAAACTTTAAATACATCTCATATATTCCGCTTTTAGTTGTTTATTGTGCATCTGCACTAAACTGCTTCCATACGATTCTTACTGTCAGGGAATTGGGATCAATCCCTTTGGGCGTGCTATACCAACGCGGAAAGGCCCTGTCTGTTACCATGATAGCTGTTGAATCGGTTAACTCAAGAGCAATTATATTATATCGAATAGGATTTTCCCAGCTACTTGAAAGTAAGTCCGTGTCGACAATAAAACCCTTCTCCATTGCTTTGTATTTTCTTGGAATCTCATTTGTTGAGCCTAATTCATAAAATCGTGCAGTCCCGTCAAAGAGATAGCTGGGAATTTGATGGTCTGGGTCGTTGAATGCATCTACTTTGGAAATATAATTTTTATCGTATGCTATATAATATTCACTTTTCCAATGAATTTGCGCCAATGCTTTTTCCATTTCTGACTTTACGAAATCTGTTTTTATTGTTAACATCTTTCCGTTCTCTAAGAAGATTGTGCCATCCCCATCTGTTATGCCATTTCTTGGCACGTAGAGGCTGGTATCTGGTTTCTCGCTGCCGCCACCTCCTGTTCCACCTCCATTAGGGCCGTTAGGCTCATCATTGTCGCCTCCGCAAGCCATCACAAGCGGCATTATCACTGCCATTGCTAATATCATTATCCAGTGTCTCATAATTAAAATCCATTAAAGAAGTTGGTCAACCACAATTGCTTCAAACCATATTTGTTTAAATCACATGTCTTGACTTTCCCAAACTAATCTGATTTTGGTCTTATCAGTTTTGTCAAGGCCTTTAGGAATTGAATAGTACACGTATGGGAATCCACGGTCGGCGACCATGCGTTTGATGCTGTCGTTCATATCAAGTGATATGATTGTGTATTTTGTGGGCCCTTCCCATCTGTCCGATAGCATATCTGTCTCCATAATGAATCCCTTGCCGTTTATTTTATATTTCCTTGGAACATCGAAAGTCTCTTTTTCGTAAAACCAGGCCTCACCATTCTCCAAATATAGTGGTATTTGGTTGCGATAATCGTTGATGATATTCTTGTCCGAAATGTAGTTTTGGTCATAAACTATGTAGTACTGTCGTTTCCAGTTTATTTTGGTTAATGCCTCTTCCATTTCAGCTTTTGTGTAATTAGTATTTGAGGCAATGATTTTGCCCTTTTCTAAAAAAATAGTGCCATCGCCATCGTCAATTCCATTACGTGGGACAAAGACATTCATATTTGGCTTTTCGTCTTCGCCACCAGAGCCTGAGCCGCCACCGCCATTAGGGCCGTTAGGCTCATCATTGTCACCTCCGCAAGCCATCACAAGTGGCATCATCACGGCCATCGCCAATATCATTATCCAGTGTCTCATAATTAAAATCCATTAAAGAAGTTAGTCAACCACAATTGCTTCAAACCAAAAGTTCCCGAGCAAAAAATCATCCTTGTCGTAAAACTTCAAATACATCTCATATATTCCGCTTTTAGTGAATGTAGCATCTATCCCACCGGAGGAGTAGTTGTGAACCACAGCCGTCCCGCGCTCCACTGCATCATCGCCCTTTGCGTTTTCGATGGTGCAAGTGATTCGTTTTGCCAAAAGCCTTGTCTTTAAGCTCGCGTCAGCGGAATATGTTGCTCTTTTGTTGGGCTCAATTTCGCCGTCACCGTTGCTGCAATTCAAAACGCCGTTCTCTGTGGTTAAAAGCACAAAATACCGCTTGTTGGTGCCATATACAGGTGGCACATCATCGGGAAAATGGCGCATAACAGGCAACTGTCCCCATTTTGACTCATAGTATCCGTGTGTCTTAGAAGACACGGCTGAATGAGTTATTGAAGCGTCAGCAAAACTATTATCCTTATAATAAACTATTTTCTCTGCAATTTGTTTTATGCTTGGGTCTATCTCAATATATCGGTCATTTGTCCAAAATTTGGATAGGTTCGGAGTATTGCTTTTTATCCTAATATGTTGTAGCCAGTAATCTGGTGAGTTGTCGAAATTTAATCTCCAAGCGTAAGCATGACAGTTGTATTTCACAGAGGCATCTCCAATAACCACAGCATTAGGATACATTTTTTTACAATAGTTCTTCAATTCTTTATTTTCAGAAGAAGTCATTTCGTGATCAATTGTTTCTGCAAGCACTTGTTGTCCCTTGGGGGTGTAGATGTACTTAACACCATTTCCTCGGCTTATAATATCGTTTTCATCAATGTCTGCAAATAGGCTCAAAGCAGATGCAATGAAGAATATGCCAAATATAAATCTTTTCATAATAGATGTGCTTATTTGCCGGTGAATAAAATTCTTGAAACTTCTCCCATTTTGTCAAGGCTGCCTCCGCACTCATAAAACGATGACACAGCCTTGGACTGCTCTCCGTTCAGGCTGCCGCTTTCAAGGACGATTTTTGAGCGCACCATCAGTGAACTTCTTAGCGACACAGCACTGAACACGCTTGGGTTGGCGGCTTTCTGCTCAAATTTTTCGTCAACTGCTGCCGTAAGTTCGGCGGCTTCTGTGGCATTAGCGAGCTGCGCTATTTCACCTGAAGCCAGTATAAGTTCTACAAACGAAACGCTTGAGTTGCTGTAGGCGTTGCCGTGGCGGTCTTTTAGCGTGATGGCATAGGGCTCACTCGTCACGTGTGCGTAGTCGATGCCGCTGTAAAAGTCCACAAGTTTTTCCGCTGCGTCACTGCGATTCTTAAGTTCCTGGAAACCATTGAAGTGTGCCATGATGTACTTAGCACCTGTCATAGGGTTGTCGTAGGCATAACAAATGGCGTTCAGAGGGTGCTGTGCGCAAAGTTCCACCAATCTTTCGGTGGGTAGCTTTTTGAGCAAGTCTTCTGGAATTTGGCATGCGGCCATTTTCTCATCAAATGTGCGGTAGTTGGCAAAATTGCCCACTACGCCATCAAACGTGAAAACGGCTTCGGCCACATTGTCCGATCTCACTTTGCTGCCATTCACCATGTCATCGGAACATGAACAGAGCAGCAAGACGGTTGCCAGTACTGCGATTGCAGGCTTCCATAGGTGTTGGTTCTTGAGTCGTTTCATATCAGTTTACATTAAATAGTTAATGATGCGCTAAGATAGTGAAATGTTTGATAAAAGCAAAGAAAATCAATAAAATATTTTAAATTTATTGCAAATGCTTGATGTGAAGATGGTTGAACGTGTTGTGCAGCATATGTAAAGTTTAAGGTTGGGGTGCGATTTGTGGACTTTCGACATAAAGACACATAGTGGCACGATTGTGATTTTTGACGAAAAAGACATAAAGACACATAGTGGCGCGATTGGGAATTTCGACGAAAAAGACATAAAGCCACATAGCGGCACGATTGGGATTTTTGACGAAAAAGACATAAAGACAAATTTAAAAAACATGTTGTTGTCTTTATTTGTCTTTCTGTCTTTCTGTCTTTCTGTCTTTCTGTCTTTCTGTCTTTCTGTCTAATAACCCTTTATCTGTCTTTATCGTCTAAGAAATCTGTCTTTATGTCTATATGTCGAAAATCCAAAAACAGCCGCTATGTGTCTTTATGTCGAAAGCAACAAAAATCTGTGCAAATCTGTGCAATCTGTGGGAGACCTCCAAAAAAGCCACTAACGCCTTTCAACGTTAAACTTTAAATGCGAGGGCGGCGCCCAGGGCCGTGCAATATTCGGCGTGGGCCGGCATGTGGAAGCGCACGCCATACAGGTCTTCCATAATGGGGAATATCACCTTGCAGTCGGGCAGGCGCGTGAGGTTGCCAATCAGCACAAAGTCGCGCAGCTGGCTGTTGGCCGCCGCCAGCACGGCGCACGACCCGATGGTTTCAAGCACCATGCATATCAGCCCCTTGGCAATGTCGCTCTCGTCGGCCTTTGAGTTCACCACCTTGCCAAACAGCGACGCCGTGGCATACATCGGCAGCCCTTCGAGCTGGTGGGTGGTGATGTCCTTTATTTGCAGGTTGATTTTCGAAATGTCGCCGCGCGCGGCCATCTCCACCACCTCGGCTATGTTGCTGGTCTTGAGCAGCAGGGCCGACAGGCCGCGCAGCGTGCCGCCGCCCATGCTTATGCCGCCCGCGTGCCTTATTTCGTCGCCCTCTACCCTCACCAGCGTGGTGCCGGTGCCCATCGACACCACCATCAGCCGGTCGAGGCCGCTGTCGAAGCGTGCCCCGAGGCCGTCGGCCTGAAACTCGTCGGCCTTGCTTGTGGGCAGCCCGTAGATGGGCGTGTCCACGTGCGAGCTGCCCACGCCCGTGAGCATCACGTGCTCCACGTCGGCCAGGCAGATGCCGTTGTCGTACACATATTTGCCAAACGCCCCGAAGAGCGATGTCACGGGGTCGGCCGCCGTGATAAACATTGGCGACTTGATGCAGCCATTGTCAAGACCCACAATTTTTGTGGTGCTTCCGCCCACGTCGATTCCTATCACCAGTCCCATAGCAGTAATTGTTTTTTTTGAAAAAAGGTTTACAGTTTCTTCAGCTCTTCATACAGCCGCTGCACAGGCAGGCCCATCACGTTGTAGAAGCTGCCCTCGATGCCGCGGATGGCCGCGCAGCCTATCCACTCCTGAATGCCGTAGGCCCCGGCCTTGTCGAGCGGGCGGTAGCGCTCCACGTAGTAGTCGATTTCGCCGTCGGTGAGCGGCGCAAACTCCACCACGCTGCTTGCTCCGAAGGTGGTGGTGCGGCCGCCGTGCAGCAGCGTCACGCCCGTCACCACATGGTGGCGGCCGCCGCTAAGGCTGCGCAGCATGGCCCGCGCCTCACCGGCCGAGTGCGGCTTGCCCATTATGCGGCCGCCGGCTATCACCACCGTGTCGGCCGTTATCACCAGCTGCCGGGCGGTGGCGTGGGCCATGTAGGCCCGAGCCTTTTGCGCCGACAGGTAGAGCGGCACCTCGTCGGGCGCCATGTCGGCTGGATAGCTCTCGTCGATGCCCTGCTTCACCTCAACGGCAAACTCCACATCGAGGGCCGCCAGCAGTTCGCGCCGCCGCGGCGAGCCGCTGGCCAGCACTATGTCGTATTTCTTAAGATTGTCAAGCGGATTATTCATAGCCAAAAAGAAGTTTTTAAGCAATCGGGTCACCAGCCAAAGGCGTGGCGGTCGTCGAGCCACAGCCCCTGCGCCTTCATTATCTGCTCCAGCAAGTCGCGCCCCACGCCATAGCCGCCCGCATAGGGCGATATGTAGCGCGCGGCCTGCTTCACCTCGGGGGCGGCGTCGGCCGGAGCCACGCCAAGGCCCACGTGGCCTATCACGTGCAGGTCGGGGATGTCGTCGCCGGCATAGGCCACCTCCTCGGGGCTCAGGCCGCGGTCGCGCATCCACTGCTGCAGCACGGGCAGCTTCACCGCCGCGCCCAGAAACACATCGGTCACCCCGAGGCCGCGGAAGCGCACGTCGATGGCCTGCGTCTTGGCGCCGCTCAGAATGGCAATGTGCAGCCCGTGCTTCACGGCCAGCTGAATGGCATATCCGTCCTTTATGTTCACCATGCGCATCGGTTCGCCCGACGGCGCCAGCGGAATGGTCGACGGCGACAGCACTCCGTCGATGTCAAACACCACTCCGCGTATCCGTTTCAAGTCGTAGTCGATTGAACTCATATTAAGTAGAAGATATTGTGCTTATTGTTTGGTTTCGTCGTTGTGCCTGGCCGAGTGCTCGATTATGCTCTCGGTCATCAGCTCATATATTTGCCGCGTGCGCCCCGACAGCATCTGGCGCTGGCGTTCGGTCACCTCGGTGTCGCCGCGCACGGCGGGCCCCGTCTGCGACTGGGCCGGACTGAGCGTGTCGAGCTTGGCCACCGTGGAGCGTATGAGCGGCAGCATCACCTTGAAGTCGATGCCCGCTTCGGCCAGTGTGTCAGCGGTGAGCGCCCACAGGTGGTTGGCAAAGTTGCACGCCATCACCGCCGCCACGTGCAGCCGGGCGCGCTTGCTGCTGTCGGCCGCCTCCACGTGGCCCGATATGGTGCGGGCCAGCGCGGCCACCTGGGCCTCGGTGTCGGCGTCGCAGCCCTCCACAAACACGGGCACGCCGCCGAAGTCAACGGGCATCTCGCGGCTGAACGACTGCATGGGATACAGCACCCCGCACTTGGCGTGGCTCGCCCGCAGCGCCGCCAGCGGCTTGGTGCCCGAGGTGTGCAGCCACAGCGCGCCGGGGCGGTCGGGCACGGCGGCGGCCACCGAGGCAATGGCGTCGTCGCGCACAGCCACCACATAGGCGTCGGCGCCCGGGTCGATGCCGGCAAGGCTGTCGGTGGCCGCGCCGCAGCCCACCGCCTCGGCCAGCCGCTGGGCGTTGGCCATGTGCCGGCTGTAGACCTGCACAATGCTGTGGTGGCGGGCCAGCGCGCGGGCCAGACTTGCCGCCACATTGCCCGCGCCAATCATCACTATCTTGCGTGTCATGCCGCAAAGTTACAATTTAATTTCCACTTTCCGCAATCAGACGCGCGGTCAGACATCCCGGCTGGCATGTCGCTGGGCGGTAGTCGCGTGTGAATTTAAGATGTTTTTTCATAAGATATTGAAAAATATTTTTCTATATTTGCAAATGTCAAAGCGGTTTTTATGGATTTAGATTCTTGTCGCAGACTCCAGCGAGAGGTATGTAGCAAGGCTGTGGCTAATTTGATAATTCAGTTATTAAATAAACATGTCGAATAATATTAATGGTACTTCGGTTGTGGATAGGTCGTTTATATCTGACATTCGTCAAATAATAGAAAATGGCCGACGCCTGGCTTATGCTGCGGCAGGAAGTGTTATGCTCAACACATATTGGAACATTGGAAAGCGAATAGTAGAAGAGGAGCAAAAGGGAGAGAGCAGGGCTGTTTATGGAGCAAGGCTCATTGACAAACTTGCAGATGACCTGAAAAACGACTTTGGTGCTGGTTTTGGTCGTAGAAACTTGTCTTATTTTCGGCAATTTTACTTAGCGTTCAGCGACTACGAGATTTTGCACGGGCTCGTGCAAAATCTAACTTGGACTCACATTCGTCGGCTTTTGTCGGTCTCAAGTCCAGAGGCTAGAATGTGGTATCTTGCACAAGCGTCTAAGGACATGTGGAGTACAACCACGCTTGACCGCAACATATCATCTCAGTATTATGAAAGACGTCTTGCACAGCAGCGTGCAGGCAAAGCCGCTGGGGAGATGAATGTCGTAGCTCCGTATGATGAAAAAGATCCAATGGAGTATATAAAAAATCCCACTTTGGCTGAATTTATGGGGCTGAGGAAAAATGTACAATACAATGAGTCGCAGCTTGAGCAGGCTCTAATTGACAATCTTGAGCAGTTCATTCTTGAACTTGGACGCGGATTCGCTTTTGTGGAAAGACAACAACATATTGCCACAGAAACAGATGATTTCTATATTGATTTAGTGTTCTATAATTTCCGCATGAAGCGATTTGTGATTTTTGAATTGAAAACCCACAAAATGCGCCATGCTGATATAGGCCAACTAGATATGTATGTGCGCATGTATGATGACATTTTTAAAGGGAAAGATGACAACCCGACCGTTGGCGTATTATTGTGCACCGATACCGATTCAACGATAGCTAAATACTCTGTGCTGAATGAAAGCAGCCAACTTTTTGCGGCAAAATATATGACATATATGCCCACCGAGGATGAACTTCGCAGTGAAATAGAAAGGCAAAAACAATTCTTTATTGATCATCACAAAAAAATATAGCACAAGTGCCTTTTGCAATATTAGAATCTTTTTCCATTTGTGTGTGCTCCTTTGGCAATGCCCCGGCGGCGCGGCTTTTGGCGTGAATAGTTGCGTATTATGATTTTTAGCTCTAATTTTGCGGCACAATTTGGTGAAAATTTACAATTTATATAGATTTAAATGACTGACATTTGCTGCATCGGGCACATCACGCTCGACAAAATCATAACCCCTCACAGCACAGCCTCGCTCAATGGCGGCACTTCCTACTACTTCTCCTACGGCATCAGCCGCATGTCCGGAGTGAGCTACAAGCTCGTGACCTCGCTCGCCGAGGCCGACATGCAGGCCGTTGACCGCATGCGCGCCGCCGGCATCGAGGTTGAGGTGATTCCCAGCCGCCACACGGTGTTTTTCGAAAACTCCTATGGCGAAAACATGAACAACCGCCGCCAGCGCGTGCTGGCCAAGGCCGACCCCTTCACCGCCCAGAAGCTGAGCGGAGTTGAGGCGCGCTACATCCACCTTGGCTCGCTGCTGGCCGACGACTTCCCGCTCGACGCCATCGAGTCGCTCGCGGGCCGCGGCACGCTCAGCGTCGACGCCCAGGGCTTTCTGCGCTATGTGGACGGCGACAAGGTGTATCCCTGCGACTGGGACCAGAAGCGCCAGGTGCTGCAGATGGTGGACATCCTCAAGGTGAACGAGCACGAAATTGAGTCGCTCACCGGCTATTCCGACCTCGAGCCGGCGGCGCGCGTGCTGGCCGGCTGGGGCGTGAAGGAGGTGCTGATGACGCTGGGCAGCTATGGCTCGGTGATATACGCCGACGGCCAGATGCACCGCATTCCCGCCTACCGCCCCAAGCAGCTGGTGGACGCCACTGGCTGCGGCGACACCTATGCCACCGGCTACCTGTATATGCGCAGCCGCGGAGCGGACTACGACGAGGCGGGGCGCTTTGCCGCCGCCATGGCCACGCTCAACCTTGAGAAGACGGGCGCCTTTTGCGGCACCGAGGCCGATGTGGAGGCCGTGCTCAGCCGCGGCGAGTGATGCGCATTCCGCAAGTGAAAATGACGAATACTAATCGGTTAAAGTTATGTCAATGGCAATAAACTTCAGGCAGGCTGCACTGCGCGCCGCCATGGTGGTGGCTGCGGTGGCTGCTTTTGCCGGCCGCGGCGCGGCGCAGAGTGCCGACTCGCTGTGCGTCTACCGCTCGTGGCAGTCGATATTCAACCAGCGGGCCGACACTGTGGTGATCGACCCGAAAATTGATGTGCGATCGCCCTACGACTACGACTTTTCCACTGCCGACAAGCGCGTTACGCGCTCGCTGAGGCAACAGTCGGTGGCCGTGGCCATCGGCGACAGCACGTGGCTCATCAGCAGCAACTGGATCAAGGCCAACTTCAAGGGCGACTGCTCGCACTTTTCACGCTTCGTGCCGCTGTTTTTCTCGGCCAAGGTGGCGTTTGTGCAGTGGCTGCGCGGCGGGCCCACGTTTGGCGGCGTGATGCTCAACATGATGGTGGGCCTCGTCACCGGCATGGACACTGGCGTGGGCATGGGTGGCATGTATAATGGCGCCACGGCTCCTTTCTACCACCTCGACTTTGCCACCCACACCGTGCACAAGGTCGACAGCGACTACCTCATAGGGCTACTCGGCGCATATCCCGACTTACTGCGCCGCTACACCATGATGAACGACTACCAGTCAACGCCCATGGTGAACAGCTACTTTATGGAATACGTCGACCGCCTGAATTCCGATCCCTCGGTGCCTTACCTCTTCTGACGCCGCGCCGCGGGCCCGAATCGGAAAATTTTCGGTGCAAACGAAAAATATTTTTCAAAAAATGCTTTGCGGTTACAAATATATTGCGTAATTTTGCAGCGCAAAACGGAAATAGCCGCTGTGCAATCTGGCCCATTAGCTCAACTGAATAGAGTGTTTGACTACGGATCAAAAGGTTATAGGTTTGAATCCTATATGGGTCACAAGAAACGATGATGGAAGCTAAGCAATTGGCTTCCATTAATTTTTTTATCCAAATCTTCCCACCTGACTCCCAGCTATGCGCAGCATCTTCATTTTCAACCCCGAAAACGATCTGGCCCTTGCCAACGGCGGCCCCAACTACACCGCGCCGCCGTTTGCCCAGCAGCTTAGGCGCGACCTGCAGCTGCTGCCGGCATGGTATGCGCCCGCGGGGGCGGCTGTGGTGTGCAAGGGTGCTAAGCGGGCCCAGCGGTGGCTCGACGCCCAGGGACTCGACGTTGAGGCCATGGAGCCTGAGTGGCTCAGGGGCATAGGCGGCTGCCGCTTCGAGCCGTGGGGCTGGAGCCCTGCCATGCTGCACTGGCTCGAGGGCCGCGGGGTGGGGCGGGAGTGCCTGCCAACTGCCGCCCAGGTGGCCGGCTGGCGCGGCTTGTCGCACAGGCGCACGTCGGTGGCTCTGCACCGCGCCGTTGCCGAGTTGGCCGGCAGGCAGTTGTCGCCCCTCCCCGTTGAACTCGACAGTCTCGATGCCGTGCTCCGCTTTGCCGCCGCCCATCCGGGCTGCTATGTGAAGTCGCCGTGGTCGGGAAGCGGCCGTGGTGTGTATCGCGTGCTTCAGCCCGGTGCGCGCGACTTTGCCCAGTGGTGCTCTGGCATCATCAGACGCCAGGGCTCGGTGATGTGCGAGCAGGCCCTCGACCGCTGCCTCGACTTCGCCCTCGAGCTGCGTTGCTCGGGCGGCGACTGCCGCGTGGGCGGCTATTCGGTGTTTGCCAGCGACTTCCACAGCCAGTATGCCCATGGCCTTGTGGCCGATGCCCCCGAGCTGCGGGCCATGGTGGCTGAGCTATATCCCGGCTTCGATGCCGTTGAGCAGATGGCGGTTGAGGCCGTGCGCCGTGTGGTGGCCGCGCGCTACGATGGCTGGGTGGGGCTCGACATGCTGCTCTATCGCGCATCCGATGGCACGGTGGGCATCGACCCGTGTGTGGAGCTTAACCTGCGCCCCACCATGGGGCTTGTGGCTGCCGCCTGCGGGCGGCGCGGCATGCGTGGCCGCTTCGTCATTGCCTCGCCGCAGAGTGTGGCCCAAGGCGCCGTGCTGCTCACCCCGCCCAGCCCCGATTCGGCCTTTTGCGCCGCCGTAGAGCCCGAAAAAGGCTGACGCGCCGCCGCCCGCGGGTTGCCCAAGTGGATGAAAAGAACTATATTTGCATATTAATGTATGGGCGCGCACTGCGGCAGCGGTGCTGCGCCACGCGTTGAACCACTCAGAAACATACCTCACAACTATATGATTATAAAGAAAGCTGAATTCGAGATAAGCAACACCGATGTGGCCAAGTGCCCCCAGGGCACTCTGCCCGAGTATGCCTTCATTGGGCGCTCCAACGTGGGCAAGTCGTCGCTCATCAACATGCTGTGCGGCCGCAACGGTCTGGCCAAGACCAGTGCCACCCCGGGCAAGACGCTGCTCATCAACCACTTCAAAATCAACGACGCCTGGTACATCGTCGACCTCCCCGGCTATGGCTACGCCGCCCGCAGCAAGGACAGCCGCGAGCAGCTGAAGCGCATCATCGACAGCTACATTCTGGGCCGCGAGCAGATGACCAACCTGTTTGTGCTCATCGACTGCCGCCACAAGCCGCAGCGCATCGACCTCGACTTCCTCACCTGGCTGGGCGAGCACGGGGTGCCGTTCAGCATCGTGTTCACCAAACTCGACAAGCTGGGCCGCGATGCCGGCCCGCGCAATGTGGCCGCCTACAAGGAAGAGTTGCTGAAGTCGTGGGAGGAGCTGCCGCCCATATTCATGACCTCGAGCGCCGATGGCCGCGGCCGCGACGAGGTGCTCGACTACATCGACCAGATCAACAAGCAAATAAACGGTGCAAAATGACGGCAGACGGCGTTGACGAGTCAATCGACATCAGCGTGGTCATAGTCAGCTACCGGGTCAAGTATTTCCTGGAGCAGACGCTGCTGTCGGTGCGCGAGGCCCTCAAGGGGCTCCGCGGCGAGGTGTTTGTGGTCGACAACGACGAGTGCGACTATTCGCTCAGCTTTCTGCGCGAGCGTTTTCCCGAGGTTAAGTTCATCGTCAACGAGCGCAACGAGGGCTTCGCACGCGCCAACAACCGCGCCATTGCCCAGGCCCGCGGCCGCTACACGCTCATCCTCAACCCCGACACCATCATCACCCACAAGTGCCTGGCCGAGCCGCTTGAGTGGATGCGTACCCACAGCCGCTGCGGCGCCATCGGTGTCCACATGATTGACGGCAACGGCGTGTTTCTGCCCGAGTCAAAGCGCGCCTTTCCCACGCCATGGGTGTCGTTTTGCAAAATCTTCGGTCTGTCGTCGCTCATGCCTCGCTCGCGCTGGTTTGCGCGCTATCATCTGCGCTACCTCGACGAGCGCGAGGCCCACCGCATCGACATTCTTGCCGGCGCCTACATGTTTTGCCGCACAAGCCTGCTGAAGAGTGTGGGCGGCTTCGACGAAGACTTCTTCATGTATGGCGAGGATATCGACCTGTCATACCGCATGGCCAAGGCCGGATACGACAACTGGTATCTGCCCGTCGACATGGTCCACTACAAGGGCGAGAGCACCAAGAAGGACTCGATGCGCTATGTGCGCGTGTTCTACGACGCCATGCTCATATTCTACCGCAAGCACTTTCCGGGCTACAGCGCGCTGCTCTATCCGCTCGTCAAGGCCGGTGTGGGTGTGCGTGCCGGCATGGCCCGCCTGCGCCGCATGCTGCGCCCCAATGCCAATGCCCGCAGCAATGCCGACACCTCGCGCGGCCAGTGGGTGGTGTTTGCCGCCAATGCGCCCGCCGTGGCAGCCAAGTGCGGCATAGCGCGCTACGCCACCACCGTGCCCGCCAGCGGAACGGCCAATGTGCTCATCGACAACGCCTCGCACTCCTATGGCGAGATAGTGGAGCTGATAGCGCGCTACTCGCGCCCGGGCATCAGCTTCCACATCTATTCGGCACAGAACGGCATTGTGATATCACCCAAAATGCAGCAGTCATGAACCTGATTTCCGACGACACCGTGGCCCTGCGCGCCCTTGAACCTGCCGACATCGACACCCTCTATGGCTGGGAAAACGACCCCGCACTTTGGACGGTGTCGGGCACCCAGGCGCCATATTCGCGCCACCTGCTGGCCGCCTACCTCAGCAGCTACACGGGCGACATCTATGCCTCGCGCCAGCTGCGCCTTATGATCACCCTGTGTGCCGGCGCCGCACCGATTGGCACGGTCGACTTCATCGACTTCGACCCGCTCAACAACCGCGCCGAGCTCGGGCTGCTCATAGCCCCCGGCTGCCAGGGTCACGGCTACGGCCGCCGCGCCCTGCGGCTCATCAAGCAGTATGCGCGCGACCACATAGGCCTGCGCCAGCTGTATGTGGTCATTGCCGACACCAACGCGCCCTGCATCACCATATTCAAGCAGGAGGGCTTTGAGGAGTCGGGCCGCCTCAAGGCGTGGATAAAGCAAGGCCGCGCCTACCACGACGCCACCCTTATGCAGATAGTGTTTTAGCCACGCAGCAAAAAACTATGGACACCATCGACGACTTCACCGACGCATGGCAGACGCAAGACGCCATTGCCACAGTGGTCAACGCCTGCGGCCATGAGGTGTGGGACTTGCACTGCAGCGGCGGAGCCTTCATGCTCGAAACCGACACCCATCTCACCGACGAAGCCATTGCCTGCCTGTGCGCCCAGCTGCCCCTCAGTGCCGACTACGGCGGCGAGGGCACCCGCGGCACCATCATCATAGTCACCCCGTAATCAATATCAGCTTAGAAAGGGAACAGAAACTGCATTTAATCACATTCCCACACAACGCGTGCTGAAGGAGTGCTCCACAGTTTGCATGTAAAGGAGCCTGACTCCGGCACGCATTTGACAAACAATGACATTATCCCATTAGGGGGTGTGCAGCCCCTTAAAAAAACGCATAAAAAAGGGTCATAAACTGGTTTAGTTTATGACCCTTTTGTGATCCGGCTGGGACTCGAACCCAGAACCCTCAGCTTAGAAGGCTGATGCTCTATCCAGTTGAGCTACCGGACCAGATTCCCTTCAGTGCCCCGTGCAACAGCTGCCGTGGGCATAAAAGCGGTGCAAAGTTAATGCTTTTTTTGCGTCTGTCAAAGCAATTGCGCCAAAAGCCGCATCTTTTTCGTTGGCTGGCAGCTGTGTTTAGGCATTGCATGGCAGTTCTCCCTTATCGATGATTTCCACCGTCCAGCCAAGATTGAGTAGCGATGATATGCGGTCGAGCAGGCGTTTCTTTGTGGCTGTGTTGCAATGGGTGTTAATGTAAAATCCGTCACCGGCATAGTGTTGTTGGCTTGCGCGATTGAGGTTTATCTCGCGTGACACCAAATTAAGCTTGTCGAGCATGATGTTAAGCTGAGCAACGTTCATAAGGCCTGCATGTTGAATTGCCCTGACCATGGTTGAGCAGGTGTCGCGGTCTTGAATTATATCGCCGTTTGGCAAAAATACGCATAATCCCTTGGCGGGTTGCTTTTTAATTGCTGCGCGTTCAGGCTCGGTTTTAATCGCAGGTTCTGTGCTTATCCGCCCGTGAATGTCATTTGCTGTGGCATCGTCATTGTTAGCAGCACCTTTTTTTGCAACATCACACACCACGTTGAATTCGCGCATTTTGTCCGCATCAGTTGATGTTCCAATGCTCGCCAGCTCTCTGCCTTTGTATTTGAAGGCCACTATTACATCTTTATCCAATCCCAATGCGGGGATTTTCTTTATTGCCGCCCGTTCTATCATGGGCATCAGGCGACATTTCAGGACCTCAAGTTCTGTTTCTTTTATTTGCCTTGATAGCTCTTCTGGAGCATCTTGGCCGAACTCCAGAAAGGTGTCCCTTTTTTGGTATAGTTGTTGCAGCTTGTCCATAACATAAAAATGTTTTTTTGTGATTAACTTATTATTGCTTATATAAGAGGATTAAGCGCAAGTCAGAATATTGTTATGCGAATTTGCGCAGCTGCTCTACCACGGTGGCTGCGGTCTGCACGCCTGTGGCCATCCACACGGGCTGGCCCTGCTTGAATATGATGAGCGTGGGCACGGCCTGCACGCCATATTGCATGGCCAGCTGCTCGTTTTGGTCGATGTCGATCTTTATCACTGTGGCGGCGTCGCCCACCGTCTGCTTTATCTCTTCAAGAATGGGGTGCATCATTTTGCACGGCCCGCACCATGTGGCGAAGAAGTCGACCAGGGTGGGGCGGCTGGATGCAATCAGTTGCTCAAAATTGTTCATAGTTCCTGTTACTTTTTTTGTGGTTGTGAACTGCAAATTCCGTGCCACGCGCGGTGGCTACTTGCGCGAGAAGTGGCTCTTGGCCAGCGGGCGCATGTTGTAGTGCGAGGCCATGGTCTCGCCGTAGGCGCCGGCCGAGCGGATGGCCACCAGGTCGCCGCGGTGCGTGACGGGCAGGTGCTCGTCGCGCCCGAACACGTCGCTCGATTCGCATATGGGGCCCACCACGTCGTAGACGTCGCTGGCGGTGTCACTCGAGGTGAGGTTCTGGATCACGTGGTGCGCCTGGTAGAGGGCGGGGCGGATGAGGTCGGTCATGCCGGCGTCGAGAATCACAAACTTCTTGTTGCGGTTTTCCTTCACAAACACCACGCGGGCTATCAGCGAGCCGCACTGCGCCACCACCGAGCGGCCCAGTTCAAAGTGCAGCTGCTGGCCTTTGCGCAGCTTCAGGTTTTTCTTGAAGGTGTCGAAGAAGTGCGCGAAGTCGGGAATGGTGTTGATGTCGGGCTCGTCGTAGTCCACGCCCAGGCCGCCGCCCACGTTTATCATCTCGAAGTGAATCTGGTGGCGGTCGAAGTAGTCGAGCAGGCTGTTGACCGACTCGCACAGCATGGCGAAGGGCTTCATCTGGGTGATTTGCGAGCCCACGTGGAAGTGCAGGCCGCGCAGGTGAATGTTGGGCAGGGCCGTGGCTGTGTCGACGGCGTGGGCCAGCATCTCGATGTTGATGCCAAACTTGTCTTCGGCTGTGCCGGTGGTGATGTAGCGGTGGGTGTGGGCGTCGATGTCGGGGTTGACGCGTATCGACACGTTGGCCACCTTGCCCTTTCTGCCGGCCAGCTCGTTGATCACCTGCAGCTCGGGCACCGACTCCACGTTGAAGCAGAATATGTCGTTGTCGAGGCCGAGGTTGATTTCCCAATCGGTCTTGCCAACGCCCGAATACACCATTTTGTCGGGGCTGAAGCCCGCCGCCAGCGAGGCTTTAATCTCGCCGCCGCTCACCAGGTCTACGCCGAGGCCCTTTTTCACCACCTCCTTGAGTATGGTGGGGTTGCCGTTGGCCTTGATGGCGTAGTGCACGGTGTAGGGGTAGCCCTCTATCTGCTTGTTGATGGCATCAAGTGTCTTGTTGAGCAGGTTCAGGTCGTAGTAGTAGAATGGGGTGGGGGTCTGTTGGAAGTCCTTGATTGAGAATCGTAGCATTATCTATGTAGTTCTTTTTTTGTTAGTGAATCTGTGTATTGGAATGTGGCGCCGCGGTCATGCTTCGCCCTTGTGGGTGTTGTATTGCGCCTTGCTCTTGAGGTGGCGCGAGGCCAGGTCGTTCACCACGTCGTCGATGGTGAGGCCCTTGGCCGAGAGCAGCACTATCAGGTGGTAGAGCAGGTCGCTGGCCTCATATATCATGCGGCCGTGGGTGCCGTTGGTGGCCTCAATCACCGTTTCAAGCGCCTCTTCGCCCACCTTCTGGGCCATGCGGTTGATGCCGCTGTTGAAGAGCGATGTGGTGTAGGAGCCTTCGGGCATCTCGCGGTGGCGTCGGTCGATGAACTCTTGCAGATAGCTGAGGAAGCTCACGCCGGGGTCGTTGCTGTCGGCAAAGCAGGTGGCCGAGCCGGTGTGGCACACGGGGCCGTTGGGCACGGCCTGAATCAGCAGCGTGTCGTGGTCGCAGTCGTCGGTCATGCTCACCAGGTCCAGATAGTGTCCGCTTTCCTCGCCCTTGGTCCACAGCTTGTTGCGCGTGCGGCTCCAGAAGGTCACCTTTTTGGTGGCCAGGGTCTTGTCGTAGGCCTCGCGGTTCATGAATCCGAGCATAAGCACATTTTTGGTGCGTGCGTCCTGCACTATGGCGGGTATGAGTCCGCCCATTTTGTTGAAGTCGAGTTCCATATTGCTTTTGTAGTTGATTTTTTTGTCGTTAGTTAGTTTATATGTCTTGGCGCACGGGTATGCCCTGCGCGGCCAAGTATTTCTTTAGTTCGGGTATGGCGATTTCGCCAAAGTGAAACACGCTGGCGGCCAGGGCGGCGTCGGCCATGCCGCTCGCAAACACGTCGCTGAAGTGGCTCATGGCGCCGCAGCCGCCCGAGGCTATCACTGGAATCGACAGCGCGTCGTGCAGCTGCCGCAGCGCGTGGCAGGCAAAGCCCTGCTTCACTCCGTCGTGGTCCATGCTGGTAAACAGAATTTCGCCCGCGCCGCGTTCCTGCGCCTCGCGCGCCCACTCCAGCAGGTGGCGGCTGGTGGGCTCGTGTCCGCCCTTCACATAGCACAGCCACTCGTCGCTGCCGGGCAGCTGGCGCGCATCGATGGCCACCACACACACCTGGCTGCCAAAGCGGGTGGCGATGTCGTCGATGAGCTGCGGGTGGCGCAGGGCCGACGAGTTGATCGATATCTTGTCGGCGCCGGCGTTGAGCAGGCGGTCTACGTCGTCCACCGAGCCTATGCCGCCGCCCACGGTGAATGGGATGCTGATGCGCTCGGCCACGCGGCGCACGAGGCTCACAAATGTGTCGCGCCCCTCGAGCGAGGCGGTGATGTCGAGATACACAAGCTCGTCGGCGCCCTCGTCGCTGTAGCGTTTGCCCAGTTCCACGGGGTCGCCGGCGTCTTTAAAGTTCACAAAGTTCACCCCCTTCACGGTGGTGCCGTCCTTCACATCGAGGCACGGAATTATGCGTTTTGCGAGCATTGGCGTTGGTAGTTAAAGTGTTTCAAATCGTCGAGGGCAATGCGGCCCTCATATATGGCTTTGCCCACTATCACGTCGGGCACGCCGGCGCGGTCCAGGGCCTCAACATCGGCCATGCAGCTCACGCCGCCGCTGGCTGTGAGGTGCAGCCCTGGCAGCTCGCCCAGCACTTGGGCATACAGCTCCACGGCCGGGCCCTGCAGCATGCCGTCTTTGTCGATGTCGGTGCTTATCACCTGCTTCACGCCCTTCTGCATATACTGCCTGATGAAGGGCACCAGCTGCTCCTGGCTGTCGCTGAGCCAGCCGTTGGTGGATATGCGGCCTCCGCGCGAGTCGGCGCCCAGAATTATGCGCTCGCCGCCATAGCGCGCCAGCCACCGCTCGAAGGTGGTGTGGTCGCTCACGGCTATGCTGCCTCCGGTCACCATCTGCGCGCCGCACTCAAAGGCTATGCGCAGGTCGTCGTCGCTCTTCAGGCCGCCGCCGAAGTCAATGGTGAGGCCCGTGTGTCCGGCCACGCGCTCCAGCACGCGCCAGTTCACTATGTGGCTCGACTTGGCTCCGTCGAGGTCCACCAGGTGCAGGCGCGTGCATCCCGAGTCCTCAAAGGCCCGCGCCACGTCCAGCGGCTGCTCGTTATACACCTTGCTCGTCTGGTAGTCGCCGCGGCTCAGGCGCACGCACTTGCCGTCGATTATGTCGATTGCGGGAATTATTTCTATCATAGCTCAATGAATTTACGCAATATGCCCTCGCCCACGCTGCCGCTCTTCTCGGGGTGGAACTGGGTGCCGTAGAAGTTGCCGCGGCGCAGCGCGGCGCTGTAGGGCAGCAGATAGCTGGTGGTGGCAATGGTGAACCGCGACAGCGGCGCATAGTAGCTGTGCACGTAATACACGTGGCTGCCGTCAAGCCCGGGGGCTATCAGGCCGTTGGCTGCGTCGGTCACGGCTATGGTGTCCCAGCCCGTGTGCGGAATTTTGCACTCGGGATGCCCGGCGTTGCTAAACCGGCGCACCTCCACGTCGCTGAACACGCCCATGCAGCGCGCCCGGCCCTCCTCGCTGCCGTTGCACAACAGCTGCATGCCTATGCATATGCCCAGCACCGGCTGCGTGAGGCTGGTGATCACCTCGTCGAGCCGGTGCTCGCGCAGATAGGCCATGGCGGTGGCCGCCTCGCCCACGCCGGGGAAAATCACCTTGTCGGCGCGGCGCAGCGCATCGGGGTCGTCGGTCACGAGGGCCTCGACGCCTATGCGCTTCATGGCGCACATCACCGAAAACACGTTGCCGGCATTGTATTTCACTATTGCTACGCTCATATTTGTCTGTTTTTGTCGTTGTCTTTTTTTATAAAACGCTGGTGTGGCCCGACTCGGGGTCGAGCTCGTAGGCCACGGCGCACTCGCCAATTCGGGCCGACTTAGGCATCAGCGTGTCTTTGCTCTCGATTGGCCCAATCCGGCAGCCCTCGGGCATCAGGCACAGCACGCCTGCCACATATCGCGTGCAGGCCAGCTCGCCGTCGGCCTTGCGCAGGCCCAGCAACTCGCCGCCCTCCGATAGGGTGGATATGTGGTTGATATACATCTGGCCGCAGGCCAGGGTGTAGTTTGCTATGAATTTGCGCACTGCCATATATTGCTTTTCTTTTTTTATCGCTGTCAGCGGCTGCAGTGCGCGGCATTCACGCTGGCGTCGACGTGCAGGCTGCGGCTCGACTTGTTCACTCCCGGCTTGGGCTTGTAGCGGCCCGTGGTGGCCGGCGTGGCCGGAGCCTGCCGCTTTTCGGCGGGCAGCTGGCGCACCGGTGCCTTGGGGACTGCCGCTGGTGCTGACTGCACTGCCTGGTCGCGGCGCAGCAGCCGCTGCACGCTCAGGGTGGAATATTTGCTTTGGTCGAAGTGGGTGCGCAGCAGCGACACGCTGTCGATGAACGCCACCGAGGTGCGCGCGCCCAGGTCGTAGCTCACATAGCCAAACACGCGGCGCACTATGCGGTCGCGGTCGGTCTGCAGTTCGAATGCCGTCCATCCGCCCTCGCACGAGCTGCGCTGCACCACCGATGTGCTGCCGTCGCTGTAGTCGGCGCCCATCACCACGGCAAACCGCCCGCCGCCGTCAATCAGCTTGAAGTTGAGCTGATAGCGGTCGCCGCTGCGGTATTCGCCGTCGGGCTTGATGTCGAATGTCACATAGCCGCGCGGCACCACTCCCGTCAGCAGCCAGGCGCGTTGGCCGGCCCACAGGTCGGCGGTGTCGCCGTGCTGGGTGTAGGTGCGCTTCTGCCACGAGTCGGCCGGGTTGCTCTCGTTGTCGCCGCCGTCATCGCCGGCGTTGCCGGCCGCTGCCAGCCCGCCGCCTTTCTCCAGCTGCTTGTTGAGGTCTTGCTGGTCGCTGGTGAGCTGCTTCACCACGCGGTCATACACATCGTCGTACACGTCCAGATTGTGGGCATACCACACCATCGACGAGTCGTAGTCGGCCTGCGTCACGTGGTGCATGGCAAACACCGACTGCTTCAGGGCCTGCTTCGACGAGTCGTCGGGGAATTTGTCGGGATACATGCCCAGATAGGCGTCGGCCTTGGTCAGGTCCACTATCAGGTCGGCCATGTCGCCCTCGCTAATCACTCCGCGCGGCGCCTTGCTGCAGCCCACGGCGCCCACCGCCACAAGTGCGGCGGCTGCCAGTGCCATGATTGATGATGCTTTGCTCTTGACCATTGTCATTTTTTTCCTTTTGTGTGTATGCTATTTGTTGCTCTGCGGCGTGCCGCCGTCCTCGCTTTCGCCTTCACTGGCCGCATGGGCCGAGTCGAGCGAGCCGGAGATGTTGTGGCTGTAGAACAGTATCAGCACCACCACGCTCACGCTGAGGCAGGCGTCGGCCACATTGAATATGGGCTGGAAAAACACAAAGTGCTCGCCGCCCACCATGGGCATCCACGACGGCCAGTCCCACGACGCGAGCGGCAGGTAGATCATGTCTACCACGCGGCCGTTGAACAGCGTGCCATAGCCGCCGTCGGGCGGAAACAGCTGCGCCACCTCGTAGAGTGGCGGGTCGTTGAAAATCAGTCCGTAGAATATGCAGTCGATCACATTGCCCAGGGCGCCTGCGGTGATCAGCGCCACGCACGCCACGTAGCCGCGCTGCAGGTCGGCGCGGTTGCGAATGCGGTACAAGTAGTACACAAACGCGCACACCGCTATTATCCTGAACCATGTGAGCAGGAACTTGCTGCCCAGCTCCATGCCGAAGGCCATGCCGTTGTTTTCAATAAACACCAGCTTGAACCAGCTGGTTATGTCCAGCTCCTCGCCATAGTAGAAGTGTGTCTTGACCCAAATCTTCACCGCCTGGTCCACGACTACGGCCACAACGATGATGATGGCGGCAAGCTTCCCGTTGAAATTCTTGCTCATTTATAACCTGTTTTCTGCTTTTGCTCCAATTCCTTGCCCTCCACCGAAAGCGTGGTGTGCGGCACAGCCAAGAGCCGTCCCTTGGGAATCAGCTTGCCGGTGACGCGGCAAATTCCGTAGGTCTTGTTCTCGATGCGCACAAGTGCGGCCTGCAGCTTTTTGATGAACTCCATCTGCCGCTGCGCGCGCTGGCCGGCCTCCTCCTTGCCAAGGGTGCTTGCGCCCTCTTCGAGCGCGTTGAACGATGCGGCCGACTCGTCGGCCATGACGCTTGCCTTAAGCTGCTCATAGTTCCTTTGGGCTACCTCGAGTTTTTCGAGAATCACCTTTTTGAACTCCATCAGCTCCTCGTCGGAGTATCTCGTCTTTTCAGTGTCGCCTGTCATGGTGCAATCCTTTCTTTTATAGTTATTGTTGAGAAAAAAGGGCGAGCACCGGTGGGCACGCAGTGTGCCGGCCGTGCCGCGCCCTTTTTGTTTATGCTTGTATGCTTTACTTACGCCTTGGTTACCTTCACCAGCAGCTTGAAGCCGTCCATGTCGAGCTGCACGGCATCGGGGTCGGCCGCGTCGACGGCCGCCACCTTCACGCTCACGGCCAGCACCTGCTTGGCAATGTAGTCGCCAAAGCTGGCCACTGCGCCGTCGGTGTTGTCGTTGGGCTCGATGGTCACTGCTATCTTGTCGGTGATGTCGAAGTCTTTGCTCTTGCGCACGTTTTGAATGCGGTTCACCAGCTCGCGGGCCATGCCCTCGCGCAGCAGCTCGTCGGTCACGGTGATGTCGAGCGCCACGGTCAGGCTGCCCTCGTTGGCCACCAGCCAGCCCGGAATGTCCTCGCTGATGATTTCCACGTCGTCGAGGGTGACCACGGCCTGCTGTCCGGCCACGTCGAGCGTGCAGCTGCCGGTGTTCTCAAAGTCGATGATGCCGGCCTGCGGCATGGTGGTGAGGGCCTTGGCAAGGTCTTTCATAATCTTGCCGTATTTCGGGCCCAGCTTCTTGAAGTCGGGCTTGATGCGCTTCACCAGAATGCCCTCGTCGTTGCCCACAAACTTTATGCCCTTCACGTTCACCTCGTTCACAATGAGGTTGCTCACGGCCTCTATGGCCTTGCGCTGGGCCTCGTCGGCCACGGGCACCATGATGGCGGTGAGGGGCTGGCGCACCTTGAGGTTCTTCTTGCGGCGCAGCGACAGCACCATCGAGGTGATGCTCTGGGCCATCTGCATGCGGTGCTCAAGGTCTTTGTCGATCACGCTTGCGTTGGCCTCGGGATACAGGGCCAGGTGCACCGACTCGGCGCTGCCTGAGAGGTCGCGGTACAGCTGGTCGCTGTAGAAGGGCGCGATGGGTGCCATGAGCTTCGACACGGTCACCAGGCACTGATACAGCGTCTGGTAGGCGGCCAGCTTGTCGCTGTCCATCTCGCCGCCCCAGAAGCGCTTGCGGTTGAGGCGCACATACCAGTTGCTCAGGTTCTCGGTGACAAACTCGCTGATGGCGCGCGCAGCCTTGGTGGGCTCGTAGTCGGCCAGCTCGCTGTCCACGGTGCTCACAAGGGTGTTGAGCAGCGATATGATCCAGCGGTCGATTTCGGGACGCTGCTCCACGGGAATCTGCTCGGCGGCGGGGTCGAAGTTGTCCACGTTGGCATACAGGGCGAAGAATGAGTAGGTGTTGTAGAGGGTGCCGAAGAACTTGCGGCTCACCTCGGTCACGCCCGCCTCGTCAAACTTCAGGTTGTCCCACGGCGACGAGTTGCTTATCATGTACCAGCGCAGGGGGTCGGTGCCGTAGTCCTCGATGGCGCGGAAGGGGTCCACCGTGTTGCCCTTGTGCTTGCTCATCTTGTTGCCAAACTTGTCGAGCACAAGGCCGTTGCTGATCACCGACTTGTAGGCCACGCTGTCGAACACCATTGTGGCAATGGCGTGCAGTGTGAAAAACCATCCGCGCGTCTGGTCCACGCCCTCGGCAATGAAGTCGGCGGGGTAGAACTTGCGGCCGTCAATCAGCTCCTTGTTTTCAAACGGGTAGTGCAACTGGGCATAGGGCATCGAACCGCTGTCAAACCACACGTCTATCAGGTCGCTCTCGCGCTTCATGGGCTTGCCGGTGGGCGACACCAGCACTATGTTGTCCACATAGGGGCGGTGCAGGTCAATCTTCTCATAGTTCTCGCTGCTGTAGTCGCCGGGTGTGAAGCCCTTGTCCTTATAGGGGTTGCTGGCCATGAAGCCGCGCTTCACGCTCTCCTCGATTTCGCCATACAGCTCCTCGATGCTGCCAATGCACTTCTCCTCGCCGTCTTCGCTGCGCCAAATGGGCAGCGGAGTGCCCCAGTAGCGGCTGCGGCTCAGGTTCCAGTCGTTGAGGTTCTCAAGCCACTTGCCAAATCGGCCCGTGCCTGTGTGCTCGGGCTTCCACTTGATGGTCTTGTTGAGCTCCACCATGCGGTCGCGGCATGCCGTCGAGCGGATAAACCAGCTGTCGAGCGGGTAGTAGAGGATGGGCTTGTCGGTGCGCCAGCAGTGGGGATAGTTGTGCACGTGCTTCTCAATCTTGAAGGCGGTGCCGTCTTGCTTCATGCGCACGCACATATACACGTTGAGGTCTTCGGCCTTGGTGGCCGCGGCCTCGTCATATTTGCCGTCGACGGTGTACTTGGGGTCGTAGGCGTTTTTCACATATGCGCCCTCGTATTCCTTATACAGCTCCACGTTCACATATTTCTTCACGAAGTCCTGGTCGAGCTCGTCGAGCTTCCAGTATTTTCCCTCGAGGTCCACCATGGGGCGGGTCTCAAGCTTCTTGGTGATCATAAACAGCGACGGGATGCCTGCGGCGCGGGCCACATTGGCGTCGTCGGCACCGAATGTGGGCGCAATGTGCACGATGCCCGTACCGTCGTCGGTGGTCACGTAGTCGCCCAGAATTACGCGGAAGCCGTTGTCGTTGCCCACAATCTGGCCGTCGTCGGTCTTGTCCACCGGCTTCACCCAGGGGAACAGCTGGCGGTAGTGCATGCCCTCGAGGTCGGTGCCCTTGAACTCGGCAATCACCTTGTAGGGCACCACCTTGTCGCCGTGCTTGTAGGAGTCGAGCGCGGCTTCGGCGCCCTCGGCCTTGAAGTAGGCGTTGAGGCGGGCCTTGGCCATCACATATATTGCCTTCTTGCCGTTGTAGGGATTGTAGCTCTCCACGGCCACGTAGTCATATTTCGGACCCACGCACAGTGCCGTGTTCGACGGCAGTGTCCACGGCGTGGTGGTCCATGCCAGGAAGTATACGCCTGCCTCGGCCCACTCCTTGTCGGCCTTGGCCAGAATCTCGGCCAGCACCTTGCTGCCGTCGTCGGCTGCGGCAAACTGCGCCGTCACGGTCTGGTCTTTCACGTCGCGGTAGCAGCCGGGCATGTTCAGCTCGTGCGAGCTGAGGCCGGTGCCTGCGGCGGGCGAGTAGGGCTGAATGGTGTAGCCCTTATACAGCAGACCCTTGTTGTAGAGCTGCTTCAGCAGCCACCAGAGGGTTTCGATGTAGCTGTTCTTGTAGGTGATGTAGGGGTTCTTCATGTCCACCCAGTATCCCATCTTGTGGGTCAGGTCTTCCCACTCGCTGGTGTATTTCATCACCTCCTTGCGGCAGGTGGCGTTGTAGTCCTCCACGCTTATGGTGGTGCCAATGTCCACCTTGGTGATGCCCAGCTTCTTCTCCACGCCGAGCTCCACGGGCAGTCCGTGGGTGTCCCAGCCTGCCTTGCGCAGCACCTGGAAGCCCTTCATGGTCTTGTAGCGGCACACGATGTCTTTAATCGAGCGCGCCATCACGTGGTGGATGCCCGGCATGCCGTTGGCCGATGGCGGGCCTTCATAGAACACGAATGTGGGTGCGCCGTCGCGCACCTTAATGCTTTGCGAGAACACGTTTTCAGCGTCCCACTTCTTCAGCACCTCTTTGTTGATTTCGCTGAGGTTGAATTTGTTATATTCTTTAAATTTCTTCATTTTCAGTTGTTTGCTTGTCAGTTTGTTTTTGTTGCGCGCGGTCGCGGGGCATCAGTGCTTTGTGCCCAGTTTGCCGCCCTTCACGCCAGCTCCCAGCGAGAATATGTTGTGGTCATACGACACCGTCTTGTTGCCCTCTTCGCGCTTGCGCTTCAGCGCCAGCTGCACCAGACGGTTCATCAGCTCGGTGAATGGGATACCGCTGGCCTTCCACAGGTAGAACGACAGCGAGCCGGGAATGGTGTTGATCTCGTTCACATATATGTCGCGCGTCTTGCGGTCTACAATCACGTCGACGCGGGCCACGCCGTGGCACGAGAGCACTCTGAAGGTTTCGCCGGCCAGGTGCTGGATGCGCTTGGTCTCGTCCTCGGGCAGCTCGGCGGGAATGCGCTTCGACGATGCCTGCATACCCTTGGCGCCCTTGTGGCCGCCCATGTATTTGTCCTCATAGCTCAGGAAGTCGCCCGTCTTTATGGGCTCCTCGAGCACGCTCATGCGGTAGTCGTCGCAGTCGCCCAGCACCGAGCAGTTAATCTCCTGCAGGTCTTCCACCAGGTCTTCCACTATGATGCGGGTCGAGTACACCTCGGCGGCGTCCACCTTCTCCACCAGTTCCTCGCGGTTGGCGGCCTTGCCTATGCCCACGCTCGAGCCCAGGTTGGCGGGCTTCACTATCACGGGGTAGCCTATCTTGTCCTCGATGCGGGCTATCAGCTCGTCGCGCTGCGAAAACCACTGCTTGTCGGTGAACCACACGTAGTCCACCACGGGCACGCCCGCCTCGCGCAGAATCATCTTCATCGTAATCTTGTCCATGCCGTTGGCGCTGGCCAGGGTGTTGCAGCCGGCAAACGGGATGCCTATGGTCTCAATCACGCCCTCAAAGGTGCCGTCCTCGCCATTGGTGCCGTGCAGCACGGGCAGCACCACGTCGAGGTGTTCAATCACGTCGGTCTTGAACATTGACTTGTGCTCTTTATATAGATTGTAGTCACCGTAGATGGGTTTCATATACACCTGCTCGCACTGCTTTAGCAGCGCGTCGATGTCGCGGTAGTTGGCCACGTCGAAAAGGGCCTCGCCGGTGTACCAAACACCCTTCTTGGTGATGTAGATTGGCGTAACGTTATATTTCTCCCTGTCAATCGCATGCATTGCCTGCGATGCCGAAATCACTGAAATTTCGTGCTCGGTGGAACGTCCGCCGAAAAACACGCCGATATTCGTCTTCATCTATCGTCTTACTGTTTTTGTTGTGTATGTATTTTTTATATTGTTTTCTGTCTCTCTCTCTTTCACTTTCGTCGCTCTACTGCACGCCGCGTTACTTAAACGTGTCGGGCAGGTCGTTTTCATACAGCACCGTGTCGCCCGCCGTGGCCAGACCCAGCATCAGCTGCTGCGCCTCGGCAAAGGTGTCTACGGCGTGCACCTTGCCCGGGTCCATGCCCTTGCGCTCGATGCCGGCCATAATGGCCTCGCGGTTGTAGTGGCCCACCACTATGGCCACGTCGCACGTCTCGGCTATGTGCTCGCCCAGCAGCTCGTTGTAGTGCCGCTGCTCGGTGCCCAGCTCTATCATTCCGGGGGTAATCACTATGCGCTTGCCGCCTGTCATCTGGCTCAGCACGTCGAGTGCCATGCGCGAGCCGGTGGGGTTGGAGTTGTAGGCGTCGTCGATTATGGTGATGCCTGCCGCCGTGCGCTTCATGTTGAGGCGGTGCTCCACCTGCTCGATTTTGCTCACTGCGTAGCGAATTTTCTCGTCGGGCACGCCCAGGTGGCGGGCCATGGCCACTGCGGCAATCAGGTTGCTAATGTTGCACTCGCCCACGAGCTTGGTGGTCAGCTCCAGGTCGCGGCCGCCGCCCACCACGGTGAATGTGGTGCCGTGGCTGCTGTAGCGCACGTTGCGCGCGCAGTAGTCCACGTCCTTGCCGCCGCCCACCGAGTATCTTATCACGGGCACGTTGTTCACCGGTCGGTTGGCCACATATTCAAAGTCGTTGTTCACCACGGCCAGTCCGTCGGCCGGCAGGGCGTCGGCCAGCTCAAACTTGGTGCGCTGCACATTCTCTATGGTCTTGAACGACTCCAGATGCTGCGCGCCCACGGCGGTGATGATGCCGTATTTCGGATGCACTATGTCGCAAATCTCCTTGATGTCGCCAATGTTTTTGGCGCCCATCTCGCATATGAAAATCTCGTTGTAGGGCTGCATCAGCTCGCGCACCGTGCGCACCACGCCCATCGGGGTGTTGAAGCTGCCTGGGGTCATCAGCACCGAGAACTGCTCGCTGAGTATGCGCTGCAGGTAGTGCTTGGTGCTGGTCTTGCCATAGCTGCCGGTGATGCCTATCACCGTCATGCCGGGCATCTGCGCCAGGCGGCGCTCGGCGTCGCGCACAAATCCGTTGCTAATGTGCTTCTCCACCGGCTTCATCAGCCAGTTGGCGGCCAGCGTGCAGGCCCACGAGAAGGTGAGCATGACCAGCAGCGCGCCGGTGGCTATGCGGGTGCTGTCGGTGGCGTCGGCTCCGGCCACGGCGGCGCAGGCGGCCACTATAAGCATCAGAATCAGCTCGGTGAAGTAGAGGCGGCGCACACGCTTGGTGAACACCAGCGGCTTCTTGTATTTGCGCCTAAGCAGCGTTGCGGCCTGCGCCAGCAGCACCACGGCCAGCAGGCCCACCACGTAGAACGATTGCAGGGCCAGAGTGGTGAGCGACACCACAAGCACGGCCGCGTCAATCACGCGCTTGGTCGAGTAGTAGTCGTCGCTTTCTTTGAGCCACGCCGTGTAGCGCTCGTTGCGGTAGCTGTTTTGCTGCAGCATCTGCATGTCCCATTTCAGCATCACGGCCAGTGCGGCCACGGCCGAAATCAGTAAAATCACGTTTGCAATCAACTCTATCGTCATTTTTGTGTATGTTCCTTTTTAGTTCCTTGTCAAAAAAATGCCTTAACTGTTCTGTGCCTTGCCGGCCTTGGCGTCGTCGGCCAGGAAGCTGCGCAGCACCGCTGCAAACTGCACGGGGTTGTCGAGGAAGCTGTAGTGCCCGCAGCCGGGAAACGACACGAGGCCCGAGCCTTCAATGAGGCGCTCCATGGTCTTGGCGTCGGCCAGCGGAGTGGCGGTGTCGTTCTCGCCCCAAATCATCAGGGTGGGGCACTTGATGGCCGGCATGCAGTGCTTCAGGTCTTCGTTCACCACGCGGCTCATAATGGCGCGCATCCGCGGCGATGCCTGCGTGTAGTCGCTCGAGCCCACCTTCGAGCGGTAGCGGTTCAGCAGCTGCTCGCCGCGCTTGCGGCCCATCACGGCCCACACAAGGTGCTTGTAGGCCTTGTAGGAATACACCTTCCAGTAGTAGCGCAGCGTGCGTCGAGGCTTGATGCCGGCGGCGTCGACCAGTATCAGCTTGCGCGTGGCGTTGCGCGAGGCATACAGTATGCCCACGCGGCCGCCAAACGAGTGCCCTATGAGTATGGGGCTGCTGATGCCCTCGCTCTGGGCCATCTTCTCGATGAGGCGCGTGTAGGCGTCCACGCCCCACACGCTGGGCGGCTCGGTGCTTTCGCCAAACCCGGGAAAGTCCACGTTATACACCTTCAGACCCATCGCCGTCAGCACGCGCTCGATGCTGGCCACCGTGGTGTGGTTGCACCCCCAGCCATGCATTAAAATCACTGGAAGTCCCTCTCCCTCAACGGTGTAGGCCAGCTCAACGCCATCTATGCTCAGTTTCTTTTTCATTATATGCTAAAATAATTTGCAAATATACTGATTTTAAGTGTCATATTAAAGCAGTGGGCCGCCTAAAAGTTTTATTCAAAAATATTTTATTCGCACGCGTGATAATGTAAAATAATTTTCTAACTTTGTGTATTTAATGGCACACTGCCGCCTGGGTGGCAGCGGGCCGGTTACTTAAGTTTAGCAGTCATAATAAGATATCAACGGTTTTAGCTACTATGATGAAGAAATTCCTGCTCGTGGTGTGCGGTTCGTTTGTGGGGGTCACGCTGGCCCTCATGGTGTTCACCCTTTCGGCGGTGGTGACGAGCTTCGCCATCATCGGTGCGATGGGGGCGGGCGAGGCCCGCACCATCGACGACAACTCAATTCTGCACATCACCCTCAAGGGCGACATTCCCGAGCGCGACGGCATGGCCGACGTGTCGGTTACCGACCTCGTGCGCGGCGTGCCCTCGCCGCCCAGCCTTGCCACCCTTAAGGCCGCCATCGCCGCGGCTGCCGCAAGCGACAAGGTCGACGGTATCTACATCGACTGTCAGGGCGCCAGCGCCAACCCCGCAACCCTCTACGAGCTGCGCAAGTCGCTGGCCGACTTCAAGAAGGCTGGCAAAAGCAAATTCATCTACGCCTATGGCGGCCAAGCCATAACGCAGGCCGACTACTATGTGGCCTCGGTGGCCGACAGCATATTCCTCAATCCCATTGGTGCCGTCGACGTGCACGGCCTTGCGGCGGTGATCCCCTCCTACAAGGGGCTGCTCGACAAACTGGGCGTGGAGATGCAGGTGGTGCGCGTGGGCACGTTTAAGAGCGCCGTCGAGCCCTACATCCTCGACAGTATCAGCCCGGCCAACCGCCTGCAACAGCAGCACTACATGGGCAGCATTTGGGGCTGCATGGCCTCGCAGATGGCCGAGAGCCGCAAAATCAAGCGCGACGACTTCAACCGCCTTGCCGACACCCTGCTGCTGGCCCTGCCGCCCGACTCGCTCGTCAGGCTGCACGTGGTCGACGCGCTGTGCTACAAGAGCGAGATGGAGAGCCGCCTGCGCCGCATGAGCGACATCAACGAGGGCGACGACCTGCGTCTGGTTGAACCGGCCGACATGGCCGACGCCGACACTGGCCGCGGCGGCAAGCAGGGCGAGATAGCCGTGCTCTATGCCGTGGGCGAGATCGACGGAGCCCGAGCCAGCGGCGACGGCATCGACAGCGACGACCTCATCGACCAGATAAAGGAACTGCGCGACGACGACGACGTGAAAGGCCTCGTGCTGCGCGTCAACTCGCCGGGCGGCAGCGCCTACGGTTCCGAGCAGATATGGAAGGCGCTCGACGACTTCAAGCGCAGCGGCAAGCCGCTGGCAGTGTCGATGGGCGACCTCGCAGCCTCGGGCGGATACTACATATCGTGCGGCGCCGACCGCATCTTTGCCGAGCCGGTCACCATCACGGGCAGCATTGGCATCTTTGGCATGGTGCCCAACTTGGGCGGCCTGTTCACCGACAAGCTGGGCGTGCGCTTCAGCGTGGTCAAAACCAACAAAAACTCCGACTTCGGCAACTTCACCAAGCCGCTCACTCCCGTGCAGCGTGCTATGATGCAGGCCTACGTCAACCGCGGCTATGAGCTCTTCACCCGGCGGTGTGCCGATGGCCGCGGCATAAAGCAGGATTCCATCAAGGCCATTGCCGAGGGCCGCGTGTGGGACGGGCGCACCGCCCTGTCGATAGGCCTCGTCGACGAGTTCGGCGGCATTGATGACGCTGTGTGCTATGTGGCCGCCAAGGCCAGCCTCAAGAGCGGCCAGTATGCCACCCGCAGCTATCCCGCCGACACCGACCGCCTCGGCCGCCTGCTCAAGCGCTATGGCGCCGATGCCGCCGAAAGCCGCCTCGGCGAGCGCATGGGCATATTCTATTCGTGCTACGCCAGCCTCAAGCGCATAATGGCGCGCGACCAGATATTGTGCCTCATGGAGCCTATGGAGGTGAAGTGAAAAAAGCACCGCATGGTGCTTACCGACAACTACAATAACTGCTATAATAAGGAAATTGATCGACATTAACGACATAAAAGACCTGTTCAGCGAAAAGCGGCGCAAGGCTGTGGCCGACGCCCTGCTCACCCCGTTCTCGTGGCTCTATGGGGCCGGGGTGGCTCTGCGCAACTATGCCTTCAAGGCAGGTCTGCTCAAGCGCGAGAGCTTCGATGTGCCGGTGGTGAGCGTGGGCAACATCACCGTGGGCGGCACAGGCAAGACGCCGCATGTGGAGTATCTCATTGAGCACCTGTGCCAGCGCTACCGCATAGGCGTGCTAAGCCGCGGCTACAAGCGCGACACCAGCGGCTTCATTCTGGCCAGCCCCACGCTCTCGGCCAGCGACCTGGGCGACGAGCCCTACCAAATCTACCACAAGTTTGCCCACTGCATCACCCTGGCCGTGTGCGAGAGCCGCCGCAAGGGCATTCACGAGATGATGCGCATCAACCCCGACATCAATCTCTTCATCCTCGACGACGCCTTCCAGCACCGCTATGTGAAGCCCAAGGTCAACATTGTGCTGGTCGACTTCAACCGTCTGCCCGACGAAGACCACCTGATGCCCCTCGGGTCGTTGCGCGAGCCGCCCCACATGCTGTATTACAGCGACATCATTGTGGTCACCAAGTGCCCCAGCAACATAGCCCCCATCGACCTGCGCGTGGCGCAGAAGCGCATAGGCGAGTTTGTGGCGGCCGACCACAAGTTGTTTTTCTCCACCGTGCGCTATGCCGCGCCGCAGCCCGTGTTCCCCATAAGCCGGCCGCAGCTCACCGACCTGCACTTGCTTGGCCCCGCCGACACTCTGCTGGGCGTCACCGGCATCGCCAACCACCGCAACTTTCTGAAATATCTGCGCCGCTCGGGCGCCGGCACGGTGAAGCTTATTCACTACGGCGACCACCACAAGTATTCGCGCGACGACTTTAAATACATCTTCCGCGTGCTCGACGAACTCGACGGGCAGCGCAAGTTCATCATCACCACCGAGAAGGACGCCGTGCGCATCATCAACAATCCCTACTTCCCGCCCACCATGCGCGACCGCATCTACTACATCCCCATCAAGGTGGGATTCCTGCACACCGAGGGCGAGCCGGGATTCATCGACGAGGTGACGCGCGAAATCGAGGCGCGCCCCGCCGCCAACCCGCTGGCCGCCGAGGGGCACGAGTGAGCCGCATTCCCAAAAAATTAAAGACGAAACACATATAGTATTATACACAATAACACAACATTTGCTATTATGAAAGAAGAAATCAACTGGCTCGAGCGCATCAACGAAACCTCGGCCTACATTAAAAGCAAAGTGAGCCAACTGCCCAAGACCGCCATCATTCTCGGCACCGGCCTTGGCGAACTTGTGAACCACATAGACATAAAGACGGCCATCCCCTACGAGGAGATACCCAACTTCCCCGTGTCGACCGTCGAGGGCCACAAGGGCCGCCTCATCTTCGGCAACCTCGGCGACAAATACATCATGGCCATGCAGGGCCGCTTCCACTTCTACGAGGGCTACTCGATGAAGGAGGTCACCTTCCCCGTGCGCGTGATGAAGGCGCTGGGCGTGAAGACGCTTTTCGTGTCTAACGCCGCCGGCGGCATGAATCCCGGCTTCAAGATTGGCGACCTCATGATCATCACTGACCACATCAACCTCTTCCCCGAGCACCCGCTGCACGGCAAAAACTACGATGAGCTCGGCCCGCGCTTCCCCGGCATGGGTCACGCCTATAGCGAGCGCCTCATTGCCAAGGCCAAGGAAGTGGCTGCCGCCAACGGCATCCGCGTGGTTGAGGGCGTGTATGTGGGCACTCAGGGCCCCACATTCGAGACTCCGGCCGAGTATCACTACTTCCATGTGATTGGCGGCGATGCCGTGGGTATGAGCACGGTGCCCGAGGTGATTGTGGCCAACCATGGCGGCATGGAGGTGTTTGGCATGTCGGTGATCACCGACCTCGGCGTCGACGGCGTAATCGAGAAGGTGTCGCACGAAGAGGTGCAGAAGGCAGCCAACGCTGCCGAGCCGCGCATGTCGTTCATCATGAAGGAAATCATCAACCAGTTCCAGGAGCTCTAACCCATGGCCAACGAAAGCGAAACAGAAATATCGTCGCTCGGCGAGTTTGGCCTGATCAGTGAGCTCACGCGCGACTTCAAGTCGGTCAACAAGTCCACCGAGCTTGGCGTGGGCGACGACTGCGCCGTGCTCAACTACAGCGGCGACAGCCGCAAGCGCACGCTCGTCACCACCGACCTCCTGCTCGAGGGCATACACTTCGACCTCACCTACACACCGCTCAAGCACCTCGGCTACAAGGCTGCCGTGGTCAACTTCAGCGACGTGTATGCCATGGGCGGAGTGCCGCGGCAAATCACCGTGTCGCTCGGCATCAGCCGCCGCTTCACGGTGGAGCATATCAACGAGCTATATGCCGGCGTCCTGCTTGCATGCGAGCACTACGGCGTCGACCTCGTGGGCGGCGACACATCGGCATCGGTCACCGGCCTGCTCATCAGCGTCACCTGCATCGGCGAGGGCGAGGAGGGCAGCATAGTGCGCCGCAGCGGCGCCCGCGACACCGACCTGGTGTATGTCAGCGGCGACCTGGGCGCGGCCTACATGGGCCTGCAGCTGCTTGAGCGCGAGCGCGAGGCTGGGGCAGGGCAGGCCGACTTCCAGCCCGACTTCGCCGGCCGCGAATATCTGCTCGAGCGCCAGCTCAAGCCCGAGGCGCGCCGCGACGTGATAGCCGAACTTAAAAAACTCGGTATCCACCCCACGGCCATGATGGACGTGAGCGACGGTCTATCGAGCGAACTGCTGCACATTTGCCACGACAGCAACGTGGGCTGCCGCGTCTATGAGGAGCGCATCCCCATCGACTACCAGACCGCCGTCATGGCCGAAGAGCTCAACATGAACCTCGTCACCGCAGCCATGAATGGCGGCGAAGACTACGAACTGCTGTTCACCGTGCCGCTTTCCGAGCATCAGAAGGCCGAGCAGCTCACCACCGCCCGCCTCATAGGCCACATCACCAAGCCCGAACTCGGCTCATGCCTCGTGAGCCGCGACGGCAACGAACTCGAAATCCGCGCCCAAGGCTGGAACGCCTTCAAGCCCCAGCCCTAACGCAACAATACCCCACAAAAGGAGGCTGTGCCGTAAGAAACTTAATTACGGCACAGCCTCTTTTTTGCACCCCAATAGCACCAACTTAGTGATGGAATAGTTCAGGGTTTAAGGTTGGTTGGGGGTAGGGGGAAAAAGAAAGGCGCGCGCCGCTGTGGTAGCGGTGCGCGCCTGTGTATTTGTTTGTCAGCCTCTCTTAGCGGCTGTGCCTTGAGCGATTACTCACCCTTGGCCAGTTTCGACTTGAGGTCGGCAAGAGCCTGGATGTCGCCGAGAGTAGTCTTCTCTATGGGAGTGCTCATAACGGGCTCCTCGGCCTTCTTGCTTTGCTTGCGGCTTGACTTGTGGTCGGCCTTCTGCTCATCTTCAAACACACGGCTGTGTGAGAGGATGATGCGCTTAGCGTCTTTGTTGAACTCAATCACCTTGAAGGGCAGTTTTTCGTCAACCTTGGCGGGAGTGCCGTCTTCCTTGATGAGGTGCTTGGGAGTGGCGAAGCCTTCAACGCCGTAGGGCAGGCTCACGATAGCGCCCTTGTCGAGCTTCTCGGTGATGGTGCCCTCGTGGATGCTGCCCACCTTGAAGATGGTCTCAAACACGTCCCAAGGATTCTCCTCGAGCTGCTTGTGGCCGAGGCTGAGGCGGCGGTTCTCTTTGTCGATTTCAAGAACCATCACGTCGATGTCGGCACCGATCTGGGTGAACTCGCTGGGGTGCTTCACCTTCTTGGTCCACGACAGGTCGCTGATGTGGATGAGGCCGTCAACGCCCTCTTCAAGCTCTACAAACACGCCGAAGTTGGTGAAGTTGCGCACCTTGGCTGTGTGCTTCGAGCCCACGGGATACTTCTGCTCGATAGTTTCCCAGGGATCCGGCTTGAGCTGCTTGATGCCGAGCGACATCTTGCGGTCTTCGCGGTCGAGTGTGAGAATCACTGCCTCCACTTCGTCGCCTACCTTCATGAAGTCTTGTGCCGAGCGCAGGTGCTGCGACCACGACATTTCGCTCACGTGGATCAGGCCTTCCACACCGGGGGCGATCTCCACGAATGCGCCGTAGTCGGTCATAACCACCACTTTGCCCTTCACCTTGTCGCCAACCTTCAAGTTGGGATCGAGCTTGTCCCACGGATGGGGCTGCAGCTGCTTCAGGCCGAGGGCGATGCGCTTCTTGTCTTCGTCGAAGTCGAGGATAACCACGTTGAGCTTCTCGTCGGGCTTCACGATGTCGGCGGGATTGTTCACGCGGCCCCAAGAGAGGTCGGTGATGTGAATCAGGCCGTCAACGCCACCGAGGTCGATGAACACACCGTAGGGGGTGATATTCTTAACGGTACCTTCAAGCACCTGACCTTTTTCAAGCTTGGCGATGATCTCTTTGCGCTGTTGCTCAAGCTCGGCCTCGATGAGAACCTTGTGAGAAACAACCACGTTGCGGTATTCCTGGTTGATTTTCACAACCTTGAACTCCATGGTCTTGCCCACGAAGATGTCGTAGTCGCGGATGGGCTTAACATCGATTTGCGAACCGGGCAGGAATGCCTCGATGCCAAACACATCAACGATCATGCCACCCTTAGTGCGGCACTTGATGTAACCCTTGATGACTTCATCATTTTCAAGCGCTTCGTTAACGCGTTCCCAGCTCTTGGCTGCACGGGCCTTCTTGTGCGAGAGCACGAGCTGGCCTTTGTGGTCCTCCTGATTCTCAACGTACACCTCCACGGTGTCGCCTACCTTCAGGTCGGGGTTGTAACGGAATTCGTTGTAGGGAATGATGCCGTCTGACTTATAGCCGATGTTAACCACTACCTCGCGCTTGTTGATTGCGATAACGGTACCTTCGGTTACTTCCTTGTCCTTAATGTGGCCAAGTGATTGGTCATACGTCTTCTCAAGCTCCTCAAAAGATTTGCCCTTCTGAGTTTCGCCATTTTCATAGGCGTCCCAATCGAAATCGGCATTGCCTACGTTGGGAGAATTTTTTAATTCTTCGCTCATTAAATAAAATAGTTAATAAATAAGTTAATAAATCTCGGTGCGCCAAGCAGATTCGTTCCTGCAAAGCGCAAATGCAAAGGTAGGTAATATTTTTCAATCACGCGCACCACCGGCGGCAAAAAAATGCGGCAAACTGTTGTTTTTCATTTTTTTGGGCCGCGGCGGGCCGCCTTATGGGCTTTTGTGCTAACTTTGCACTGGGCCGGAGCCGTGTCGCGGACCAATGCTGGCAGCGGCCCACGGCGTATTGCAACACTAAGACGTAACAAAAGAGATAATAGACATATATGAAGATAGTAGTATACCCGCAGCAGCTGGGCAACGCCGGGCTGCAATCCAACCCCTACATACGCGATTTCGTGGCCGCAATGAAGGCCGCGGGAGTGCAGGTGGCCAACGGTCCCGCGCGCAATCCGCTCATAGGCATGCTGCCGCGCTGCCTTGCGGGCGATGCGCTGGTGCTGCACTGGCTTGAAAATGTGCCCGACTACAAGCACGGGGCGGTGCAGACGGTGTGCGCGCTGGCAATGCTGGCTGCGGCCCGTCTCACGGGGCACAAGGTGGTGTGGTTTTTGCACAACAACCGCAGCCACGCCGCGTCGCACCAGTGGCAGAAGCGGCTCATCACCCGCGCCCTGATGCGCCACAGCAGCCTTGTGGTGACCCACGCCAGCCAAGGCCTCGACGCCCTGCGCAGCCAGTGCCCCGGGCGCAAAGGCAGGGCCGTGTGGCTGCACCATCCCACCAAAAACCGCATAGCCATGGCGCGGGAGTGCCGCCAGGCGGCGGCTGGCCGTGAGCCAGAGGCCGATGTGCTGATTTGGGGCACCATATCGCCCTACAAAGGCGTTGACCAGTGGCTGCAATATGTGGCCGACCACCAGTTGCCGCTCAGGGTGCGCATTGTGGGCCACTGCGGTGACGCCGCTTTGGCCGCCCGCATTGCCCAGCTGGCACAGCAGGCCCCGTCGGCCACGTTTGTCAACCGCAGCATCACTTTCAGCGAGTTGGCGGCCGAGGTGGCCCGCACGCGCTTTGTGCTGGTACCCTACGCGGCCGAGTCGGTGCTTAGCTCGGGCATACTGATGGACTCGCTGTCGGTGGGCGCAAAGGTGATAGGGCCCGACGTGGGTTCGTTTCGCGACTACGCCGCCGAGCCGCTGCTCAGCGTCAGCACGTTTCGCTCTATGGCCGACGTGGCGCGCATCGTGGCCGAGGACGGCGGCCAGCCGTCCGATCTCGACAGCTATGAGCGCTTTCTCAATGCCCACAACTGGGCGCACTTCGCCGGCCAGTTGACAAAACTCATTGAGGAACTCTAAAAAAACGTTACACATAAATATATTATGATGATAAGCAACAAACTGATGGCGCTGCTGGTGTGCAGCGCCGTGCCGCTGGGGCTGATGGCCTCGTGTGCAGGCGGCGAGCGGCACTTTGAGCCGCAGCGCGGCAGCGTGATAAGCGCCGATGTGAGGCAGGCCGCCGGCCACAGCTATCTGGTGCTTGCCGCCGAGCCTGGCGCCAGAGTGGAGTATTCCGTCACCCGCCCCGACATCAACGACCCCGACGTGTGTCTGGCCGTGGCGGCAGCCTTCACGGGCGACGACCTCGTGAGCATTTGCGGCGACCACGTGGTGCAAGGCAAGCGCATGCAGGGCTACGACGACGTGACCGCCACCGGCCACATGCTCATTTGCGGCGACATGGTGGCCATACGGCCCAACGGCCGTTTTAACGAGTCGCTCAACAAGGCCGAGGCCGACCGCGGCAGCATGTTTCAGCAATGCCTGGTGGTGGAGAATGGCACGGCCCACGCCGAGCGCATACCGCAGGCCATCACCGACCGCAAGGCGCACATAATATTCCGCGCGGCGTGCCTCATGGCCGACGGCCGCTTTGCCGTGGTGCAAGGCGTTGACTGCCAGTATGGCCACGAGTTTCTGAACGGTCTTGTGGCCCTCGGCGCCAAAGACGCCGTCTACCTCGACATGGGCAGCTGGGCCTATGGGTGGTATCGCACCGACCGCGGCGCCAAAGCCGTGGAGCTGGCCGACCACTTCGCCAACACCGCCCACCAGAGCAACTGGTTGCTGGTGCGACCACGCAAATAAAGTTGAAAGTTTAAAGATTAAAGATTACAGTGTTGAAAGCGGTTTTAAGTTGGGGGGGTAAAGTTTAATGTATATGGCTTCAACACTCAACCTTCAACTGTAATCTTTAATCTTTCAACTGTAATCTTTAAACATTATAAAGAAATGCTTACAACAGAACAACGAGAGCGCTACAAGCGCAACCTGCTGCTGCCGCAAGTGGGTGAAGAGGGACAAGAGCGGCTGCTGCGGTCGCGGGTGCTGATAATAGGCGCCGGCGGCCTGGGCTCACCCGTGGCCCTCTATCTGGCCGCAGCCGGAGTGGGCACACTGGGCGTGGTCGACAGCGACCGCCTCGACCTTAGCAACCTGCAGCGGCAAGTGCTGCACACCACCGCCGACGTTGGCCGGCCAAAGGTGGAGAGCGCGCGCGACCACATCACCGCGCTCAACCCCGACGTGAAGGTGGTGACATACAACTGCTTCTTCAACGCCGACAACGCCGCCAGCATACTGGCCGACTACGAGATAGTGGTCGACGCCACCGACAACTCCGAGTCGAAATTCTTCATCAACGATGCCTGCGTGGCCGCCGGCAAACCGCTGGTGCACGGCGGCATCAACCAGTTTTCGGGCAACGTGATGACCATACTGCCCGGCACGGCCAACTACCGCGACCTCTTTGGCAACCAACCGCAGAACCCCGTGCCCAGCTCCACCTACGGCCTACTGGGGGCGATACCCGGCACCATAGGCACCATTCAGGCCACCGAGGTGCTGAAATTCCTGCTCGGCACGGGCCGACTGCTCACCAACCAGGTGCTGCACTACGACGCAGCCGCCATGACCTTCACCCGCTTCAAAGTGAAGCACGGCTAAGTCCGCAGTCATGGCATAGCACTGAAAAAGTGATTGCATTTGTGCCGTTTGCCATAAAAAAACGGCATAAATTGCCGCATTGCTGCCGCCATAGCTTAAAAGTGTGATATTGCGTTAAAACGCACAAAGTCAGCTACTTAGCGTAGGGACGCGGCATGCCGCGTCCGACGGGCGTAGCCCCCCAGCAGCACAGCTTGAAGTGCATTTATGCCACCAATTCGCCGGGATTGCCACTTATTTAGTGCTCATGGCATAGCGCCACAGGCGGGTGCTGAGCGTGAGCGAGTTGCACAGCAGAAATTATGTTATTTAACCTCCATTATGCGTGGTGGGCAACCAAGTTGCCCACCACGCTAATAATTTTGCAGTGCATTCAAAAAATGACAAGGAGGAACAGCACATGAACGCAACATTAGCAACACCCCACACCATCTCGGCATCCGACCAGGTGTTTGCCACCCTTGAGGCGGGCGGCAAAGTGCTGGTGCGCATCAGCGCGGCCGGATTTTCGAGCCTCGACGACGTGATGCGCCTCGTGTGGCGCAAGGCAGGCGAGTTTCTGGGCCTGGCGCGCGTGAGCGTGCGCAACAAGACGCAGGGCTGGCGCACCGTGGCCACCATAGCCCGCCGTCCCGCTGCCCGCCGCGCACCCGAGCCGCCCCACGAAGGCCGCCAATATCTGATTCCGTGGTGAGCCTTGATTACATAAAAATATATTAAATAATCACCGGCCATAATGCCCAATATGATTTTTTTGAGTAACTTTGAAACCTAAAAGCGCGGGGCGGCCAAGGCGCATGCCAGCAGCCCGCCAAGCGCCGACAGTGTCAATTGTTTAAGAAGAAAATCTATACTGTTAAAATAAGTACTATTTTAAAACAAACTATTATGGTTTACTCACAAGAAGTACAGAACATGTGCTGCGTAGCAAAGGGTGCTAACCACCCTTCAGCTCCAATTCCAGAGGAGGGAAAATGGGTTAGATCGAAGGAAATCAAGGACATCTCCGGCTTTACTCACGGCATTGGCTGGTGCGCACCTCAGCAGGGTGCCTGCAAGCTCTCGCTCAACGTGAAGAACGGCGTGATTGAAGAGTGCCTCATCGAGACTGTGGGCTGCTCGGGCATGACCCACTCGGCCGCAATGGCTGCCGAGATTCTGCCTGGCAAGACAGTGCTCGAGGCCCTGAACACCGACTTGGTGTGCGACGCCATCAACACCGCCATGCGCGAGCTGTTCCTGCAAATTGCCTATGGCCGCACCCAGTCGGCCTTCAGCGAAGGCGGCCTCGTGGTGGGCGCATCGCTCGAAGACCTCGGCAAGGGCCTCCGCAGCCAGGTGGGCACAATGTTTGGCACCCGTGCCAAGGGCGTGCGCTACCTTGAGATGACCGAGGGCTACTGCACACGCATGGCACTCGACGAGAACAACGAGGTGATTGGCTATGAGTTCCTGAGCCTCGGCAAGTTCACCGACGCGCTGAAGAAGGGCAAGACTCCCGAAGAGGCACTCGCACTGGCCAAGGGCCACTATGGCCGTTTCGAGGAAGCAGCAAAATATATTGACCCACGTAAAGAATAATATTGTAAGGAGGATAACATCATGATAAGAAAAGTGAATTTTGAATCTCAAGACCGTCGCATCAAGCAAGTGCTCGCCGCTCTCAACGAAGTGGGCATCAAGGACATTGAGGAAGCCAATGAGATTTGCGACAAGTATGGTATCGATCCTTACAAGACCTGTGAGGAGACTCAGGGCATCTGCTTTGAAAACGCAAAGTGGGCCTATGTGGTGGGCGCCGCTATCGCTCTGAAGAAAGGCTGCAAAAACGCTGCCGACGCCGCCGAGGCCATCGGCCTGGGCCTGCAGTCGTTCTGCATCCCCGGCTCAGTGGCCGACGACCGCAAGGTGGGTCTGGGCCACGGCAACCTGGCCGCCCGTCTGCTCCGCGACGAGACTAAGTGCTTCGCATTCCTCGCAGGCCACGAGTCGTTCGCAGCCGCCGAAGGCGCAATCAAGATTGCCGGCGCAGCCAACAAGGTTCGCAAAGAGCCCCTGCGCGTAATTCTGAACGGCCTCGGCAAAGACGCCGCCAAAATCATCAGCCGCATCAACGGCTTCACATACGTCCGCACCGAGTTCGACTACTTCACTGGCAAGCTCAACGTGATCGAGAAGACCGCCTACAGCAAGGGCGAGCGCGCCAAAGTTAACTGCTATGGCGCCGACGACGTGCGCGAAGGCGTGGCCATCATGTGGCACGAGGGCGTGGATGTGTCAATCACAGGTAACTCCACCAACCCCACACGCTTCCAGCACCCCGTGGCAGGCACCTACAAGAAAGAGCGCGTGCTGGCTGGCAAGCCCTACTTCAGCGTGGCATCGGGCGGCGGCACAGGCCGCACACTGCACCCCGACAACATGGCAGCCGGCCCCGCATCCTACGGTATGACCGACACCATGGGCCGCATGCACAGCGACGCCCAGTTTGCAGGCTCTTCGTCAGTGCCCGCCCACGTTGAGATGATGGGCTTCCTGGGCATCGGCAACAACCCCATGGTGGGCTGCACTGTGGCCGTGGCCGTCGACGTGGCTCAAGCACTCGCAAAATAACATTCGCCTGAAGCCCCATTAGTGGGGCCTCACCATAGACGACAGCCATAATCGTGGCGGCAGACCCCGAACCGTTCGGAGCCTGCCGCCACTGCTTTTTTGCCACGGCAAAGAAGAAATCGCTGCGCAAATCCTTTGCAGTTTGGGCAAAATGCGCTACATTTGCATCGGCTTATTTAAGCAATGAGCCACGCAGATTATGAAAAAGATACTGATTCCTGTTCTTTCAATCATGGCCATGCTCACGGCAATGCCCTCGTGCGGCAACGCCGACAAAGGCAGCGGCACGACTACCGACACCATCGACTCGGCAGCCGTGGCCGCCAACGACAGCGACAGCGCCCTGAGCGTGACAGGCGTCGCCCTCGACGGCGCCATGAACAGCGTGTTCATCAAAAGCCTGGCCAACGGCGACTCGCTGAGTTTCGAATACCCCGACATCGACCGCAAACTGGTTGACTCGTGGGAAATCGGCGACACCGTGACCGTGAAATACGTCAAGACCACCATAGGTGGCGAGCCAGCCGACAGCGTGCTGCAGCTCATCAACGACACCAAGCAGCCCCGCCAGTAAGGCGCGCGGCAGCCACATATATGTAATGCGGTAATAGCTCAGTTGGCAGAGCGGAAGCTTCCCAAGCTTCAGGTCGCGGGTTCGACCCCCGTTTACCGCTCAACAGACAATCGCAAGTCCCGCAACCAAAGAGGCGCTTGCGATTGTTTTTTTCATACACGCCACATCAGGCATCATTGCCGTCAGCCCCGGATTGCTGCGGCAAGCATTGGTCAACATTACTTGGCAACCCGACTAATGCAAACGCACCTGCGCATGAATAAACCCAAATCGGTCATTAGGATTTCTCTGTGTCATACGGCAAAGAGAAATCCTTTAA
>CAVKDU010000016.1:0-48218 GCA_963655175.1 Wujia chipingensis | reverse complement strand
CTTTCCATAACAACCTCACTTTCATCATGCCCGTAATTTATTTAGGACAACATTGGGTTTTATGATATATCTTTAATGCCTGTTCGTAATTGATATAGTCTATGCCCATAACGTCTATTCAATTACTGTTTTAGATGATTGAGAACATCTTTGTTGCTTTCCAGAAGGTTGTCAAAATCAATCGACAGATTGCCTATGAATTTCTGATATTCATCAGGCATCACGGCTCGAATATATGCTGCCAGATTTCCATGATAAACATTTCTAAGGGCGTTGTCTCTTGATGCCATTTTTATACGTGCGTCCTCAATCATAGGTTTTACAAGCGGATTCTTAGCTAAGTCTAATATGATCGAATTTACATCTTTAACCGACAATGTGCCTTTGATATTAGCCTGTTGATTTATTCCCTCTGCTGTGGCATTTTCAAACGATGAAACAGCGACTAAGACTTCGGCATATAAAGTGCGTCGAAGGCTGTCTTTTTTGCTCAGCTCTAAAAGTTTTTTATATTCAGACGCCTTTTCGCAAAAAACGGCTTTATAGATTGTGTCTATAATCTGAGAGTATTTGAATCTATTGTTTTTATCAACGTGCTCTCTGATAGCAGTCATCAGCTTTTCGTAGTAATTTTCTTCCGATAATGCTGAGGCCACATAGTTTTTATCTCGTCGATTTATAAACTTGGTAGATCCTCCGCTTTTCTCGTTCAACACCGATATCACAATATCCAAAATACGGCTTCTCACTTCTTTTGCTTTCTCACTGGTAGTGAGTAACATCCCAAGATTAAGGAAAGACCTGAAATCGAATATTCCAAGCGCAGTGGTTTTGGTAGGGAAAGCCATTTCCTTACCAAGGGCACATTTAAACTCCTTTAATGCTTCGCCTCGCAGGACTTTATAGCCATTTGAAACAAGTTCTTGCTCATAATTGTTTAAGCAATTGGTCAATGTCCTGATATCAACGCCATAATACTCTGCCGCCTTTTGCCTTGTAATGACATATTTATCTCGGAATTTTACGAAATTCACGTCCAATGAATCCATTATTTTGGGCATAGCCAGTGGATTATTCAGAATATTTTGTCTGTCTATTGCAGATGTTGTTAAATCTTTCAACATATATCACCAAACTTAAAAATGAATCAATTATGGGTAGTGAACTGTGCTACAAAGATACTGAAAATAAAATATTGACAATGGAAGTAGCTCTGTTGGCTAAAAAATCGGCGGGCGGGCACCGCTTGGGCTTTGGTTAAAGCCGTGGGTGCCGCGCCCGCCGTGTGTGGCTTGTGTGGGCTGTGCCGCCGCGCGTTATGCTTGGGCAGCCTTTGCCGCCTCCACCCATTGCTTCACGGCATCGGGTGTGGGAGCCTTGTAGCCCAGCTTGTATTTCTTGTTGATGTCGAGCAGGTCTTGCACCAGCTTGCCGGGGCGGTCGAGAGACGCAAGGGCGCTCACGGTGAGCAAGCCAGCCTTCTGTATCGGGGCCACCCACTCGGCGGGAACGCCGATGGCTGTGAATGCCTCCTCCTTGTCGCGCTTGGCCACCTTCTCTGGGCGCATCTGCGGGAACAGCAGCACGTCTTGAATGGTGGAGTGGCCCGTCATGAGCATCACCAGGCGGTCGATGCCGATGCCGATGCCGCTTGTGGGCGGCATGCCGTATTGCAGCGCGCGCAGGAAGTCTTGGTCGATGATCATGGCCTCGTCGTCGCCCTTGTCGGCCAGGCGCATCTGCTCCTTGAAGCGCTCCTCCTGGTCGATGGGGTCGTTGAGCTCGCTGTAGGCGTTGGCCAGCTCCTTGCCGTTCACCATCAGCTCGAAGCGCTCGGTGAGACCGGGCTTGCTGCGGTGCATCTTGGTGAGCGGCGACATCTCCACGGGATAGTCGATGATGAAAGTGGGCTGGATGAATGTTCCCTCGCAGAACTCGCCGAATATCTCGTCGATGAGTTTGCCCTTGCCCATGGTGTCGTCGATTTCCATGTTGAGCTTGCCGCACACCTCGCGAATCTGGGCCTCGTCCATGCCGTTGAGGTCATAGCCCGTCTTCTCCTTGATGGCGTCGAGAATGGGCAGGCGGCGGTAGGGTGCCTTGTAGCTTATCACCTTGCCGTCGATTTCGCACTCGCTCTTGCCGTTGACGGCGATGCAGATTTTCTCAAGCAGCTGCTCGGTGAAGCTCATCATCCAGTTGTAGTCCTTGTATTGCACATACAGCTCCATGCAGGTGAACTCGGGGTTGTGGTTGCGGTCCATGCCCTCGTTGCGGAAGTTCTTGCCAATCTCATAAACGCCCTCGAAGCCGCCCACAATGAGACGCTTCAGGTATAGCTCGGTGGCGATGCGCATATACATGTCGATGTCGAGCGCGTTGAAGTGGGTGATGAAGGGGCGGGCGCTTGCGCCGCCGGCAATGGCCTGCAGCGTGGGGGTCTCCACCTCGGTGTAGCCGGCGGCGTTGAGCACGCTGCGCATGGTTTCGAGCACGCGGGCGCGCTTCAGGAAGGTGTCTTTCACGCCGTCGTTCACAATCAGGTCCACATAGCGCTGGCGGTAGCGCAGCTCGGGGTCGTCAAACGAGTCGTAGGCCTTGCCGTCTTTCACCTTGACAATGGGCAGCGGTTTCAGCGACTTGCTGAGCAGCTTCAGCGACTTGGCGTGCACAGTGATTTCGCCCATCTGGGTGCGGAACACAAAGCCCTCGATGCCCACGAAGTCGCCAATGTCGAGCAGCTTCTTGAACACCACGTTGTAGAGGTCTTTGTCGTCGCCGGGGCAAAGGTCGTCGCGGCTCACATACACCTGCACGCGGCCTTTCGAGTCCTGAAGCTCGATAAACGACGCCTTGCCCATGATGCGGCGGCTCATGATGCGTCCGGCGATGCTCACCTGGCGCTGCGGCTCTTCGTCGCTGAAGTTGGCCTTTATGTCGTCGCTGTAGGCGTCCACTACATATTCTGCGGCGGGGTAGGGGTCGATGCCCATTTCGCGCAGCTGGGCGAGGCTGTTGCGCCTCACAATCTCCTGTTCACTTAGTTCTAATATGTTCATAGCTGAATGTAATGAATTTGCTTGTTGAGTTTTGCGCTGCAAAGGTAGTGAATAATCCGCTCATATCAAAAAGTGCTGGCCTGTGGTGCAAAGTGGGGCTTCTGCCGTGGCAATTGAGATGTGGTCTTGTTGAATAAAATTCCACAACATTCAATAAATCAAGCATTTTACCACTAAAAAGTGAATTAATTTTAGTTTTATGTCAACGATTTTTATATCTTTGCACATGGCTTGGCACCGCCCTGTTAAAATTCACACCATGAAATGAAGCGGGCGGCCCCTTGCCTTGAATAAATAGTATCCAGTAGTATGAATTTGGTAAAACAAGGTAAAACTATGCATGTTGGTAAAAAAATTAAAGAGACATTGCGCAGCGACGGCCGGTCGGCAAGATGGCTTGCCGACAACATTCCGTGCGAGCGCACAAACGTGTACAACATTTTTCACCGAGAGTCGGTCGACACCCGCCTGCTGCAGCGCATAAGCGAGGTGATGCGCCACGACTTCTTCACCGATTTGTCCAACGAGACGTTTGGTGTCGACCCCGCCGTGCGCGAAGCCAAATAGGCCGCTTACACCCGATTAATGTGCAGGCGCAACCGCAGCCACTCCAGGGTGGCGGCGGTTGCGCCTGTTATTTTTCGGCCATAAGCTGTGACAAATCGGCCGCCCGCCCACAAAAAGTGGCGGTGCGCTTGCATAGTGCCCACGAAATTACTAATTTAGCGGCTCAATTGACAACCACAAGCTTAACGCGGCATGGAACAGCTGATGCAATATGTGTGGCAGCACCGCCTGTGGCGCAGTGCCGACATGCGCACCAACGACGGCCGCCGGGTGCGCGTGATCGACCCCGGACTGCTCAACACCGACTCGGGCCCCGACTTTTTCAACGCCAAAATTGAAATCGACGGCCAGGTGTGGGTGGGCAATGTGGAGTTGCACGTGCGCGCCAGCGACTGGAGGCGGCATGGCCACGACACCGACAAGGCCTACGACAGTGTGATTCTGCACGTGGTGGGCAAGGACGACGCCCCGGTGCGCCGCAGCAGCGGCGAGCGCATTCCGCAGCTGGTGCTTGAGGTGTCGCCGCGCTTCACCGACAGCTACAACGCCCTTGTGGGCTCGAAGGTGCTGCTGCCGTGCGCCTCGCGCATGGCCCAGGTGCCTCACCTCACCGTCACCGAGTGGGTGCAGCGGCTGGCCTTCGAGCGCCTGCACCGCAAGGTGGAGCGCACCCACGAGCTGTTGCAGCTGTATCATGGCAGTTGGGAAGACGTGTGCTATGTGACGCTGGCCCGCACGCTGGGCTTCGGCATCAACAGCGACGCCTTCGAGCGCCTGGCGCGCCGCACTCCGCTGCGCCTGCTGGGCAAGCACAGCGACTCGCTGCTGCAAATCGAGGCCCTGCTCATGGGGCAGGCCGGCCTGCTGGCCGACGCCTCGCACGCCGGCGATGCCTACCACAGCCAGCTGGTGCGCGAATACGGCTTTCTGGCCAACAAGTTTCAGCTCACCCCCATGGAGCCCGAGGCGTGGAAACTGTTCCGCATAAGGCCTCAGAACTTCCCCTACCGCCGCATAGCCATGCTTGCGCACTATGTGTATGGCGGGTTCGGGCTGATGGCCAGCATCATCGACGCCAAGGGCGAGCGTGAGTTGCGCGAGCTGTTCACCGTCGACCTGGAGGGCTACTGGAGCCGCCACTTCACGTTTGGCGCCGAGCAGCCGAGGCCCACGGCGGCGTTGAGCCAGAGTTCAATCGATATAGTGCTCATCAACACTGTGGCGCCGCTGCTGTATGCCCGCGGTGAGATAATGGACGACTACACGCTCATCGACCGCGCCGTGGAGCTGCTTGAGAGTCTGCGTCCCGAGCGCAACTCGATAGTGGCCAACTTTGCGCTGGCGGGCATCAAGGCCAGCGACGCGCTCACCACCCAGGCCCTGATAGAGCTTAGGCGCGAGTACTGCGACGCGCGCAAGTGCATATACTGCAAAATAGGCCACTGGCTGCTGAGCCGCGACGCCCAAGGCTGAAATGAGTTTTTTGAAGAAAGATAGAATAGAACATATATATTAAGGATTTATGAGAAGATTAGCTTTAACTGCGGCTGCCGCCATGCTGGCTGCCGCGTCAAGTTTCACGGCCAGCGCGCAGCGCGTGCAGGCCATCAGCTACGGAAATTTTGAGAATTGGGTAACGCGCCACATCCACGAGTCGGCTGTGATAGGCGGTGCCACAAAGACGATCTATGCCATAGGCCCCAACAAGACTATCAACGGCAATGTGGCCTACAGCAACCAGGGCGGCTCGCCTTGGGCCACCAGCAACGTCTATGCCAAAGTGATGGGCGTGGTGAAGTCGAGCAACGCCGTGTTTCCCGACAAGCACGGCAGCGGCCGCTGCGCCAAGCTCACCACTCTCATGGAGCATGTGAAGGCTTTGGGCATGATCAACATGGACGTGCTGGTGAGCGGCAGCATATTCCTTGGCCACATGTTTGAGCCCATTTCAAGCACCAAGAATCCCTATAGCAAAATGGAGATGGGCATCCGCTTCAACGGCCGCCCGCGCTATCTACAGTTTGACTACCGCCTGGTGGCTCCGCGCGGCGCGCGCATCTACTCAAGCGGCTTCGGCTCGAAGAAGACCCTCAGCGGCAGCGACCACGCCGAAGTGTTCATAATTCTGCAGCGCCGCTGGGAAGACGCCAAGGGCAACATCCACGCAGCCCGCGTGGGCACCGGCCGCCAGCGCTTCGGCACCACCACCAGCGGTTGGGTCAACAACCACCGCATTCCCGTGTGGTATGGCAACATCACCAAGCATGCCGGCTACCAGAGCTGGATGGGCCTCATTCCCAAGGCCAAGTCGTATTACGCCCGCAACAGCAAGGGCAAGATGGTGCCAGTGGTTGAGGAGAAGTGGGACGCAGCCAACGCCACCCCCACCCATGTGCTTGTGATGGCGTCGTCGGGCTGCGGCACTGCCTACGAGGGCACCATAGGCATGACTCTGTGGGTCGACAACTTCGCATTCGTTTACTAAAAAAAAGAAAGAACAGAAATGGGATATATAGTTACCGACACCAAAAAAGTGACCACGCGCCGCATCAAGCAGATGAAGGCCGATGGCGAGAAAATAGCGATGATCACCTCCTACGACTTCACCGTGGCCGGCCTTGTGGACCAGGCCGGAGTGGACATGATACTGGTGGGCGACAGCGCAAGCAATGTGATGCAGGGCAACGCCACCACGCTCACCATCACCCTCGACGAGATGATAGTGTATGGCAAGACGGTGGCCCGCGCTGCCAAGCGCGCCATGGTGGTGATGGACATGCCCTTCGGCACCTATCAGGGCGACCCCTATGAGGCGCAGGCCAATGCGGTGCGCCTGATGCGCGAGACGGGCGCCGACGCTGTGAAGCTGGAGGGCGGCAGCGAGGTGCGCCAGGCCATTGAGATGATATTGCGCGCGGGCATTCCCGTGGTGGGCCATCTGGGCCTCACGCCGCAGTCGGTCAACAAGTTTGGCGGCTATGGTGTGCGCGCCAAAGACGAGGCCGAGGCCGCGCGCTTCGAGGCCGACGCCCGCATGCTCGACGAGATAGGCTGCTGCGCGGTGGTGTTCGAGAAAATTCCCGCCGCGCTTGCCTCTCGCGTCACCCCGCAACTGTCGGTGCCCACCATAGGCATCGGCGCTGGCGCTGGCTGCGACGGCCAGGTGCTGGTGTTCCAGGACATGATTGGCATGAACATGGGCTTCAAGCCCAAATTCCTGCGCACCTACAACAACCTTGGCGAGCAAATCATCGACTCGGTGGGCAACTATGTGGCCGACGTCAAGGCCGGCACATTCCCCAACGACAGCGAGCACTACTGATTTCCAGCTGTAGCTGCGCTACACTCACACACGGTGTGGACACCCCCCTGCTTTTGCGGCAAGCGCCGCCAGGGTTGCCCACGCTTGGTTTTTATTGGGTTTTTATTGCGCCTTGCGTGAAAAATAGTGGTTGTGCAATAGCCGATGTAATTTGGAAAATCACTAACTTTGGCAGTAGTAACCCTAAGTATACGAAATGAATAAAGTTAACCGACTATGGATAGGCGTCGCTGCAACGGCTGCCGTGGCCTTTGGCTCGCTGGCTACCCGTGCCGACGATGCTGAATACAACTTTCAGCGCGCCATGGAGGCCCTCGCCAACGAAAACTACGAGGAGGCAATGAAGTATGCCGGCGCCGTGATATCCGATGCTCCCGACCAACCCTATGGGTGGATGCTTGTGTCGCGGGTGTGCAGCAGCACCAACCACCCCGGTACGGCGCTCAGCACTGCCGACAAGGCCATGACGCTGCTCTCGCCCAAGGACAAGGAACTGCGTGCGCAAATTTATTGCCAAAAGGCCGATGTGCTTTCCTCGCTCAACGACAGCTCGGCCGAGGCCCTGCAATTCTACAACCGCGCCGTGGAGCTGTGTCCGCGCGACACCGACTACCTCCAGAGCCGCGCCGAGTGGTATTACCACAACAAGCGATACGCCGAGTCGGACGCCGACTTCAAGCGCATGCTGTCGCTTAGCCGCAATAGCTGGTATGCCCGCATGGGCATGGCCCGTAATGCCATCGAGACAAAGCGCTATGCCGACGCCATGCCTTTTATCGACGCCGTGCTGGCCAGCGACAGCACATACTATCAGGCCTACGCCTTCCGTGCCGAGGCCCGCATGGGGCTCAAGCAGTGGCGCGAGGCTGCTGCCGACGAAGCCAAGGCGCTCACCGATGGTAACAACGACGCACTGACGCAGCTGCGCCGCCTCCTTGACTCGGTGCCGCAGATTGCCACGCCTGTGTTGGAGGCTTGCGCCGACACCGCCACCACAGCCGACCGCTATCTGCAACTGGGGTGGGCCAACCAGCAACTGATGCGCTACGCCGATGCGCTAAACTTCTATCTGAAGGCCGACTCGGTGGAGTCATCGGCAATGTCGTGCAGCTATGTGGCGCGGATGTGCGACTACTTGGGCATGACCGATGAGGCTGTGAGGTGGGACGAGAAATCCATTGCCGCCGACAGCACCACGTATGTGCAGCTGTGGTACCTTGCCGACAGCTACACCGACTGCGGCAAGCTCGATTCGGCCCTTACCACCCTCAACCGCTACATATCGCTGGTGCCCGACGATGGCGACGGCTACTTCAGCCGCGGACGCATATATGAGATGCGCCGCCAGTATGCCGACGCCCTCGATGATTACGACTTTGCCGTGGTGCTGGCCGATGCCAACTCCAACACGCACTTCTACCGGGCCAGAGTGCTGGACGCGCTTGGCCGCAAGGCTGAGGCCCGCAAAGAGTATGGGCTAACGGTGGCCACCGACACCGCGGTGAAGGCGCTCACCCCGCTGGCACTGCATGCCTTGGGCCGCACCACGCGAGCGCGCGCCGTGGCCGATTCGCTGGCCACCGACACCACCCTGTCGTGCTTCTCCCGCCTGCTGGTGGCAGGCTACTATGCTACCGCAGGCCTCACCGATGCCGCCCTGCAGCAGCTTGAGGCGGCCACAGCCAAGGGCTACGTGCCGGCAATGGTAATCGCCCGGGCAGGCTACTTCGACAGCCTCAGCCAGCAGCCGCGCTACAAGCAGATAATGGCCGCCCACGCCCAACGGCAGCAAGCCCTGGCGCAGCGGTTTGCCAAGAGACTCCACATCACACCAACTGAAAATTCAAAAAATCAATGAAATATCGCATAATCACACTGATGCTTGCCACCCTCATCGGGGCTGCGGCCGTGATGGCAAAAGAGGTGAAGCGCCCCGAGTCGTACAACTACAAGCGCGGCCTTGAGTGCATCAAGCAAAACGATTTGGAGCAAGCCTCCGACTACTTCAACAAGGAACTCAGCGAGAATCCGAAAAACGGCTACGCCCTGCTGCAGCTTGCCGCCATTAGCAACGACAAGCACGACTATGGCAAGGCGCTGACGCAGGTCAACGACGCCATGGCGCTCATTCCCAAAAAGGATGCGCAGTATGTGAGCCAGTCGCTGCTGTACCGCGGCTTCATATATGAGAACCTTGAGCGCAACGACGACGCCCTGGCCGACTATGCCAAGGCCGCCCAGACGTGGCCGGGCAAGGATGTGCAGCCCTACATGCGCATGGGCCAGCTGCTCACGTCGCTCAAGCGCTACGACGAGGCCGACGCTGCCCTGCGCAAGGCCTTGGGCATAGAGTCGGGCAGCGCCAAAGCCTACGCGCTGCTCTCGGCCAACGAGTATGACCGCGGCAACTACAAGCGGGCCTACGACGATGCCGACTATGCCGCCAAGCTCGAACCGGCCTATCTCGACGCCTATGTGCGGCGCAGCCAGGCATCGGCAAAGCTGGGCAAGTGGAACGATGCCGTCGACGATGCCCTCACCGCCATCGACGACGGACTCAGCTTCGAGGGCCTGAGCCTGCTCGACCCCCTTGCCGACTCAGCCTATCTGCAACTCAGCGTCAAGCTAAAGGTGCGTGCCCTGAAGTCGCCCGACAACGAGATGTGGCCCCTGGTGCGCGCGCTGTGCTGCGAGAAGAAGAATAAGTTTGCCGACGCCATCGACTGCTATGCCGAGGCCAAGCACAAGGGCGTGAGCGACGATGTGACCGAGCCGCGCGTGGCGCTGTGCTACATGATGCTGGGCGACTACAAGCGCAGCATCGAGCACTACAATGCCGCCATTGCCGCCGACAGCACCGACCACTCGCTGCTGCTGCAGCTGGCCAACGCCTACGACCTGATGGGCGACGACAAAAACGCCATGGCCACCGCCGACAAGTATATCAAAGCCGAGCCGGGCGATGCCGACGGCTATAGCAGCCGCGCCAGCTGGCGCTTCTACAAAAAAGACTACAAGGGTGCGCTCGACGACTGCAACACCGCCCTGGCCATCGACCCCGACAATACCGAGGCCCTGGTGCGCCGCATGCGCATCAATCAGGTGCTGGGTAACGACGCCGCGGCGCGCGCCGACGGAGCCAAGCTGATAGCGGCCGACACCGTGCCCGGCAAGCCGCAGCTCAACACAGCCTATGCCCAGTTCTATATGGGAGACGCGGCAGCGGCCCTTGCCACGGCTAAAAAGGTGTGCGCCGACACCACCGACTTCAGCCAAGCCTACAATCTGGCCTGCATCTATGCCCTGACGGGCGACAAGAGCCGCGCCATGAGCCTGCTCGAGTTGTCGCTGCGCGAGGGCATGACGCAGCTGCACCACATCAGCCGCGACCCCGATTTCGAGTCGATGCGCGGCGATGCCGACTTCAAGGCGCTGCTTGCCCGCTACAAAGACAAGCTCGACGCCAGTCTGGTGGCTGTGGCCGCCGACAGTGCAAGCTACACCACCCGCGTGGTGGAGGTGCCCTTTACCAAAGAGGGCGGCGTGCTTAAGGTGAAATGCACCGTCAACGGCCTGCCGCTGCACTTTGTGTTCGACACCGGCGCCAGCGACCTCACCATGTCGACCGTCGAGGCCACATTCATGCTCAAAAACGACTACCTTGGCTCGGCCGACATTGTGGGCCGCCAAAACTATATGACTGCCAACGGCGACATTAGCGAGGGCACCGTGGTGCGCCTGCGCAACGTGCGCTTTGCGGGCCTCAGCCTCGACAACGTGTCGGCCTCAATCGTCAGCAGCCAGCAGGCACCCCTGCTGCTCGGCCAGTCGGTGCTCAACAAGCTCGGCAAGGTGGAGATCGACTACGCCAAGCGCGTGATAAGGGTCACCACCCGGGTGCGCAAGTAGAGCAGGGCGGCAGCCTTAGGCAATAGACAAAACAGCGGCGGCGCAGAGAATTGCTCTCTGCGCCGCCGTGGTTGTTTTATTCGGCTTGGCTATGGGCTTAAAGCTCAAGGTCGCCGTTCAGAATCTCGTTTTTGGGCAGGCCCTGCTCGTCGAGCACGGCGAGGAACGGATCGGGATCGAACTCCTCCACATTGTGCACGCCCGGCTTTTTCCACAGGCCCTTCAGGAACATCATGGCGCCGGCCATGGCGGGCACGCCGGTGGTGTAGCTCACGGCCTGCATTCCAGTCTCCTCGTAGGCCTTGTGGTGGTCGCAGTTATTGTAGATGTAGTAGGTGAGCGGCTTGCCCTGCTTGTCGAGGCCGCTTATGCGGCAGCCAATCGACGTCTGGCCGGTGTAGTTCTTGCCCAGTTCCTTGGGGTTGGGCAGCACCGCCTTGAGGAATTGCAGCGGCACTATCTCCTGGCCCTGATACATGATGGGCTTGATGCTGGCCATGCCTATGTCTTGAATCACGCGCAGGTGGGTGAGGTATTCTTGGCCGAACGTCATCCAGAAGCGGGCGCGCTTAATGGTGGGGAAGTTAATTACCAGCGACTCCAGCTCCTCGTGATACATCAGGTAGCTCTCGCGCTTGCCAATCTCGGGATAGGTGAGGGCCTTGTGCACCTCGAGGGCGCCAGTCTCCACCCACTTGCCGTCTTGATAGTAGCGGCCCTTTTGGGTGATTTCGCGAATGTTGATTTCGGGGTTGAAGTTGGTGGCGAAAGCCTTGCCGTGGTTGCCTGCGTTGCAGTCCACAATGTCGAGCGTCTCCATTTTGCTGAAGTGGTGCTTGGCGGCATAGGCGGTGTATACGCCGCTCACGCCCGGGTCGAAGCCGCAGCCCAGAATGGCTGTGAGTCCGGCCTTTTCAAAACGCTCGCGGTAGGCCCACTGCCAGCTGTATTCGAAGTGGGCCACATCGCGCGGCTCATAGTTGGCGGTGTCGAGGTAGTTGACGCCGCACTCCAGGCACGCGTCCATTATGGTGAGGTCCTGGTAGGGCAGGGCGAGGTTGATCACCAGCTGGGGCTTGTGCTTCTTGAGCAGGGCCACCAGCTGCTTCACGTCGTCGGCGTCAACCTGGTCGGTGGTGATGTTGGGGGCGCCTATGGCCTTTGCCACGGCGTCGCACTTCTCCTTGTGGCGCGATGCAATCACGATTTCGTTGAACACATCGGGGTTTTTGGCGCACTTGCAGGCACACACGGTGCCCACGCCGCCGCAACCAATAATTAATACCTTATTACTCATTTCGTGTAATTATTGTTTATTGTTGTCGTTTTCTTTGTTTTCGTTGCTTAGCCAAACATGCTGCGCGATATGGTGTCGATAAGCACCGAGCTGATGCTCATGTAGATGAGCATGCCCACAATGTCGTCGGTAATCGATATAAATGGTCCCGTGGCTATGGCAGGGTCAATCTTCAGCTTTTCGAGCGTCATGGGCACGAAGGTGCCGAATATCGAGGCGAAGATCACCACGCAGAACAGCGACAGCGACACGGCCATGGTGGTCACATGGGCGCGCCATGGGTCGGGGTCGCTGGGGTTGATGCAGTTGTAGATGAACACCACCGCCGAAATGAACACGGCGTTGAGCAGGGCCACGCCCAGCTCCTTCATGAGGTGGCGCATGGCGTTGCGTATGTTGAGGCTGCCGTTGGCCAGACCCTGCACCACGATTGCGCTCGACTGCGTGCCCACATTACCGCCCGTGCCGCCAATCAGCGGAATGAACATGGCCATGCCGGGCAGCACCTGCAGCAGCGACGCGTCGTAGCCGCCGATGATGCACGAGTTGGTGATGCCGCCCACCATGCCTATCACCAGCCACGGCAGGCGCGCCTTCACTTGCACGAATATGTTGTCGTCGGTCTCGATGTCGGTCGAGATACCTGATGCCAGCTGGTAGTCGCGCTCGCTTTGCTCGCGCACCTCATCCATGATGTCGTCCACGGTGATGCGCCCTACCAGGCGGCCTATCGAGTCGACCACGGGCATGGCCACGAGGTCGTATTTCTCAAAGTCGAGCGCCACATCGTCGATCGGCGTCTCGGTGGTCACCGATATGGGGTCGGTGATCATCACATGCTTTATTTTGCTGGCCGAGGGGTTGGTGATGATTTTTTTAATGGGGAACACGCCGCGCAGGCGGTTGTCGTCGTCCACCACATACACGTTGTAGATTTCGTCCATGTCCTCGGCCTGGTCGCGCATGGCCTTTATGCACTCGGGCATCGACAGGTTTTCGTTCACCACTATCATCTCGGTGCTCATGTGGCCGCCGGCTGTGTCTTCGCTGTATTGCAGCAGGTCCACGATGTCGCCCGCCTGCTCCACATCGTCGATGTGCTTAATCACATCGTCGCGGTCTTCCTTGTCGAGCTCCTGAATCACGTCGACGGCGTCGTTGGCGTCCATCTGCTCCAACTTGCGCGCGATGGCCTCATTGGGCATCAGCTCCAGCAGGTCGTGGCGCTGGTCTTCGTCAAGTTCAATCAGCACGTCGGCCGCCGTCTCCTCGTCGAGCTGCTTCAGCAGATATTCGGCATCGTCGGTGTCGAGGTGCGAAATCAGTTCGGCAATGTCGGCCGGATGCAGGTCGGTGATCTCAGCTTTCAGGGCATCGGCGTTGTTGCTCTTTATGATGTCCTCAATCTTGTCGATGTATTGGCTGTTAAATTCCTTCATTGCTCCACACTTGTTTTTTAGTCGTTGCCGGCGGCTTGGGCCCGTGCCTGCGCCACCATATTGGTTAACTCTATGAAATCGTCCACACTCAACTGCTCGGGCCGCAGGCCCATGAAGCGGCTCTCAAACACCGCGCTGCCCTTGGGCACGAGCGGCTTAAGGGAGTTGCGCAGCGTCTTGCGCCGCTGCCCGAACGAGGTCTTTACCACAGTCTTCAGCAGCCGCTCGTCGCAGCCCAGGCTGGTGACGCCGTTGCGCGTGAGCTTCACCACGCCCGACTTCACCTTGGGCGGAGGGTTGAACACGTTTTCGTCGACGGTGAACAGATATTCCACATCGTACCACGCCTGGAGCAGCACCGACAGTATGCCGCGCGTCTTGCTGCCGGGCTTGGCCGCCAGCCTCTGCGCCACCTCGCGCTGCAGCATGCCGCTGCAGCACTCTACCTGGTCTTTGTAGTCGAGCACCTTGAAGAATATCTGCGACGAGATGTTGTAGGGGTAGTTGCCTATGATGCAGAATTTGCCGTCGCCCACCGCCTGGCGCAAGTCGAGCTTCAGAAAGTCGTCGGCTATGATGCGGCCCTGCAGTTGCGGATACGCCTCGTTGAGGTAGTCCACCGACTCGCCGTCGAGCTCCACCACCTTCAGGTCGAGGCCGTCGGCAAGCAGGAATTGTGTGAGCACGCCCATGCCGGGCCCCACCTCCACCACCGGCAGGCTGGTGTGCCCGCTCAGGGTGTCGGCTATGCGTCGGGCTATCGACAGGTCGGTGAGGAAGTGCTGCCCGAGTGCTTTTTTTGCTTTTACCTGTTGCATGCGGTTGTGATGTCTGTTTGTTTGCAGTCTGGGTTAAACCTATGCGGCCCGCCAAAGTGGGCCGTGAGTATAAAATGCGCCTTGCTTTGCAGCAAAACCGATAAAATCAATTATCTTTGCAATCTTACAAAGATAGTGCTTGCGCGCCTAATTATGAAGCCGTGCGCGCTGTTTTTTGGCCTCCGTTGCGAGGAAATGCAATTTTTTTAACGTTTCAATAAACTTTTTGCGTCAAGGTGAAAAAGACAATATCACTCTTAATGAAATATGGCATACCCGTGGTGGTGGGTGTGGTGCTGATTTATGTGCTGTATAAAAACGTGGACATGCACAAGACTTTGGGCATTCTGCGCACCCGCGTCAACTGGTGGTGGTTTGTGCCCGTGTTTGTGGTGAGCATTCTGAGCCACGTGTTCAGGGCGCTGCGCTGGCGGCTGCAGCTGCGCGCCATCGGGGTGCGCCCGTCGGTGTCGGCGCTGGTCAACAGCATCTTCGGCACCTATGCCGTGAATCTGGCCATACCGCGCTTTGGCGAGGTGTGGCGCTCGGGCTACATTGCCAAGCGCCAGAAGGCCTCGTTTACCACCGTGCTCGGCTCGATGGTGGCCGACCGCCTGAGCGACACGCTCACCGTGCTGGTGCTCACCATAGCCGCCTTCTTTGTGGCCGAGCAGCAGCTGGCCCAGTCGGTCGACGGCCTGCACGACAAGTTTGTGGCCCTTGCCACATCGCCTGTGGTGTGGGCCGCCGCCGTGGTGTGCGTCGCCGCTGTGGCGTGGCTCATTAAGGGCAAAAGCCAGAATGTGCTGGTGCTGAAGGTGCGCCAAATGGTGCTGAACCTGTGGAACGGATTCGCGGGCGTGGCCAAGATGGACGGCAAGTGGGCCTTCGTGCTCTACACGCTGCTCATTTGGGGCTGCTACTACCTGCAGCTCTACATAGCCTCGCAGGCGTTCGACTACACCTGCGACTTGGGTCTGAAGGCGGTGCTGGTGCTGTTTGTGCTCAGCAGCATAGGCATGGCGGTGCCCACCAACGGCGGCCTGGGCGCCTGGCATGCGGCCATAATCCTGGGCATGTCGTTCTACGGCTTCGGCCCGTTCAGCGCCAGCAACCCCAACATCGAGGCATACACCTTTGCCATGGTGGTGTGGGGCATGCAGACGCTGCTGCTCATAGCGCTGGGCATATATGCCTTCGCAAGCATCGCCGTCGACAGCCGCCGCATTGCCGCCGGCAAGACCAAGGTGGACCTGAGCGGCGACGGAATGCAGATTTGACTTCGACAGCAAAAACGATATATATAATTAACACACTTCAAAAAACACAACTAAACACTATGGCAGGCCTGTTTGACGACGACTTTAACGACAACTTTACTGAAAAGCGCACCGAGCGCCCGCAGCCGGCGGCCCCGAGCCCCGAGGAGCTGCGCCGCCAGCGCGAAGAGAAAGAACTGAAAGAAACCGTGATTGAGCGCCACACCGGCAAGCTGCGCGCCGCGTTGGTGGGCCTTGTGGCCCTGGCGGTGATTGCGGTGGCGGTGATGCTGTGGCTGCGCTACTTCCACCCTTACAAAATTAGTCAGGAGCGCGGCGTGATAATGGAACTCAGCAGCAAGGGCGTGGTGAAGACTTTCGAGGGGCAGATGATGAGCGAGCGCCTCATCGATGCCACCCACATCTATCAAATCGACTTCCCGTTTAGCGTGACCGACGACTCGGTGGCCGCCCAGGCCGCGCGCCTTGCAGGCACAGGCCGCCTGGTGACGGTGCACTACGAGGAATACAAGGGCAAGGTGCTGTGGCGCGGTGAGACCAACCGCATAGTCACGGCCATCGACGCCCCGGCCGACACCACGGCGGCCCGTTAAGAGACTGTAAGAGGAAACAGCAAGCGCGCCACGGAACCCCATGTGCTCCGTGGCGCGCTTGTGTTGTGTATGTCGTGGGCGATTACCGCACTGCCACCTTAAATGTGGCCTGAGCGGCGCGCACTATGTAGACGCCCGCTGCGGGCAACTGATAGGCTGCCGTGCCTGCGCTCTGGCGGCACGTGGCCACCGTGCGGCCGGCCACGTCGATTACTGCCACCTGGGTCTGTGCGGGCACCGTGAGGCGCAGCGTGCATCCTGTGGCGGTGCAGGCGTAGCCTTGGGCAAGGTTGCGCTCCACACCCGAGCTCTTGAGGGTGACTTGCACGCGGTTGCTCTCGCGCGACTCGAGGTCGGCGTTGTGGCCCACCACCGAGTAGCTGTAGACGGTGGACGGCTTCAGCCCCGTCACGCGCAGCGAGGTGGCCTGCCCGGCGTCCACATTTTTCCACTCCTTGAGCGGCAACTCGGCATACTCGCCGCCGTAGCCCACCGTCACATCGTCGATCACGGCGCTGCCAGTGCCGGGGCGGCGCAGGGCTATCTTGGCCTGTATCACGCCGTCGGGGAAGTCGGTGATGGTCACGCGCTGTCCGCCCGCGGTGTTGTCGAGCGGCGCAATGGTGGCCACATCCACCCAAGTGCCGTCCACGAGTCCTTGAATCACAATCGAGTTGTCGGCGCTCGAACTGTTGCCGCGGTACCACAGCGACAGCTCGCGTATGGCCTGCGGATAGGTCTGGGTGAGCAGATACTTGCCGTCGGCAGTGAGGCGCAGCGACGGCGGAGTGGCGGCATATGCCAGGCGTGAGTCAAACTGCTGGCTGTTGCTTTCCCAGCCGGTGGGCAGCATGTTGGCCTGGAAGTCGGCCGTCTGCTTGAATGGCTCGCCCAGCTGTTTTGTGAACACACTCACCGTGTAGCGCTCGGCCTCGGCCAGCGGCTCCCAGTTGGCCACAAACGAGGTGTCGGTGACCTCGGTGGCCGCTTTGGCGGTCACCTGCTTGAAGTCGATGGTGGGCTCGATGGTGTTGACGGCCACCTCGTTGCTGGCGGCCGAATAGAATTGGCCGTTGGTGGCGCACACCTCATAGAAGTAGGCGGTGAGCGGCTGCAGGCCGGCCACGCGGTGGCTGGCGGTGTCGGGCAGTTCGGCCTTGTTGTATCCGTCCACATAGGTGCGTGCGCCCGAGGCGTCCTTGGTGTAGACGCTCAGCAGATAGCCCGAGGCCTTGTCCACCTTGTTCCAGTTGGCCACAAACGAGCCGGCGCGCACATCGGTGGCGTCGAGGGCCACCACCTTGTCGAAGATGTCCTCGCCGCCCTTAAACATAAAGCTGATTATGCCGTCGGCGCTCTCGCGGATTTGCGTGATGGGGGCGTGCAGGCGCTCGCCCTTCCAGGTGATCATCGAGGGGTCGGTGTCGTCGGTGAACGCCGACACGCCCTTGCTGCCCGGAAACGGGTCGCCCTCGATGTTGTAGCTCGACGCCTTGCCGTCGGCTTCAACTATGTCGACATACTGCTTGCTCACGTTGCATATGTTCATGTTCCATATCTCGGGGTTGAAGTTGATGTGCCACACCAGCATGCCGTGGTAGGGGATGTATTGGTCCCAGCCGTGCTGCTGGCGGTTTTCGAATATGTAGTATTCGCTCGAGTCGCTGGTGTTGAGAATGTAGGCGTCGTTGTAGTGGCCGCTCTGGCACATGGCGCCCATGGTGATGTTGGCGGGGTCTTTGAGCTCGTGCGGCTCAATCCAGCCCAGGCAGTAGCGCTCGTAGGCGGTGTGGGTGGGCGGAGTGCGCGTGTCGTTGTTGTAGCTGCCGTTGTCCATCAGGCTCCAGTTGCCGGGGGTGAAGGCGCCCGAGTAGGTGGTGGAGTAGAGGTCGGGCAGGCCCAGCACGTGCGAGAACTCGTGGCAGAACACGCCTATGCCGGCCATGGTCTGGCCCGAGCCGTTGGCCAGCTCGTTGGAGCAGGCATAGTGGTTAAGCTTTTTGCCGTCGAAGTAGTAGCCTTTGTCGCCAAGGTCCCACGAGTGGGGCCATATCGAGCTGGCGGGGCCGCCGTCGGCCTCGCCATAGCCGGCGTAGAACAGATACACGTTGTCGATCACGCCGTCGTTGTCGGTGTCATATTTTGTGAAGTCGATTTGGCTGTCGAGCTTTTGGCAGGCCTCCCACACGATGTCTTGCGGGGCAATGTCGTTGCCGTTGCTGTCGTTGCCGCCATAGTGGCTCATGTTGTTGTCGAGGGTCACGGGGCCATACACGTCGAACTGCGGCGTGAACTGCGCGTTCGAGCTGGTGGTGAAGTAGTCTTTCACCGAGCCGGTGGCGCCATATTCGCTGTAGCCTATCTTCGACAGGTAGTCGCTGAAGGCCTGGTTGGGGTTGGCCAGGGTGAACTTTTTGTCGGCAAACTCAACCAGAATCACCAGCGCGCGGGGCGAGCCCTTGGTGGGAAATGTGGTGAGTTTCGACTCCTGAGCCACTTTGCGCGGCATGCGGCGCGCGGCCACCGACTGCTGCTGGCGCTGCAGCACCTGCAGCGACTCGTCGCGGTCGACCGTGGCCAGAAAGCTCTGGGCCGCGGTGCTGCGGCTGCCGGCGTCAGCCGCCTGAATGCCGCTCGACACCAGATGGCTGCCGTCGATGCGGGCGTAGGTGAATGTGCCGGCTGCGTCGCGCAGCAGCACATAGCCGTCGGCCGAAGTGAAGTAGTGGGCGCGCTCATCGCCATGCAGCCTCACAGCCACAGTGGTGCCGTCGGGCATGGTGTAGTGCATGATGCCGGGCTTGGCAGGCATGGCCCACGACTGCAGCGCGCACGAGGCGGCGCAAGCCATCAGCAGGCAGCCTGTAAAGATTTTTTTGATCATAAATTGTAGTTAATATTTTATGCAATAAAGGGGCGTTTCGTGCCCCATTGAAAAACGAATGTGCAAAATTAGATAAAAAATATTAGCATAATGCAAGAAATGCTTAAAATTTTATCTAATTTTGCAAATCATATAATATTTCATCAATAAAACCCGATTTATGAACAAATTACTCTACACATGCCTTGCGCTTGTGTCGTTGCTGCTGTGCGGCTCGGCTCAGGCTCAAGAACCAGTGCGCGCCTTTGGCGGCCACATGGCCGCGCAGCAGGCGCAAAAGGCGCTTAGCCTTACCGGAGTGAGGCGTCAGGCAGCCGGCGGCGCGGTGGCGTTTGCCGGCGGCACCCGTGCCAAGGCGCGCCAAAGCGTGCCTCTGAAGGCAGGCGACGGCACCACTCTGTATGGCGAGGTGGCCTACAGCAACCTCATGAACGAGACCACCCTCAGCTGGGGTGTGTATTCGTTTCCGGCCCAGGCCGACATGAAGGTTACGCAGAAGTTCCTGCACACCTCAATCTGTGCCAATGGCGGCGGCGCCTACCGCAAGGGCAAGCTGCACTTCACCAGCTACTATGAGGGCGTGGCCGGACTGTCGTACCTCTACTTCTGCACGCTCGATGTGAACAGCTGGGCGCTCGACACCAAGGCCCTGCCTGCCGACACCTACACTTCGATAGGCCTCGACATGACCTACGACCCCGTGGGCGACAAACTGTATATGCAGGCTTACACCGACGATGTGGCCGACGACAACGTGACCCAAAACACCTTCACCCTCTCGACCATGGACATTGAGTCGGGACGCTCGACCCCCGTGGCCGAGATGGAGCGCATGTCGACCATCGCGTGCGACATTGCCGGCCAGATGTATGGTGTGCGCTACAGCGACGGCATGTTCTGCAAAATTGACAAGAGCACTGCCCGCGTCACACCCATCGGCTCCACAGGTGTGAACCCGATGTACAACGGCAGCAGCACGTTCGACTACAAGACGGGCAAGCTCTACTGGACCACCTACGAGCGCACCACCGAAAAGAGCGGCCTCTATGAGATCGACCTCGCCACAGGCAAGGCCTCGCTCATATCGCTCTTCCCCAATGACGAGCAAATCACATCGCTCTACATTCCGCAAAGCGATGAAATCTATAGCATCAACGCTCCCGAACTTGATGTGAACTTTGTGGGCGCCAACACCACCGGCAATGTGGTGGTCACCGCCCCCGCCACCAACGCCCAGGGCGCGGCTCTGAGCGGCAATGTCACCATCAGCACCTATATCGACGGCACACTCACGTTCACCGACGAGGTGAAGCCCGGTGAGTCGGCCTCGCACACGCTGACTCTGGCCCAGGGCAACCACACCGCCGAGGCAGTGGCCTCGCAGCCCGGCGTGGGCAAGAGCGAGCGCAAGCAGGTGAATTTCTATGTGGGCACCGACGGCCCTGCCGCAGTGCGCAACCTCACCCTCACCAAGACCGGCGACTACACCGCCCACCTCACTTGGGAGCAGCCCTCGGAGGGCGAGCACGGCAGCGCCATCAACCCCAGTCTGGTATATTATGAGGTGTATCGCCAGCCCGGCAATGTGCTGCTTAGCGACGGCACCACCGGCACCGAATACACCGACCACATCACCAGCAAGCAGCTGCGCAACTACAGCTACACTCTGGTGGGCTACTACAAGGGTGTGAAGGGCGCCAGCACCACCAGCAACGAGGTGGCATTCGGCGAGCCCAACGAAATCCCCTACACCGAGACGTTCGACACCCAGAGCGCATTCGACACCTACCTCACCATCAACGCCAACGGTGACAAGGGCGTGTGGCAGTGGAACAGCGACAAGAAGTGCGCCGACTACAGCTACGACACCTTCAACAAGGCCGACGACTGGCTCATCACTCCGGGTCTGCGCATGAGCGCCGGCCGCAGCTACAAGCTCAAGTTCCAGGCCGCCAGCACCAGCTGGATGTATCCCGAGGCCATGGAGGTGAAGCTGGGCAACGGCACCAATGTGGAGAACTTCACCACCACCCTCATCCCCGAGACCAAGCTTGTACACCAGGATATGCGCGAATATGAGGCTGTGGTCACCGTGCCTGCCGACGGCAACTACTTCATAGGCTTCCACGCACTCAGCGACCGTGGCCTCTACGACCTGTATGTGGACGACGTGCGCGTGGAGAACGGCCCGGCCACCACTGCCCCCGACACCGTGCGCAACGCGCGTGCCACTCAGGAGGCCAACGGCGGCAAGGCCATCACCGTGTCGTTCACAGCTCCCACGCTCGACTTCTCGGGCAATGCCCTTGGCTCGCTTACAGCAGTGAATGTGTATCGCAACTCGGCCCTCGTTAAGGAGTTTGCCAACCCCGCTGTGGGTGCTGAGCTCAGCTTCACCGACGCCACTCCGGCCACCGGCCGCAACACCTACCGCATAGTGGCCGTGAACGCCAGCGGCGAGAGCAACCCCGTGGAGGTGGTGGGCTGGTCGGGCTCTGACGAGCCCACCGCACCGCTCAACGTGAAGCTCACCTCCACCGACGGCAAGACGGCCGTGCTCACATGGAGCGCGCCGCAATATGGCGTGAACGGCGGCACCATCGATGCCTCCAAGCTCACCTATAATGTGTATAACAGCAAAAATGTGAAGGTGGCAAGCGCAATCAGCGCCACCACATTCACCGACGCCACCATCGACACTGTGGGCGGCCAGGTGAACGCATACTACTACGTGGCCGCGCTCAGCGAGAGTGGCAACAGCGAGCTTGCCCGCTCCAACATCTACAACTTCGGCCGCCCCTATCAGGACGGATTCAGCGAGTCGTTTGCCGGCGGCAAGTTTAACACTCAGGCCTGGATTGCCGAGGTGATCAACCCCAGCCCCTTCAGCAACGCATTCTATGGCCGCTACTGGGGCTTCACCCACGACAAGTGGGACCGCGGCCCGCGCCCGGCAGCGCAAGACGGCGACGGCGGCTACCTGATTGCCTACACCGACTACATCGATGTGGAGTCGCGCATGATTTCGCCTAAAATCAATGTGAAGGGCCTCAAAAACCCCGTGCTCTCGTTCTGGTTCTACCAGTACTACAACCCCGACACCGAAAACGGCTACTCGCACTACAACGAGACGATGACCGCCCAGGTGCTGGTCGACGGCAAATACACCGACGTGACCAAGCCCATCCACCTCATCAACGGCAACGGCTGGTATCGCTACGACGTGCTGCTCAAGGACTATGTGGGCGCAAGCGACTTCCAGGTGGCGTTTAAGACGCACAACTACCTGAGCTACGACATGCACATCGACAACATCACCATTAAGGATGTGAAGGACAACGACCTCTCGGTGAGCGAAATCAGCGCACCCGAGAAGATAGCCGTGGGCTCTGAGCGCCAAATCACCGCCACCGTGTTCAACGGCGGCGCCACCACCGCCACCGGTTACAAGGTGCAGTTGCTGCGCAACGGCGAGGCGGTTGCAACCCAGGAGGGCACCGACGCTCACGCCTTTGGCGCCGAGAAGAAGTTCTCGTTCACCGTGGCTCCCACCATTGCCGACGCCGGCAAGACCTATGCCTACGCCGTGCGCGTGGTGGCCGATGCCGACGACGACCCCACCAACAATGTGAGCAAGGAGGTGAAGGTTGAGATCCCGGCCAACGACGTTCCCGCCGTGACCGACCTCACCGCGCAGGCCACTGCCGGCTGGGTGAAGCTCTCGTGGAGCGAGCCCGACGACAGCCAGGCTTCAACCGCCACCACCGAGGGCTTCGAGACCTACGAGGCCTTCACAATTAAGAATTTCGGCAACTGGACGCTCTACGACGGCGACCAGTGCGCAACCTACGACATTAAGAACAGCAGCAGCGAGAGCGGCAGCTACGACTATCCCAACGCCGGCTCGCTCATGGCATTCCAGGTGTTCAACCCCTCGAAGGCAGGCATCACTTCGCAGCTGTGGCAGCCATACTTGGGCAACCAGATGGCTGTGTGCTTCGATGCAGCCGGCTCGCAGAACAACGACTGGCTGATTTCGCCCGAGGTGAAGGGCGGCACCAAGGTGAGCCTTATGGCCCGCAGCGTCACCGACCTCTACGGCCTCGAGCGCTTTGAGTTCGCCTACTCTACCGAGAGCACCGATTCGGCCACATTCAAGACCATTGGCAGCGTCAACGTGGTGCCGGCCAAGTGGACCAAATATGAGTTCACCCTGCCCGCCGACGCCAAGTATTTCGCCATTCACTGCGTGTCGGCCGACGTGTATGCGCTGCTCGTCGACGAAATCCAGTATGAGGGTGCCAACCCCGCTCCCCTGCAGCTGCAGGGCTTCAACGTGTATCGCGACGGTGGCAAGCTCAACACCGCCACGGTGGAGGAGAGCGCCTACACCGACGCAGCCGTTGAAGAGGACAAGACCTACAGCTATAACGTGACCGCACTCTACGACCGCGGCGAGAGCGCCTACAGCAACACCGTGCAGGTGCTTTGCTCGGGCGTCGACGGCCTCGATGCCGATCTGCCCACAGTGTGGGCTGCAGCGGGCGCAATTCACGTGCGCAACGCTCAGGGCCGCCCCGTGGCCGTTTACAGCGTGGCCGGACAGCAACTCTACAGCTCCAGCGGCGAGGCTCGCCACGATGTGGCGGTGCCGGGCGGCGTCTACCTTGTGAAGGTGGGCGCCACGGCCGTTAAGGTGCTGGTGAAGTAACGGCAAGCATCACTGTCGCGGTGCGTGTCCCGTCAGGCGGACGCGCACCGCGATTTTTTTAACAAAGGAAATTTATTTCTACAATCAAAATTATATTCATTCCAACATGAAGAAAGGACTATCGTTGATGGCCGTTGCCGCGCTGCTGGGCAGTGCCACGGCCGTGGCCCAAGGCGCCGCGCTCCCCTACAGCCAGGGGTTTGCAAGCAGCCTTGGCGACATGACGGTGGTGAACGTGGAAGACGGTTCGCCCACATTCACCCACACGTCGTATTATGGTAAGGACTGGGGCGGCGGCGCGCAGTACATTGGCAGCGCCAGCTATGCCGCCAACGACTACCTGCTGAGTCCCTCGCTTGCGCTTGAGGCTGGCAAGGTGTATGCCGTGAGCGTGGAGTACAAGGGCAACTCAAAGGCCAACAAAATCAAGCTGGTGGCGCAAGACGCCGCCGGCAACTACACCGACGTCACCGGTGTGATCGACGCTTCGGCCTCGACCTGGACCAAGGTGGAGGGCCGCTTCACCGCCGCAGTCAGCGGCGTCTATAAGCTGGGTGTGCAAATTTGCAGCGAGGCCGGCATGGGCACGGTGTATTTCGACAACTTCGCCGTTGCGGCCGGCGTGGCCGCCAAGGCCCCTGCCGCTGTGACCGGTGCAAGCGCCGACCCCACCGTTGAGGCCGACAAGTTTGTGGTGAAGCTGTCGGGCAAGGCTCCCGCGCTCGACTTCTCGGGCAGCGAGCTGACGGGCACCGTGGATGTGAAGGTGGTGCGCGCCGACAGCACTGTGGTCTTCTCAAAGCAGGGCCTTGCGCCCGGCAGCGAGTTTGCCGCTACCGACGGCGCTCCGCTCACCGATGCCACCACCTATTCGTTTGTGGCAGTCAACAGCCTCGGCTCGAGTCCCGCAGCCGTGGCCGAATGTTCGCCCCGCTTTGCCACACCCCAAGCCGTTAAAGGCCTTAAGGTGAAGCAGCAGGCCGGCGGCAAAATCACCATCAGCTGGAATCCCGTGACAGCGGCCAGCACCGAGGGCATATTCATTCCGCAAAACGTGCGCTACACCGTGCAGCGCAATGCTGGCTCGAAGGTGATTGTGGCCGACAAGCAGGCCGACACCACATTCGTCGACACCTGCCCGCTGCCCGAGACGGGTCAAGACGCCGTGTCGTATAGCGTCACGGCCTACTCGTTCACGCGCAGCAGCGCCGCCACCGTCAGCGCCTCTGAGCTTGTGGGCGACGCCTACCAGGGCGAGTGGAGCGAATCGTTTGCCAACTACAGCTACAGCACCCGCACCTGGACGGTTGAGGCCAACTCGGTGTGGGGTCCCACATCGAGCAACTACACCCCCTCTTGCTCGCCTCAAGACGGCGACAACGGCATGCTCAAATATCAGGCGTCGAGCGGCTCGCCCTGCTGGATTGCCTCGCCCAAACTGAATGTGAAGAGCCTCAAGAACCCGCGCATCGACTTCTATGTGTATCAGGACAACTCGCTCTCTTACCAGAACGCAGTGGTGCCCGGTGTGCGCGTCAACGGCGTGGACAAGGCGTTTGGCGACACCATTGCCGTCAACGGCGGCGCCAAGGGCTGGAACCGCTACTCATACTACGTGCCCGCTGAGGCCCGCGACTGCGACTTTCAGCTGGTGTTCACCGGCATTCCCGGCAGCTATGCCGCAGTGTGCATCGACAACATCACCATCAAGGACATCCTCGACAACGACCTTGCCGTGACTTCGCTCGAAGTGCCGGCCAATCTGCACGTGGGCGAGAGCGTGAGCCTCAAGGCCACCGTGCACAACAAGGGTGCCAAGGCTGCCGATGCCTACACCGTGGCGTTCAGCCTCAACGGCAAGCAGCTGGCCGCCGAGGCCCGCACCGCTCTGGCCGCTGACTCGGTGGCCGTGATTGAGCTGCCCTTCAAGGTGACTCCCGCCATTGCCGGCGACACCGTGACTTTTGCCGCCTCAGTGGCCTATGCCGCCGACGAGAACCACAGCAACGACACCATCGAGGCCGTGGCCGCAGTGGCCACCAACGACTACCCCCTGCCGCAGCAGCTGAGCGCAACGCTCAACGGCAGCGACGTGACTGTGGCTTGGAACCGCCCCGAGATTTCAACCGAGGGCGCTACCGAGGACGTGAGCGAAAGCTTTGAAAGCTGGACCGCAGGTTCGACCGAGGCAGCCAACGACTGGAAGTTTGTTGACGCCGACGGCAAGGAGAAGCGCGGCATGAACGGCCAGAACGAGAAGGCCACAATGGCCGCCATGGTGGCCGCCAACGGCACCTACAACATCGCTCACACCGGCACCAACGTGCTGGCCGTTACCGGCCCCTACAGCTACCGCGACACCAACGACGACTGGATCATCTCGCCCGAGGTGACAGGCGGACAGACGGTGCGCTTCTTCGTGGCCGGATATTCGTCGTATGGCTATGTGTATAGCGACAACAACTACTCGCTGTGCTACTCCACTGGCGGCACCGAGCCGAGCGACTTTGTGGAGCTGCGCGCAGCCACCATCAAGACCAAGAACTGGACTGCCGACAGCATTGTGCTGCCCGTCGATGCTGCCCGCTTCGCAATCCACGTGACCAAGATTGGCGACGCCGCCATCCTCTTCGACGACTTCACCTTTGTGAAGGGCAGCAAGCCCCTGCAGCTGCAGGGCTACAACGTGTATCGCGACGGTGAGGCTGTGGGCTCGACCGATGCCGAGACCACCACATTCACCGACGCCGATGCCGCCGCTCTGGCCGCTACCAGCCACTACAGCGTGTCGGCCGTCTACGACCGCGGCGAGTCGCTTGCCGCAGGCCCTGTGTCGGTGGTTACCACTGGCGTGGGCGGCGCTCTTGCAGCCGGTGCAGCCATCAAGGCCGTGGCCGGCGGCATCGAATTCACCGGATTCAGCGCCCAGCCGGCAGCCATCTACAATGTGGCCGGCCAGCTCATCACCACAGCCGTGGTGGGCGAGCGCACCACAGTGGAAGTGCCTTCGGGCCTCTACATAGTGGTGTGCGGCACTGCAAAAGCCAAAGTGGCGGTTCGCTGACGCAAGCGTGATTTCGGCCCCGGTAACGCCGGGACGGCAATAATATATGGGCACCCCGATGCAGACTCTCGTCCGCACCGGGGTGCTTCGTTAAGTGTCGTTATGGTACCAGGCCACATTTATCCATACTCTTGTTGAACGTATGCTATGCCGTCGTGCCGAGTCGCTGTCATAGCGGCCTTCGCCAAAGCATTATGTGGCCTGTGTTGCGGCTAAGCCCCTTATCCCGCTTTGAGGCGCGGACACTAAAAAAGCGCGGGCCACATGACTTTGATTCGTCTATCCAGGTATCGCCAAACACCTTAACCCACTAATCAAGCCGAGAAACCCGCGCCTCTTAAGGGGCGCGAGCACCAACGCCATTGACATTGTGGGTTGTGTGTCGTGAGTGTGGAAATTGGCGATTTCGGATAAGACACGTCAAAAGTCTGTCAATGCTTTATGTATTCTTTTTATGACTGCTTATAATAGCTTATGTTGTCACCATAGTTGAAAAATTAAATTTGATTATGCGCCATGCGGCGTGGCTGCAAAATTACATAATTAATTGCAATGCGTCCACACAAATTGCTGATTTAACCCAACTAAAATGCGCGCGCCAGCCGTGAGGGGCTGGCGCGCGATTGCTTTTTGCTTGGTGAGTGTGCCTACTTGGTTGCGTTCACGTCGTAGGCTTTGCCCACCAGGGCCGAATAGCCCTTGATGCCGTTGGGGTTGTAGATGATGGTGGTGTAGTAGCTGTAGTTGCTGCTGAGGTGCGCAATCAGGTTGCCCTGCTCGTCGATCATCAGCTTGTGGGCGTCGCCGGCCAGCTCATAGCGCTTCTCTTTGTTGTAGCTGGTGGCAATGGGAATGCTGGTGGCGATGCGCGTGTTCAGGGTGGGCTGCTTGTCGAGTCCGCCGCGGAATGTGGTGAGGAAAGGCGCCTCATATTCGTTGCGCTTGGCCATAACAAAGTCGCCTGTCGGCGATATGGCGAAGCGGGCCAGCTGGCCGCGGAATTTCGGGTCGCCTTGGCCCACCTGCCGCCATGCACCGGGGTTCTGTGCCGGTGTGGCGATTATGCAGGGCCCGGCCGTGGCATACACCATGCTGTCGAGCGGATTGTATTGCACGTTGCCCACCGAGTAGTCGCTGAACCACTTGCCTTCGGCCCCGCGTGGCTCGTTGCTGCCCGGACGCACGTAGCGCAGTCCGCCGCCATACACGCCCCACACGTTGCCGAAGTCATCGACGCACAGGCCCTCGTTGTAGGAGCCCAGAGTCTCGTCGCAATACGAGATGCGGCTCATGTTTTTGGCGTTGTAGACCTGCGCGCCCACGGCCAGATATTTGCCGTTGGGCGAGGTGCGCAGCAGTCCGCCGTTGGTCAGCAGCTGCTTGGAAGTGGCAAGGCTGCTGCCGTTCCACTCATAGGTGGCGCTCTCGGTGGCCACCAGTATGCTGCCGTCAGCCATCTCGCACACCGAGGTCACTTCGGGGCGGCTTTCGTCGCTGTTGTCGCCCAGCATCACGGTCACGGCGCCGGTCTTCTTGTCGAGGGCATACACTTTGTTGCCGTCATACATGGCTACGAAAAACACTTTGGTGGGGCCTTGGTTGAGGTCTTTAAGCTCGTTCATGTGCAGCACGGCAAACTTGTTGCCGCCACCGGTGGTGGCCACGCGCTTCTTTTGTGCCGTCACGGCCAGCGTGCACAGCACAGCCATAGTCATGGCAAGGAATAATTTCTTCATGTCGATAGGGTGTTTTGGTGTTGTGTGAATATTGATTATTTGATAGTTGCGTTGATCACGCCGTTGAAGTTGCCGTAACCCTTGATGCCGCCTTTGCGGTAGGTGCTCATGCCGGTTGCGGTGGCAATCCACAGGTTGCCCAGCGAGTCGGCGTAGATGAATTTGATGGCGCTGCGCCCCACGCCTGTGCCGAAGGGTTCGGGTGTGGTGATGGTGGTGTGGCCCGACGGTCCTATCTCACCGCTGTAGACGTGGATGGTGTTGCTGGCGGTGTTGAGCGCGAAGCACTCATCGGCGTTGTAGGCCAGCATTCGCAGTGCGGTGCGGTCGGCGCTTGAGGGGCAAAGCAGGGTGGTGGCCGATGTGGCAGGGTCGAGGCTCCACACACCCTCGTGCGTGATTGCCATTATGCGTCCGTCGCGTCCGCCGCCAAGCCACAATATCGAGGTTGAGTTGCCAAACGTGATGTTGTCGCCCACCGTCTCGCCGCTGTGGCTGCGTGCATAGCCCTTGTTGGCCACGCTGCACCACAGGGCGCCGCTGCCGTCGTAGGCCACATCGCCGCTGCCCGTCACATCGTAGGCGGCGTGCTCGTCGCCCTTGGCGTCCATGGTCACTATCCACTGGTCGCTGCGGGCGGCAATTTCATCGGTCACGGGATTGGTGGTGAGGCTGAACCGCTGGTTCTGGTCCTCGGGAGTCCATATCACGGCATTGCTGGCGTAGTCCACAAGGCCCTTGTATGGCTCGTAGCCCAGCAGTGTGCCGCCGGCGGTGGCGGTTATCGAGGTGATGTTGCGCTTGTGGCCGTCGGCTATGCTGGCCTGCCCGGTGCCCTTGTCTATTTTCAGTACGCGTCCGTTCGACAATAGCGCCAGCAGTGTGTCACGGCTCTCCGCTATGTCATATACTATACCTTTCACCTCAATTGTGCGGCCCTTGCCTGTGACGGGCTTGTATTGGGTGTCGATAGTGGGCGGGGGCGGGGGAGTGTGGTCTGTGATGGGAGGAATGCAGATGACGGGAGGAAACGAGTCGCCAATCTGCGGAGTGCCTGTCGGCGGGTCGGTGTCCTTGGGCTGCTTGGGTTTTTGCGGCTGCTCGGGCTTTTGCGGCTGCTCGGGCTTGCCTCCGGTTGCTCCGGTGCATGTCACGTGGCCTTCGCGCAGGTTAAACAGCGTTTCAAACGAGTCCTCAAGATCAAACTCCTTGAAGTCCTTGATGTAGTTGTTGATGGCCTTCACATAGTTGCGCGTGCACCCCATCGAAGTCATCAGGTCGTAGAAGGCCTTGCTGGCTTGCGTGGAAGGTGAGGCCTCCTGCTTGAGGCCCGTCTTGAAGTAGAATTGGCTGAACAGCACCACCACCGTCTTGTTGGCCTTGGCGTCGTAGTAGTTGCGCAGCTTGAAGCGCACGCCATAGGGTATGCCTATTATCTGCAGCATCTTGTTTTTCCAGAATGCCGCGTCGGCCTCAATCAGTTCTGCTTTGGCGTCGCCCATCCATGGGCTCACCGCCGGCTTAGATATGGTCACGAGGTCGCTGAACTTCGTCTGGTTGCCGCCATAGAACATCTTGGTCAGCTGGTCGCGGCCCAGCTGCTTGTCGTTGTAGTCGGCGGCTTTGTTCCACATGCCGCCCAGGTCGTCAAACAAGTGCTGCCGCAACCGCTTGCGCATACGCAGCACAAAGTTGCGGTCGTTGCCGTTGGCCACCCACGATGTGAAGCGCGCGTGCACGCCGATAAACCGCGTGGCGGCGCTGTAGGTGCTGTCGATCACCAGAATGCGGTCGCCCTTCACGGTGATGCTCATGGCCGAGCACTTGTAGTCGTCGGGGATAAACTCGGGCCATTCCTCAAACCGGCCGTCGAGGTTGATGAAGGCCGAGAACTCGTTGTAGTAAACCTTGCCGTTGCGGTCGGCCGCCTCGGCAGTGCCGTGGCAGCCCCATTGTGCTAAGACTATCACCGCCATGGCCAGCAAGCGCCAGGCGCAGGGTAACTTGTGTGTCATAGGCTGGAAAAAAGTTTGCTTCGTTTAGCGAAGATGCTAAATGGGTTGTTTAATTGGTTTATATCACGCCGCTAAGTTAGCTAAAAAATCCAAACCCACCGCCCCCTTCAGCCCCTAATTTCCAGAAAAATAATGATGTAGCACCCCGTATGGGTAGGAAAATGTGCGGCTGAATGCTTGTTTCAGCACAAAAGAGTTGGGATAGATTACCCGCTTAAATGTGAATCCGTTGAACCGAATGTGTGGAAATGTGACTTCGCGCTGCGAAGCAAGTGGCTGCAAAAAGGTGCTCATCGACTGCATGGCCACGTTTTCTGCTTGTGCGGTGTCCTTGAGGCGGATTGAGAATAAGGCTATTTGTGATTGATACGACTCGATGCGCGCCTTCAGCTCGGGCGATTTGAATAGCCGCTCAATGCTTGCCTGTAATTGGCCTATGGCTTTTTCTTGCTTTCCGCTGTATGATTGCTCTTTTTGAGGAAAGGCCTTTAGGCTTTTGCTCCACAGGTGGCTTAATTCATTTACCACAAATGTGCCGCTATCGGATGTGGCGGCCAGTATGAAGTCGCATTTCTTGCCTTGCCCAGCTTTTACCGACTGCGAAAATTGGTTGATGAACGCCTCGAAGTCAATCACTTCATAGGTTGAGCGGTCGGGGTTGGTGAATTTTGCGATGCCTTCACCCTCGGGCTGCAGCATTTCGGGCATGTTGTCGGCAATTTCAAATTGCTCGCTTTCCACCAGCTGGCACTTGATGCAGAACGAACCTTTCCAAACGGTGCCGTATGCGACAGGGTAGTTACCTGTTAAGAGGTCGGAGAATTTCAGGGCCTGTTAATTGACTGATACAAGGAGGTGTATTGATCATATATGGCGGCCATGGGCTCTGAAAGCGGCAGTGCGTCGATGGTGAGATTGCCGTTGGAATCTTGGCACATCAAATTCTGTATGGTGCCGTTGTGCACTTTGTACACGGCCAACTGTTGGGCCGACAACTGCACCTGCCCAGACTCGCTGCAATTGCTGCGGAGCAGCAAAAGATTGGCGAAGTTCACAATATAGGGGCTGTGCGTAGCCAGCATCATGCCCATTTGCGCTTCGGAATCGTCTTGGTAGAATAGTTGCTTCACCAGCTCTTCGATTAAATGAATCTGCGCGTCGGGATACAGGCTTAATTCGGGTTCTTCAACATGCAGGTGCACAAAGCGTGCGAGTTTGTTTAGCTCCACTTGCGGCTGGAACTTCAGTAGACGGTCGGTGTCGTAGAGGTAGCTTAGCACCGACCTCCGCAGGGCCTGCTTGAAATCGAAGTCGTGTGCGTAATACCGCGTGATGGCCAGTAGCGGCACTGAAGTCTGCACACCCGATGATGCAGCCCTTAAATCGACAGGCGAATACGTTTTGTCGCCGTCCGACACGGTGAACTTTTTCTTGCCGTTGACTTTGCGCACCTGAAATTTTAGGTTGAGGTGATTCAGCTTGATTTCATCGATGAAATTTGTGGCATCGTCAAAGTCGTGATAGGTTTCGTGAAAATAGAATCCCAGCGAGGCGCCACGGTTGTTCGACGCCTTTGCTGCCCAAGTGGGTATGATGTTGCGGTTCTCTGAAATAAAGCTGCCCTTGAAGTATACCAAGTCCTCGTCTTGCATCGCCTTGGGGTTCTTCAGCTTGCCGTTGGCATATGCCAGCTCGTATTTGTTGCCGTTCACCGTCACAGTGTATGTTATCTCAGAGTTTGGCTTCACATACTCATCCAAAGCGTTTGCTTTGAAGTAGTCTTTAAGCCTTATTCTGAAAGGCGACTTGTCGATGTTGGCGTTTTTGAGGTAGAAGCGGATGTTGAGCATCTTGTAGATGTAACGGAAAAGAGCCACAACCTTAAGTATTGTGCTCTTGCCGCTTGCCGACTCGCCTATGAGAATTGTGAACGGATGGATTTCATCGATCTGTGCCTCTCTTATAGGCCCGAAATTGCGTATGGCTATTGACTCCTTTAACATCATAGTATGCACTGCATTGTACCCATGCAAAGATAGAAGATATAAGGCATATTGCAAAGCGAAAAAGGGGGTTTTTACAATTATTACACTGCGGGGTGGTGTGTGGGTGGCGAAAAATGACTAACTTGCAGCGAAATTGCGGTCGTGCGCCCCAAGCGCGGCCCAGGAATGAATTTGTTTAACTGACGTAAGATAAATATTGATCGACTATGAGAGTTTTTCAGCATGTGAGCGATATAGGCGACCTGCACAAGGCAGTGCAAGAGGCGCTTGAGGTGAAGGGCAACCGTTTTGGCTACAAGCACTTGGGCCAGGACAAGACGCTGCTTATGGTGTTTTTCAACTCGTCGCTGCGCACACGCCTCAGCACGCAGAAGGCTGCCATGAATCTGGGCATGAATGTGATAGTGCTCGATGTGAACCAGGGCGCCTGGAAGCTTGAAACCGAGCGCGGCGTGGTGATGGACGGCGACAAGAGCGAGCACCTGCTCGAGGCCATTCCTGTGATGGGCTGCTATTGCGACATGATAGGCGTGCGCTCGTTTGCCCGCTTCGAGAACAAGCAGGACGATTACGGCGAGAAAATCCTCAACCAGTTCATTAAATATTCGGGCCGCCCGGTGTTTGCCATGGAGACAGCCACCGTGCACCCGCTGCAAAGTTTTGCCGACCTCATCACCATTGAGGAGCACAAAAAGGTGGCCCGCCCCAAGGTGGTGATGACCTGGGCTCCCCACCCCAAGGCACTGCCGCAGGCCGTGCCCAACTCGTTTGCCGAGTGGATGTGCGCCACCGACTACGACTTTGTGATTGCCTGCCCCGAGGGCTACGAACTCGACCCGCGCTTCACTGGCCGTGCCGTGATTGAGCACGACCAAGACAAGGCTTTGGCCGGCGCCGACTTCGTGTATGCCAAAAACTGGTCGTGCTACGCCGACCCCAACTATGGCAAGGTGGTGAGCAAGGACATGAGCTGGACGGTGACTACCGAGAAGATGGCGCTGACCAACAACGCCTACTTCATGCACTGCCTGCCCGTGCGCCGCAACATGATTGTGAGCGACGACGTGATTGAGAGCCCGCAAAGCCTTGTGATTCCCGAGGCGGCCAACCGCGAGATCTCGGCCCAAGTGGTGATTAAGCGCATGCTCGAGAGCCTGGGCAAGTGAAATACAACGCACACGCACGCATTGACAGATATTTATAGCAGATTATGAAGATAAAAAGATTTATTGTGGCGGCCGTGGCTGCTGTGGTCGCGGCCATATTGCCGGCTGCCGCGGCAACGCCCGTTGCCGCCGATGCGCGCCAGTGGAGCGAAGTCCCGCTGGCGTGGACCGACTTCCAGGGAGTGGCCGCCCAGCCAGGCACTCCCACCTATGCCAGCTTTGAGCTCACCACCACGGCGTCGACCCAACAGGGCAATAGCGGCAAGAGCCGCTACAGCATTGCTGCCATTGCCATTATGCACCGCAACGCCTCGTTTGCCGACCCGCGTCAGTCCACGCCGCAGAGGCTGCGCTACCACCAGCTGCAGTTCGACCTGCTTGAAGTGATGCGCCGCCGCTTGCAGCAAGACATCAACACGGGCATAAGCGGCATCGAGACCGACCGCCGCCTTAAGGAATACCGCGCCACATTCGATCGCCGCCTGGCCGAGATCGACGAGGCCACCGACTATGGCCGCAGCGAGACTCGTCTGCAGGACTGGGAATACGACGTGCGGCGCCAGCTTGAGGAAATAGGCGTGCCGCCAGTGCCGCAGGTGTCGCCCAATAGTTTTTGCTATGGCATTTATGGCGGTGTGGGCGCAGTGTTTCCCACGGGTGACCTGGCCAACCAGTTTAAGGGCAACGCCATATTCATGCTCGGCCTCACCGGCGGATACAACAATCTGCGCCTGAAGGCCGACATCAGCTACGGCCAGCCGTCGTTTGCGCGCAACAACATGTTTAACGTCAAGACCGACGACGGCAAAGACGCGCAGGTCAACTCGCACGCCTCGGCCACATTCCTCGGTGTGGGCGTGCAGCTGGGCTATTGCGTGGCCAACACGCGCCGGTTTGCCATCACGCCAAACGTGGGCGGCTATTACAGCAGCTATGCGTGGACGCTCAACAACTTGGAGTGGAGCAAAGACGACCAGGGCAACGACGTGAGCAAGGTGACGAGCGACGAGCGCGCCAAGTTTCACAGCTTCAACTTCATGGCCTCGCTCGACTTCGACATCAAGCTGCACTCCCATGTGAGCGACACCCCTCTGCTGGGCGTGGGGCAGCGCGAGCAGTTTGTGTCGTCGCTGCGCATATCGCCCTTTGTGGCTCTTGCCAAGCACAACACCATCACCCCGCAGGCCAAGGGCTGCATGGTGGGCTTCACCGTCACCTATTCGGGTCTGGCCCGCTCGCTTAACTTCTAAAAAAAGACAATAGTAAAAGATGAAAGTATACGTATTGCTTGCTCCGGGGTTTGAGACCATCGAGGCCTTGACTCCCGTGGATGTGCTGCACCGTGCAAAAATTGATGTGGAAACGGTGTCGATAGCCCAAGGGCGCGAAGTGGAGTCGTCGCATGGCGTGAAGGTGACTGCCGACCGCGTGCTGGCCGGCGCCGACGACTTGGCCGATGCCGACCTCGTGGTGCTGCCGGGAGGGTATCCTGGCTATGTTAACCTTGCCGCCGACCAGCGCGTGCTGGCCATAGCGCGGCGCCAGTGGAGTGGCGGACGCCTGCTCGGCGCCATTTGCGGCGCGCCCACGGTGCTTGCCGCTGCTGGCATCGCCCCCGGGGCTTCGGTGGCCTGCCACAGCAGTGTGGCGGCCAAGATGACCGAGGCCGGATATAAGGTGACTGGCGAGCGGGTGGTGGCAGACCACAACATAATCACCGCAGCCGGTGCCGGCATATCGCTGCACTTCGCGCTCGCGCTTGTGGCTGCGCTCACCGATGGCGACAAGCAGCTGGTGCAGCACCTGTGTGCCGCCATGGAGCTGAAGTAGGGCGGTGGCCGCTTTTTTAAGTAAATTAATAGTCTTGGTGACTGTTAATTGAAATCTTTGTGATACTTTTGTGGCTGATTTTTGTAGAATAAGCTTGGAGCAAGAAATGACCAATTGGAATAGAGCCATAATGTGGGTGCTGCTGGCCGTGGCGGCTGTGCTGTGCCCAGTGGGAGCCAAGGCGCAGGCCACCACCAGCGACGGCACACCACTGCCTTCGCTGCTGCGCAACGTGTATTATGGCAAATACCACTTCCTCGACAAGCAGTCGGGCGACACGCTGATAATGCTTGTGCTCAACACCATCACGGTGTATCCGCCCGAGCGCTTCCGCAACAGCGCCGAGGAGCAGTTCTACTGGCGCACGGTGCGCGATGTGAAGCGCACGCTGCCCTACGCCAAACTCATCAACTCCACCCTGCAGGAAACCTACGAGTATATCGAAACCTACAAGACCAAGAAGGAAAAGGAGGACTACCTGCGGAGGTTTGAGAAAAACGTGTTTAACCAATACAAGCCCGAAATGAAGCAGATGACCCGCGGCCAGGGCAAAATGCTGATTAAGCTCATCAACCGCGAGACCAACCAGAACTCCTACAACATAGTCAAGGCGTTTCTGGGAACATTCCGCGCGGGCTTTTGGCAGACGTTTGGCCGCTTCTTTGGCGTGAACATGAAGACGGGCTTCGACCCGCAGCACGACCGCAACGACGCCCTCATCGAGCGCATCTGCATCCGCGTGGAGCAGGGCACCATTTAGCGCTGCGGCCGAAAAAAAACGGCGGCAGCCGTGCAATGTTTGCCGCCCAGCGTTGATTATTATCTGTACGGCTTATGGCCGCGAGGCTTTAATCGGCAAATAATATTCAAGAAACATACAGATTATGAAAGGAACTCGAATCACACTCATCCTACTCGCCATGCTGGCATTGCTGGCGGTGGTGTCGTGCCGGTCGGCCAAGGAACAGGCGTCGGCAGCAACTTCAATCGGCTATACGGTGGCCAAAAACTACTTTGTGCGCAACGATGTGCAGCGCTTCGGCGAAATGCAGATCACCACGCAGGAGCAGTTCGACAGCACATTTGGCGCCGCGGCCTACATGGGCCAGGGCGGGCTGCCCACACCCATCGACTTCAGTCGGCAAATGGTGCTGGCCGTCACTTGCAAGCCCGTGAACCGCCGGGTGAGCCTCGACGCGGTGAGCCTGAGCGCTGCGGCCGACGGCACGCTCACGCTCGTCTACCGCAAGAAGGTGGGCGGCACCCGGCTCAGCTACACGGCCACGCCCTGCCTTGTGGTGGTGGCCGACAAGGTGCCGCACACGGCGGTGCGCTTCAAGCAGGCCAACTGACACAGGCGTAAACACAACAGCGGCGGAGGCAATGGGTGGAAAATCGACTCACCCGTTGCCTCTGTTGTCGTCGGTAGGTAAAACACGCCGTATAAGTAATATAATTTGTATCTTTGCGGAAAAATAAACACAAGCAAGGAATGAAGATATCGATAATCAACGGCCCCAACCTGAACTTGGTGGGGGTGCGCGAGCCTGAAATTTATGGCCACAAGAGCATGGACGACTATCTGCGCGAGCTTGCGGCCCGCTATCCGCAAGTGGAGTTCATCACGTTTCAGAGCAACCACGAAGGCTCGATAATCGACGAGATTCAGCGCGTGGGCTTCGACTGCCAGGGCATAGTGCTGAATGCGGGCGCCTACACCCACACGTCGATCGCCATTGCCGATGCCATAAGGGCCGTCACTGCCCCTGTGATTGAGGTGCACATCAGCGATGTGCAGTCGCGCGAGCCCTACCGTCGGGTGTCGATGATTGCTCCCGCGTGCCGCGAGGTGATAGCCGGCCACGGCCTCGACAGCTACCGTCTGGCCGTCGACAGCATCTTAAAGGAGGGCGGCAATGACTGACGAACTCGAGCAGTATGTGCTGGCCCACATCGACCCCGAACCAGAAAGCCTTTACCGCCTCGACCGCGACACCCACGTGCGCCTGCTGTATTCGCGCATGTGCTCGGGCCACTTGCAGGGGCGTCTGCTGAAGATGCTGGTGCGCATGATAAGGCCGCGGCGCGTGCTTGAACTGGGCACCTTCTCGGGCTACTCGGCCCAGTGCATGGCCGAGGGACTGCTCGACCCCGACGCCCACATCCACACCATTGAAATCGAGGACGAGCTTGAAGACTTCATCCGCGAGCATCTGGCGCAGTCGGCCTGGGGCAGCCGCGTGACGCTGCACATAGGCGACGCCAACGACATTCTGCCGCGCCTTAGCGAGCAGTTCGACCTCGTGTTTATCGACGCCAACAAGCGGCAGTATGTTGACTACTACAATCTGGTGATGCCCCACGTGCGCCCGGGCGGCTTCATCGTGGCCGACAACACGCTGTGGGACGGCAAGGTGGTGGACTGGGGCAAGAAACTCGACGCCCAGACGGCCGGCATCCGCGCCTTCAACGACCTCGTGGCCGCCGACCCGCGTGTGGAGGTGGCAATGGTGCCGCTGCGCGACGGCCTCACCATCATTTATAAAAAAACGGGCCGGGAATAGCGCCTCAGCGCGCAAAATGCTGTAATTTTGCAGCTGCATTGCGTGCCCAATGGCCGCAACGCAGTAGTAACAAGACGAATAAAACATATAAACATCTGTATGCAGACCACAAGACTTCAGAAAATATCAAGACTCCTGCAAAAGGAGCTGAGCGAAATCTTCCGCCAGGAAACCGCCAAGCTCGGCAACGTGCTGGTCACCGTCAGCTCGGTGCGCGTGTCGCCCGACCTGAGCATTGCCCGTGTGCACCTCAGCATTTTTCCCAGCGAGCGCGGCGATGAAATAGTGAAAAATGTCAACGCCAACGAGCACCAGCTGCGCTACGCGCTGTCGCAGCGTGTGCGCTACCAACTGCGCAAGACGCCCGAACTGGTGTTCTACATCGACGACTCGCTCGACTACATCGAGCACATCGACCATCTTCTGCACCCCGATGGCAAGCCGGCCGCCAAGGCCAATGACGGCGGCGAGGCCGGCAACGACACTGCCGAGCAATGAAACTCGCAATTAAAATAGCCACGCGCTATCTGCGCTCGAAAAAGGCGCACAACGCGGTCAACATCATCTCCATAATTTCCACATGCGGGGTGGTGGTGACCACTGCCGCGCTGATTTGCGTGCTGAGCGTGTTTAACGGCTTCAAGGGCCTCATCATGGGCCGCCTGGCCATGCTCGACCCCGAAATAGCCATAAGCGTGACGCAGGGCAAGGCCATGGCCGACGCCGACAGCGTGATTACTGTGGCGCAGAGCGTGAAGGGCGTGAAGCAGGCTGTGCCGGTGGTTGAGGACAATGCGCTGGCCATATTTGCCGACTACCAGATGCCCGTGCGCCTGCGCGGCGTGCCCGACGGCTACGACCGCATCAACGGCATCGACAGCGTGATGGTGGACGGTGAGTTTAAGCTGCGCGATGAGGTGTCGCGCTACGGCGTGATCGGCGTGGGCCCGGCACTGAAGCTTCACGCCCGCCCCGGGCTGCTGCGCATGGTGCAGCTATATGCCCCGCAGCGGCAGGGACGCGTGAACATGGCCAACCCCATGGACGCCTTCCGCAACGACTCGGTGTTTGTGAGCGGTGTGTTCCAGATGCAGCAAAACGGCTATGACGCCGACCTGATATACGTGCCCATCGATTTGGCCCGCGAACTGTTTGACTACACCACCGAGGCCACGCGCATCGAGCTGAGCCTCGACTCCACGGCCAGCGAGGCCGAGGTGATGCAGCAGCTGGAGCAGCGCCTTGGGCCCGCCTACACGGTGCAAAACCGCCTGATGCAGCAGGCCACGGCCTACCGCCTTGTGAATGTGGAGAAGTGGGTCACATTCCTGCTGCTTGCCTTCATCATGATAATTGCCACATTTAATGTGATAAGCACGCTGTCGCTGCTCATAATTGAGAAGGACGAGAGCATACGCACATTCCGCAGCCTTGGCGCCACCAACAAGCTGATAACGCAGATATTCGTAGCCGAGGGGTGGCTCATTGCCCTTGTGGGCGCGGTGAGCGGCGTGGTGCTGGGCTTGGCCTTGTGCCTGTGCCAGCAGCAGTTTGGCTGGCTCAAGATGCAGGGCGACGAAAGCATGATGGTGGTGCGCGCCTATCCCGTGCAGGTGGAGTGGACCGATGTGGTGGTGGTGTTTGCCCTCGTGGCCGCCATAGGGCTGCTCACGTCGCTCGTCACCTCGCTCACCATGCGCCGCCGCTTGCGCTACTGACCGAAAGGAGTATAGTTCTGAGATGCATAAAATGTGTATACTATAACTAATTGATAGATAATGTTTTGTGCTTTTGTGCTGCCCGATTTTGGTGATGCAAAAGTTTTTTAACTATGTTTGTCTCAAATAGGCCATTAGGATTTGGGATAAAGGAAGCACATCACAAAACAAGATGCATTCACAATGCGACATCAAACAATTTTCCTGCATTTGTAATCGTCACAGCAACGTATTGCTCCTGCGTGCAAACTTTACGGAAACTTTTCAACTTTCTGCCGTAATGCTTAACAAGATTCATGTGAGGATGAAAATATAGTGGTATACACACATCTGTACCCCACAAAAGTTTATTAGCCAATTTATTATCAATAATCTCTCTCATCTGTCCTATAGACATAAAAGCGGAATCTGCATAAGCATTCTCGTAACGGCCTAATATTGGTATCACCTGCTGTATAGGCTGTCCATGAGCCAAAATAAAATTGATGTCGGTATTTTCAGCAATCATCTGCTCATATTTGCCACACAGACAGCATTTATCTTGCCCTGTGTGTATTAATAATGGGACATTCAGTTCACGAGCTATGTCAATTACCTCGCGAAACTGCAAACCACCTGGCTCCCAGTCGTTCTTGTGCAGAAATGGATGCACTTTCAGGCAGCGCCACCTGATACCAGAATCAAGGAACCACGCAATACTTCCTTTGAGTCCATATGGTGTAATCCACATAATTGGCAACACGCGCTCCCCATCAAGACTGATCAGTTCTTTTATTTCCGACAACACCTTTGTGTAGTCCTCATCACACATAGTAGTCGAAGATACCGCATAATAAGCAGCTCCAACGCTCGTCATAAGCTTTGACACAAAAGTTGGGGAGTAATACCTATCATAGAATTGCCCAATATGCACATGGCTATCAATAATCATAACCGAATATCATTCAAAAGCTTATCTACATCATTTGCTGTCATTTTGGGGCGAACGCCCATTTGTTCTGCTATATAAGTCCGGTTTTTCCTCAATATAGTCTCTTCATTGCACCTCTCTAACTCTGCTAACTTATGAGCATACAGTCGCTCAAGACGCCAATAAGATTTAACTTGGTCTCCTAGTTGCGTAACATATTTTTCCAACTTGTGAATTCTTTTATTGTTTCGAGACGTTAACCAGGATGCAACCGAACTAATTATGGCCCCTAAAACAGTGAAAGAACCAGCTATGATAATTGAAATATACTCATCGACCATTGTTATTTGTGTATTGCTCAAAAAACTTCTTTCTTAAAAATGCCTCATCACACACACGCCTATCAATATTAAAAAAGCAGTTACTGTCCCCTATTGCATTCTGAGCAAAGCATCTTTTGCAAAATGACAAAGCTTTGCACTCGAGGCATTTGGGATAGGACTTTTGTTTGTTAAACTGACGCAAGTGTTTTAAACGGGTGCTTCCATTCCAAATATCACTTAGTGATGAGGTCAAGACATTGCCCAACACACATTTCACCCAACTAGGACAAGGGTTCACATTGCCATTCACCAAGATGCTACATGAATTTATCCCTGCAGGGCAAATGGAACTTTCGCAAGTTTTTTGAGGGACATCAATCAATGCTGAATCCAGATCGGTCAACTCAAATAAATGATGTATTACATATTCCGCATGATTGGCCATCATTTCACATAATAGTTCCTTGTTTTGCATTAATGAAAGTCTATTGTCTTTGACAAAAGTATCATCACCATTATTTTGTGCTATTAGTTGAGAGTTTAACCTAAGATTAAGATTATTGCTTGCGGCAAAATCAATCAGTTCTGAAAGCCCATCTTTGTTTTTACTCATTACAGGACACGCAATCTGTACATCAATACCATAGTCCTTTAATTTCATTATCCCATTCAAAGTCTTTGTGAATGACCCTGAGACCATTGTTATGCCATCATGTACATCTGGGCGCATCGAGTATAATGAGGTTTGGACAACACCAATATTCGCATCAAGCAATGCAGAAGTTATACTATCATTAAGGAGTGTTAGATTGCTGAAAATACTAATTTTAAGATCCCTTGACGCACAATAATTTATTATGCTATTCAAGTCTGGATGCAACAACGGTTCTCCTCCCGATAATGTTATGTTTTTGCCACCCAATGCTTTGAATTGGTCTGCGATTGAGCATATATTTTTGTAAGACAACAGTTCACATTTGTTTTTATCTGCATTAGGTATATAACAATGCACGCAGCGCTCATTACAACCATTTAATATCTCTATCTGTATGTCTGTGAGTTCATTCTCGTCCTCAATCCGTTCTGTGATTTTCACAACACCCTTTTTCGCCAGCTCATTAATAAGCCCCCTGAAATCCGTTCTTAACTCGGATAAGGATACGCCATAGAACATTGGCAAGAGCGACACACATATTTCATCTATATCCTGTGATTTTGTTGACACTTTACTTATAAAAGTACCCCCAATTTCATCAAGAATAATGTGCTCACCCGTTTCAATATTGAGTACAAGGACTGATCCGTTTTTCAGTACTCGAACTATGGTCGAGTCTAATCTTTTAACAAACACGTCAAGCTATTCTTTATAGACATATTTTTTTTCAAATTCCTCCGCAAGCCTTTTATTCATAAAGGCTATATCACAAAACTGTTTTGGAATTTCAAACATATTTCCATTTGTCTCATTGTAATTCCTGACAAGGCATCTATTACAATAGTTCAATGCTTCACAATTAATACATTGAGGGAAAGATGCCTGAGTGATTTTGCGCAGTTTTTGCACTCTTTCACTGTCTTCCCAAATTTCCTTTAGTGACTGCCGATACACATTTCCTATCACATAGTCTTGCCAACCCGCGCACGGATAAACATCTCCATTTGCAGTTATACAGCAATTGTCATACCCTACGCCGCAAACTGGTTGAGACTTGAATCTGTCAACATTGAATTTCACTTCATCTGAAAGGGGCTTCTGCATAAGTGTTTTGTCGGTGTAATCCGTATCAAACTGTAATATTTCTCGAATCACCCTCTCAGTTTCTTCTAAAGACAGTCTGTTAGCTAAATTAGATGTGTCTAAATCTGAACGTGCCATCATAATATAATCGGTTTGAGCCTTTATTTTTAAAGCCCTTGCGTAAAGTAAAACATCACGGACACCATCTTTATTGGCTTTCATAACAGGACAACTTATTTGGACGGGAATGTCAGATTTCACCAATTTTTCTATAGATGACTTAGTCCTCTCAAATGATCCTCTAACAGTTGTTATGTAATCATGGATTTTAGCGTTCATCGAATACAATGATGTCTGTATGAGAGACACATTCATCTTTTTCAACGCTTGCACATGCTCATCGTTTAAAGAAATTAAATTGGATAATATTGTAACCCGAAAGTCCTTCTTTCTGCAATACTCGATAATTTCGAGAATATCATTGTGTAAAAAAGCTTCTCCTCCTGACAATGTAACATAAAGCCCTCCCATAGCTGAAAATTCATCCAGAACTCTTTTTACTTTTTGCGTGGGCATGTCAAAACCTTTGTTTTTCTTGTCGTTCGGTATGTAACAGTGTATACACCTTTCATTACACCTACTTGACAATTCAAACTGTAATGCAGAAATCCTTGGACGCTTCTGCACCTCCTCAAGAAAAAAATCTTGTGTGTTTTCGATAATTCTTTCTTGGGTTAACTGCGTAAAGTCTTCCGTCATTGTGAACGGAGTGCCTGTCGAGTACGAGAATTCGATTTCCCTTTTCGCAAGTTCGTCAACCGTAGAGCCCAAAATGACAAATCCATAATTGGCTAGGTCCTCGGCAAAAGAAACAAAGTCTTTTTCGATGGTTTCCTTTGGCTCATTTGGATATTCTTCACATAGTTGATTGACGATATTTTTTACAGCAAGTGGTTTGCGAGCTATCTTTCTAAGGAAACTTGCACCCGACTCATTATAGACCCTGTCTTGCCGAGTTATTTGGTTCGTAATATAACCATAATTAGGGGTGCATCTGATAAAAGAATTTTTTGAAAGCTGAATGTACATCACATGATAAGAATAAAATTCAAGAGGGAATGCCCCTCTTGAATTAAATTAATTGTTGTTGCCTTTATTTTGAACGTTCGCAATATTTGCATGTAGGGCCATGCACATTGAACATTAGACAAATATTTCCAGTACTATTTGCAGGACAACCGGCCGCATACGAACCTGAGGGTAAATTCTTTGCCACGACTTTTGGCTTCTGATACTTTTTCATCATCACAGTTATTAAAAAATTTTGCTTACTTTCTTTATAGCATTTCAGCTTTCTCTATAGTTGTACTATCAATTGAAAATTTTAAATGCTATGAATCCTATTAGTACTAATAGAATCATTGCTCCAATACCTTCCATTACACTTTGAAATTTTATATTTTGCCTACTCTCTTTATAGCATTTCGGCTTTCTCTTCTTATTAAATTCTATTTATCGCCAGTATATGCTTATTCTCCGAACATTCTACTCACGACGGCAATTATTAAAAATAATAGTGCAAAACCTATTACTCCAAAAATCATCGGATTTAGTTATATTGGCCATTCCTACGTCCTTTCAAGCGATTCGGATTTCTCTTAACGCTCGCAAAGTTATGGGTTATGGCAGTTTCGTAAAAGAACCTGCTATTGCGCAATTGCCACACTTGTGCTGCAATCAGTGCGAATCTGAATATGGTGTATGGTGTATGTTCTGCGAGAGATCTGCAAAGAAGTCATGGTTTAGTACATTAGAAATGCGCATCAGCAACTGGGTGTCTATGCTGGCACGTTGGAAAATGCGGTACACGGTGGAACGATCGCAACCTATCTTGCGAGCGAACCAACTGATGCTGCGCTCTTGGCGCTCTAATTCGGCCTTTATGATTTGGCCTATGAATATCATAGCATGCGTTTTTAGGGCGTCCAACTGAATTCCCCATAGCTGAACTTGGCACAAAAAGGGCGTAGGAATCTGTACTTTGTCTTATTCCATATTCAAGGCCTCGCATGCCCAAACTCCTGAATAAGCAACCCAGTTAGCCCACGCCCAGTATGCAAGTGCCAAGACCCATACTTTCATAGTGGAAAGTATGGGCTGGCGACACATGCGCAAAAACGTGGACGCTGCTATTACTTCACCTCAGAAGTTTTTTACAAAATTGCGAGTTTTGAATATAGAGGTAACGCTTAAGTAACGTCCGTGATAATATGTAACACTTATTACCTTGTGGTTCTAAGTGTACCGCAAATATAGGCAAATTTTTCCATCTGCAAGTTAATTACTCTGTGAAAAGCGGTTGTGCAAGTGGCCTCCAAACCTTGCTGCTTAAAAAACATGTATTTTATAACTGGCTATAAAATAATATTTTATATTTTTTTGTACTGCCTAGTTTGGAGTGATGTAAAAGGTCTTTTGACTATGTTTGTCAGAAAGATAAGGCATCGTTTCGGTAACATCGGAGTCGTTGTTGCCGAAAAGGTTGGAGGCAAAATGAGGGAATTAGCGGCCATTGGCGTCGCGCATAGTGAAAATGGTGTGGACGGCCTTGCTGTCAAAGTGAAACCGCACGTGCCATTGTGCTGCACGTGCGGTTTCGCTTTTGCTTTCTTGTGGAGTGGGGCGGGGTCTTATCCGCGTATAAACCACTTCACTATCTCGGCCAGGGAGTGCTTTTTGCCATATAGCAGAATGCCTGTGCGGTAGATGCGCCCCGAAACCCACACCATCAGCGCGGCTGTGGCGTAGAGCAGTGCCAGGCTGGTGAGCAGCTGCCACGCGGGCACGTCGTAGGGCAGGCGCACCATCATCACTATGGGCGATGTGAAGGGAATCATCGAGCACCACACGGCCATGGGGCCGTTGGGCGTCTCGATGCACGCCATGCCGGCATAGAGGGCCACCACAAGCAGCAGCATAATTGGGGTGAGAAACTGCGATGCGTCGCTGGCCTGGTCGACCGACGAGCCGAATGCGCTGAATATTGAGGCATACATCAGGTAGCCGCCCACAAAGTAGGCCACGAAGCATAGCAGCAGCGGCAGATAGTTGACGCTGAGCACCGCCTGCATGAGGCTGTGCATCCCGTCGGGCGCAGTGGCGGCAGCCTGTGCGGCAGGCACGGCGCCGCTTGCCAGCGCGCCTATGCCCAGTGTGGCGCCGGCCACGCTGCCAATCACCGTCAGCAGCACCGTCCACACGGCAAACTGCGTGAGTCCGGCCAGCCCTACGCCCACTATTTTGCCCATCATCAGTTCAAACGGCTTGCAACTGCTCACCATCACCTCCACAATGCGGTTGGCCTTCTCCTCGACCACGCTGTTCATCACCATGGCGCCATACGACAGCACAAATATGTATATTATCAGGGCAAACACCATGCCTATCACCATTGCCACCTCGGTCGACGAGGCCGACTCGCTGCCGTCGTCGCTCCACTTCACCTCCTGCACATCCACGTCGACGGTGGCGTCTTCCACCATCTGCTGCAGGTTGGGAATGTGGTAGGCGGCAATGCGCGCCGCGCTCAGCGTGTCGCTCAGGGCGCGCGAGATGTCGCTCTTCAGCGAGGCGCTGATGGTGTTGTCGCTATACACGCCCACGTTGAGCGTGCTGTCCACATCGGGTGGAATCACCACGATTGCCGCCGTGCCTCCGCCCGACTTGTCGTGAAACTGCTTGGGGTTGACTCGCTGGCTGGCGCCGGCGCTGAGCAGCACATACTTGAACTGGCTGCTGCTTTTCAGCGCCAGCCCGTAGCGGGCCGCGCTCTGGTCGATCACGGTCACCGTCTCCTGGTCGGCGTTCTGCTCGTTGATGTAGGCCATGCCTATGGGCAGAGCCACGCACAGCACCAGAATAAGTGGGCTCAAAAGGGTCATGGCTATAAACGACTTGCTTGCCACGATGGCCATGTATTCGCGGCGCACTATTAGCATAAGTTTGCTCATTGCTGTGGGGTGTTGTTGAGTTGGTTCACGGTGTCTATGAAAATCTCGTTCATCGACGGCAGCAGTTCGCTGAATCCCGTCAGGTGGTTGTGCTCGTTGAGCCATGCCACGGCCTGGCGCACGTCGGTGCCGCTGTTCAGGCGCAGCCTCACGCCCTCGGCTCCCGCGGCCGGCGGCTCAATCTCAAACAGCTCGTGGCAGGGCTGCACCGCCTCGCCCTCGGCCACAGTCACGGTGTAGAGGTGCTTCTTGTGGCGCTGCCTTATTTCCTTCACGCTGCCCTCGAGCACGGCGCGCGAGCGGTTGATGAGGGTGATGCGCTCGCATATCTCCTCCACCGAGCCCATGTTGTGGGTCGAAAACAGAATGGTGGCTCCCTCGCGCCCAAGGCGCAGAATTTCGCTCTTCAGCAGTTCGGTGTTCACGGGGTCGAAGCCCGAAAACGGCTCGTCGAATATCAGCAGGCTGGGGTGGTGTATCACAGTGGCTATGAACTGCACCTTTTGCTGCATGCCCTTCGACAGCGTCTCCACCTTTTTGCCCGCCCACTGGCCTATGCCCAGCCGCTCGAGCCACTGGGCGCACTCGCAGCGCGCGCCCTGGCGGGGCATGCCCTTGAGCCGCGCAAGGTACTCAATGTGGTCGGCCACCTTCATTTTCTTATACAGGCCGCGCTCTTCGGGCAGATAGCCTATGTTGCGCACGTCGTCGGCCGTGAGCGGGTGGCCGTCGATGCTCACAGTGCCGCTGTCGGGCCGCGTGATGGCGTTGAGGATGCGTATCAGCGTGGTCTTGCCGGCGCCGTTTGGGCCCAGCAGGCCGTAAATGCACCCTTGGGGCACGCTCAGACTCACGTGGTCCAGAGCCAGATGCCCATCGTATTGCTTCACCACCTCGGTGGCTTCGATGTAGTTATGTAAGTTTTGCATAGAGTGGAGAATTGCGTGAAAGTGTGTTGCAAAGTTACGTTAATGCTGATAAAAAAATAAAGTCTTGAATTGAAAAACAATCCAAGACTTTTTGAAGTGGTGCCTCCAGGAGTCGAACCGGGGACACAAGGATTTTCAGTCCTTTGCTCTACCACCTGAGCTAAGGCACCATTTCTGATTTGCGATTGCAAAGGTAGTGCATTTTCGCGAAACTGCAAATTTTTCCCCTCACAATTTTACTATATTAACAGTTATTAAGCATCTGGTGCTTATGGGTAACTATTCAGCGGTAGGAATAGTTGATGACTTTAATCCTTAAAGCCAAGCAAA
>CAVKDU010000015.1:0-49864 GCA_963655175.1 Wujia chipingensis | reverse complement strand
GTCCGCACTGCATACCTGCCTACACATATCTTATCCCTAAGGGATAATGTCATTGCTAATACCCCATTGCAACAAATGCACAACAATGTTACTTTTTCAGTGCTCTCGGCATGCCGCGTCCCTACAGACATATCACTAATATTCAAGTAGCTACACCTGCATTATTTCTCCGATTGTCGCTGTCGTTGGGGGGGGGCTACTGCAGGGGGATGGCTTTGATGGAGCCGAGTTTGTGTACGGTGACTGATGAGGGCTTGCCTTTGTAGTAGACTTTGCCTGTGCCCGAGCCGGTCACTTTGAGTTCGCCGCCCTGCACGGTGCAGCCTATCGAGCCTGTGCCTATTATGGTGCAATGCGCCGACTGGGCCGGCAGCTGGTCGGCCTGAATCTCGCCTTTGCCCACGTTCTTGGCGCGGAGGTTGGTGCAGTGGCCGTCGGCCACTATCTTGCCGCGGCCGGTGGATATGTTGAGCTGCACCGTGGCGGCGTCGATGCCATGGGCCACAAGGCGGCCGTTGTCGGTGATGACGCATTTAAGCACCGGCGTCTTGGCCAGGCGCACGAGGCGCAGGGTGCTGTCGCCCTGGTTTTTGGCCTCTTGCAGCGACGATGAGTAGACCGTGACCGTGGGCAGATGGCCGGCTGCCAGCACGTCGGGCGACACCTGAACGGTGAGTTTACCCTTGCCATTGTTCACAAACAGCAGTCCGCTCACCACCTTGGCGTCGGCGGTAAACACGGCCATGCCCGATGAGTCGGGGCTGCACACGTAGTCCACATTGATGTTGTCGGTAACGTTGAGTTTGGTGAATTCGCCCACCTTCACTTCGTGGCGCTCGGCTGCCCTCAGGCAGGTCGAGGCCACTGCCAGCAGGGCTGTGATCACTAATAGTATGCGTTTCATCTTATTTATTTCTTATACTCTAACTTTTTTCCTTATCACATTATTCGCTCAGATATTTGCGCTCCACATCGTCGAGTATGGCGTTGAGCTCGGCGGCGGTGCCGGCCTGAAGCATGGCTATGCGGGTCTGGCGGAAATTGGGAATGCCCTTAAACAGCGGGGTGGCGGCCAGATGGCGGCGTATGTGCAATATGCCGCGGTGCTCGTCGATGCGGTCGATGCTCTCGCTGATTTGACGGCGCAGCAGCTGCATCTTCTCGTGGTTGCTGATGTGGGGCAGCGTGCCGTCGAGCAGATACTGCTTCATCTCGCGGAATATCCACGGCGCGCCTATCGAGGCGCGGCCCACCATGATGCCGTCAACTCCGTAGCGGTCGTAATACTCGGCCAGCTTTTGCGGTGTGGTGATGTCGCCGTTGCCAATTATGGGGATGTGCATGCGCGGGTTGCGCTTCACCTCGCCTATCAGCGTCCAGTCGGCCTCGCCGGTGTATAGCTGCGAGCGCGTGCGTCCGTGAATGGTGAGGGCCTGTATGCCGCAGTCTTGCAGCTTCTCGGCCAGCTCCACAATAATCTTGCTGTCGCAGTCCCAACCCAGGCGCGTCTTGGCGGTGACGGGCACGTCCACGGCCTGCACCACGGCGCGCGTGATTTGCAGCATCAGCGGCACGTTGCGCAGCAGGCCCGCGCCAGCGCCCTTCGAGGCCACCTTTTTCACGGGGCAGCCAAAGTTCAGGTCAATCACGTCGGGGTGGGCCTCCTGAGCTATTTTTGCGGCCTCAACCATGGGGTCGACTTCCTTGCCATATATCTGGATGGCCGCGGGCCGCTCGGCGGGAGCTATGTGCAGCTTGCGCATGGTGGCGCTGATGCTGCGCACCAACGCATCGGCCGACACAAATTCGGTGTACACCATGTCGGCGCCCTGCTCGCGGCATATCTGGCGGAACGACTGGTCGGTGACGTCCTCCATGGGGGCGAGCATCACCGGACGCGGTCCGAGGTCTATATTCCCTATCTTCATAGTTTTAAGCGATATTCAAATAGTGTGGTTACTCTTCAACAATGCTGCCGCGCGGGCGCCACTGGCAGCGGCACGCGCGCATTTGGCAGTGTAAAGTTAGGCATTTTATTGCATTGGGGCAAAGCCGCGCGGCAATAGGGTTGAGTTTTAGGCACTTTTTGACCAGTAGCAGCACAGAACAGCGATTTTCAGCCTCTCCATTCCAAAAAAGTGACACAAATGGCATTTTTTTGGAATGAGCATTCAAAAGTAAGAAAGATTGGATTAACTTTGCATTCCAAAAAAGTGTCACTAATGACATTTTTTTGGAATGCAATGATTATAAGAAGAGACAAATTACTCAATGAACTGATTGGTTGGAAGCATACCGACTTAATCAAGATAGTGACTGGGCTCAGACGCTGCGGCAAATCTTTTCTGCTGTTCACCCTATTTCATCAGCATCTGCTTGGTGCAGGAGTTGACAAGGAGCATATTATTGAAATTGCATTAGACGACCTCTGCAACGAAAAGCTTCGCGACCCATTCAGGATGATGGCCTATGTAAAAGGGCGCATCAATGACACTAAACAATATTACTTAATAATAGATGAGGTGCAGCTGCTCGACCGCTTTGTGGACGTGCTTAACAGTTTCATGCACATTCACAATGTTGACGTTTACGTCACTGGCAGCAATTCACGTTTTTTATCAAAAGACGTAGCCACTGAATTTCGTGGCAGAGGCATTGAAATACACATTTACCCGCTATCGTTTGCCGAACTCTATGAGGCAATTGGCGGCGACAAGGGAACATTGTGGAAACGCTTTTGCACTTATGGCGGGCTTCCATATCTTGAGGCCTTGAGCGACAATGCAAAAAGGGCCGAATATCTCACCTTGCTAAACCAGACCCTTTATTTGAAAGATATTGTTGAGCGCAACAATATAATAAACATTGATGACTTCTCTGAGCTAATGAAAGTAGTAGCCTCAGGAATAGGCTCTCCATGCAATCCCAACAAAATAGCCAACACGTTCAAGACTAATAAGAAATCGTATCTCGACTATAAGACAATTGCCAACTATCTTTCCTATATGGAAGACGCCTTTATTATAGAAAAGTCGGTAAGATACGATATCAAGGGGCGCAAATACATTGGTTCACTGTCAAAGTACTATTTCCAAGACATAGGCCTACGCAATGCGTTGCTCAATTTCCGCCAAGTAGAAGTGACTCATATTATGGAAAATGTGATATATAATGAGTTGCGCTGTCGCGGCTTCCGCGTCGACGTTGGAATTGTCGAGGTTCGCACAGCCAAGGAACGCAAACAGTTGGAAGTTGATTTTGTGGCCAACAAGGGCAACAAGCGCTACTACATCCAGTCGGCATATGCATTGCCAACCGAAGATAAGCGCGAGCAAGAGTTAGCCTCGCTTAAGCGTATCGAGGACTCATTCAATAAGGTGATAATCGTGCGCGACGACATTGCATCATATTATGACGACAACGGTTTTTTAATTCTGGGCCTTTTTGATTTTCTACTCAAGGAAGACATCAACTGATAACGGTCAGATGGCGAGGCGGTTGCGAAGGAGCCACCACAGCACTATCAGGGCAAGGACTGTCAGGGCGGCCCAGGCGGAATTGAGGGCGGCCCACAGCCGCGGCCACCGACTGCGCCACAGGGCCGAGGTGGCATAGGCCACAAGCACTGCCACCAGCACGGGCAGCATGGCGTTGTAGCTCCACGCCTCGGCAAAGCGGCCGTGAAGGGCGGCGTGAATGGCACGCTGCAAGCCGCAGCCGGGGCAGCTGAGGCCCGTGAGCGACTTAAAAATGCATTTTGGGAACAGGGGAAAGGTGGCGGGATCGAGCCAAGCATAGGCCGCGGCAAGTGCTGCCACCGCTGCAGCCACCACCAAGGCGCACACGCGGCGCCACAGGCGTTGCGGCATCATAGCAGCAGCGACACCAGTGCGCCAACCCAACCAAAGCCTACGCCAAGGGTGATGGCGGCTATGCAACTCCATGCGCTCCACTCGCTCAAGCTGAGGGCGCGGTCGTATTCGCCTGCGTCATACTTGGTCTTGACCATCACCCCAAGCACTATGGCCAGTATGCCCAGCGGCTGGCAAAGCAGCACGGCCACTATGCCCCAGGCCACGTTGGTGGGCGGACACTTGGGTGCCGGCTGCCCGTCATCAGGGCGGCTCTCGCCGCTGGCGGACACGGGTTGCGGCAGCGGGGGCGGCAACTGCTGGTCGGGCAACTCGGGTGCTTCGGGTTGCTCGGGCTCAGGCTCTGGTTCAGAAACGGATTCAGGTTCAGGCTCGGGTGCTGCTTCCGGCTCGGGTTCGGCGGCTGCGGCCTCTGGCTCAATGGCGGGCGGCTCGGGGGCCGACACTGGGGCAACAACCGCTGCCAACTCGGGCAGCTCGGTGATTTTCACCCAGTCGTCGAGTCCGCTGCGCCACACGTAGGCTTCGGGGCCTACCTTCATTTTCTCCAGTTCGTCGATGGTCACAGGCCCTGCCTGCACCCCACCCTGATTTATCCAATACTGCTGCATAAGTCCATTGCCTGATTTGTTTTGATGGGCATCTGCAAAAATAAGCATTTGAAAATAAACACAAAAGGAATTTGCCGCAATATTTTCACGGCCGGGCTGCCACGCGCCAGCAGCGGCCCGCGGTGTAGACCACGGCCAGCACCACGCCGCGCAGCAGTAAATAGGTGACGAAGGCCAGCCACAGACGGCTGTTGCCCATGGCCGGCGGCAGGGCGAAGTAGAGGGCAAAATAGGCCGCACTGGCCACAGTCACGGCGGCCAGCATGCCGCGCGTGCGCGTTAGGCCAATGAACACGCCGTCGCCCACAAAGGCGGCCATTCCAGTGAGCGGAATGGCCACGCACCACCAGCGGTAGCCGAGGGCGGTGGCCAGCACGGCGCCGTCGGTGGTGAGCAGGCCGAAGATGAATTGAGGGAACGCCATGTAGGCCACGGCAAAGAGCAGGGCCAGCACGCTGCCCCACAGCAGCAGGCGGCGCACACACAGGCGCAGCGCGGCCTCGTCGCGGCGGCCCACGCACTTGCCCACCAGGGCCTCGCCGGCAAAGGCAATGCCGTCCATAAAGTAGGAGAACAGGGTGAACATCTGCATTATGAGCGCATTCACTGCCAGAATCACATCGCCGCTGCGGGCGCCCACAGCCATGAAAAACAGCGTGACGAGCATCAGCAGAAAGCTGCGCACAAATATGTCGGCATTCACCTTGAAAAAGCTGCCCGCGCCGCGCAGGCGCACCGCAGCCCTAAGGCTGAGCCGCTCGGCGAGCCAGGGGTGCTTGCGGCGCAGCAGGGCTATGGCGTAGGCCAGGCCGCACCACTCGGCGGTGAGCGTGCCCACGGCTATGCCCTTGAAGCCCATGTGCAGCACAAACACCGCCACAAGGCTCACGGCAATGTTGACCACGTTGACGCCTATCGATATGGCCATGGGGCCGCGGGAGTCCTGCATACCCAGCAGCCACCCCTTTATGGCCATCATCACCAGCAGGGCAGGCGCGCCCCACACGCCTATCGAGAAATAGAGCGTGGCCAGCTGGCGCACATCGTCGGACGGGCCTATGGCGAGCAGGGCAAGCCACCGCAACGGCACCTGCAGCACTATCACGGCAAGGCCGATGAGCGCACCCAGCACGGCGGCGCGCTGCAGCACCGATGCCTGCCAGGCACGGTCGGCGCGCCCATAGGCCTGAGCCGTCATGCCCGAGGTGCCCATGCGCAAAAATCCGAAGTTCCAGTAAATGAGGTTGAACATCATCGAGCCCACCGCCACGGCGCCGATGAATTTGGCCACGCCAAGGTGGCCGGCTATGCCCACATCCAGCAGCCCCAGCAGCGGGATGGTGATGTTGGCCACAATGGCCGGCAGGGCTATGGCCAGGATCTGGCGGTCGCACCGCCGCTTTTCGCCCACAGCTGCCACGGCGCTAAAAATTTATGGTTACGTCGACACCGTCGAGGTCGCACTTAAACGGAGGCGTGACCTTGGTGACCGTGACCGTGCCGCCCTGCACCTGCGGGAACCGCCGCTTCACGGCCTGCGCTATGCGCCAAGCCACATGCTCGAGCAGCTGCGACGGCTGGCGCATCTCGCGCTCGACCACGGCATACAGTTCGGCATAGTTCACCGTGCCGTCGAGGCGGTCGGCCTCCATGGCCTGCCGCATGGGGCAGGCGATGCTCAGCGTCACCTCAAAGCGGTTGCCAACGGCCCGCTCCTGCGCCCCCACCCCGTGGTGGGCCTGAAAGCGCATGCGGCGCAGCGCTATTGTGCCACAGCCCGCCGTCATCGCTGCCGCCGCCTCGGCGCGGCCTGAGTCTTGTCGTCGTCGGTGGCCTGAACCCACACATATGCGCCAAGGTCGATGCCTTCGCGCTGCCAGCGGTCTTGGCCATAGCGGTCATATCGGGCGCTGGCGGGGCACAACGAGCGGTCGCCTGCGGCAATGGCGTCGCTCTCGTTTTTCAGCCGGTAGTCGAACACATATTTCTCCCTCACCGTGTAGAACTTGGGGTCGCCGCCCCACACACAGCTTATGAAGTTGGCGTCGTCGGTGCCCTTCGACTTAAGCAGGCAGTTGCGCAGCAGCACGTTGGTGCCCGAGTAGTCGCCGCTGTTGAGCTCGCTGGCGTTGCCATAGATTATGCAGTTGTCCACATGCGCGTCGAGCGCAGGCAGCGAGTCGTTGTCGGTGACGAGGTTAAGAATCGGGCCGCTGATGGCGTCAAACAGGTAGTAGTTGGCCAGCGTGCACTGCGCCAGCCTCACCTTGCCGCCCTCAAAGCTGGCCACGCTGCCGGCGGCGTCGCTAAGCTCGGTGCCCTCGGCCTCAACCCACGCGCCCGTGGCGCTGAGCACGCTGCTGCTGGAGTTGTGCAGCACGCAGTTGAACAGGTGCAGGGCCAAGCGGTCGGCGGTTTCGGGCTTCACCTCAACGCCTATGGCCGAGCCGTGCATCTCCACATAGGCCATTTCGTTGCCATAGCTGTGCCGGCCAAACTGCACACCGCCCCACTGGCCGCTCATGATGTCAAAATTGATTTGCCCCACCACGTGGTCGAGGCGGTCGCCGCGCAGGGCTATGGGCTGCTCCTGGGTGCCGCGCGCGTCGAGACGGCCCTCCACCTTCATGCCGGCCTTGGCATGAAACAGCATGGTCACACCGGGGTCGAGCGTGAGCGTTGCGCCCTGCGCCACCACCAGAGTGTCGTACACCAGATAGGGCTTGCCGGCACGGAGGCGTGTGTCGGCCTTAATGGTGTCGCCCCTGATGATGTTCACATCCTGGCCCCATGCGGTGAGGGTCACACTCTGCGTCACACCGTTGGTCACAAAGTCGATGCGGTCGGTGGCCTCAATGGGCTCGTCGGTGCCGGTGACGTCGATGTTGCTCTCCACCATCACATATATGCTGTCTTGGCCGCGCACCTCCACATCGTGAAACTCGCTGCCCTTCATGCCGTCGACGTTGATGTAGAAGCGGCCGCGCTCGTTGCCCGCAACCTTTATCGACGATATGTTGATCATCTTTTTGCTGCGGTTATACACCATAAACTGCTTGGTGGGCGTGCTCTGGGCCGTGATCACGGTGTCGAACGCCACGGTGTCGGTCGAGAACGCCAGCACGTCGCTGCTGCTGGTGGTGAAGTCGTCGCTTATGCAGCCGGTGCTCGCCACCGACAGGGCGGTGAGCACCGCAAAAATCCAATATTGTAGTTTTCTCATCATAACATTATTAACGCATTCCGAGGGCGGTTTATTATGTGCCGCCGCACCACTTTTGCGGCGGCGGGGGCAATAAAAAAGTCTGGAGCCTCCCAACGTTGCAGGGAAGATCCAGACTTTAGGCTTTTATTCCGGCCACGCCAAGCCGAGGCAAGGCGAGCCAGAAGAAGTGAAAACACTAATCGTCGTTCTGATGGAGTTTCTGAACATATACAGCCTTCATCATCTTCTTGCGGTTGATTACAGAAGGCTTGTCGAACTGCTGACGTGCGCGCAGTTCCTTCACAATGCCAGTTCTCTCATACTTTCTTTTGAATTTCTTCAGGGCTCTTTCGATGTTCTCGCCTTCTTTAACTTGAACGATAATCATTTTTGTTGTTTGTTTTAAAAAAAATTATTTATTGTTTGATTTGTCTTGTTTCCTTTTTATCGGGGAAACGCCACCCAGCACGCGCAATGCCGCGGCTCTCTGCCGCCATAGCCTTTGGGCAGCGACCATAAACGAGGCGCACCCTCTTGACAGAGCATTTTTTTGCGGCTGAATGATGTTTTTTGTGTGATTGAGCTGCTGTTTGTTTCGCCTGCCACGCCGTCAGCACCCGAGCAGCCTCAACGGCCACCCTTGCTGCCACGCTTAGCGCGATGGCCGCTCGCAGCCACCGCTCAGTGCTGATGTTCAGCACCTTATGGTTGATGATATGTGTCTCTTATCTTCTTTCTATGCCAGTGAGTAAACTGACCTCCTTTCAATTAACAGGTGCAAAGATAGCTATTTTCAGCATTTTGCGCAAACGCGCGGCAAAAATTTATGCAGCCCGCCGTGCGGTGCCAATCAGTAGCTGGTGATCACATAGCCGCCGTTGGTGGTGGCGCGCACCTTATAGGCGGTGAGGCCCACCTTGCGCGTCAGCGCCTGGCCGCTCTTGGGGCCGCCGGCACCAGTGAGCACGTCGAAGTGTGAGCCGCACTTGGGGCACACGGCATCGAAGTTGTCGGCATCCACCTCCACCGCCACATCGGCGCTCTTCTCCACGGGGCACGCGGCATCGAACGCCACTGGGGCATAGGTGCTGCTTATGTCAAGCCCCATTATCAGCAGCACGCCGCCAAAGCCCGTGTAGGTGTTCACATCGTAGGGGAAGTTGGCCGGCAGCCGCTTCATGCGGTTAAACACGCGGTACTCGCCCACCCCGCTCACGCCATAGGTGTTCCAGCGCGCTATGTCGCCCAGATTGAGGCGCACGGTGTAGCCCGGCAGCGCCTTGTTGTCGATTTTGTCGCAGCCGGCCATGGCAAGCAGCGCCGCCAGCAGCACAGTGGCCGCGCTCAGCACGCGCCTCATTGCGCCTCCTCCCTGCCCAGCAGGCGGGCAAAAGCGCGGTGATAGGTGTCGAAGTCAAACCCTTCGAGGGTGTGCTGATAGAGGGCCGTGATGCGGTCGTTGCACAGGTTGCCTATCGAGCCTTCGTGGGTGTGATGCACCTCCTTCACAGGCTTGAAGCGGCCGGTCTCTATGTCGAGGCCCACCTTCTTGTAGGCGTCGCGGAACGGCATGCCGCCGCGCGTGAGGCGGTTCACCTCCTCCACCGAGAACATCAGGTCGTAGCGCGGGTCGTCGAGTATGTGCTCGTTCACCTTTATCTGCCCCACCATGGCGTTGACCATCGACACGATGGCCTTGATTTCGTCGAACTCGGGCAGGAACTCCTCCTTTATGAGCTGGAGGTCGCGGAAGTAGCCCACGGGCAGATTGCTGGTGATCATCGTTATCTGGTAGGGCAGCGCCTGCAGGCGGTTGCAGCGGGCGCGGGTCAGCTCGAACACGTCGGGATTCTTCTTGTGCGGCATAATCGACGACCCCGTGGTGAACTCGTCGGGCAGCTTGATGAAGCCAAAGTTCTGCGAATTGAACATGCAGGCGTCGAACGCCAGCTTCGACAGCGTGGCGGCCACGTTGGCAATGGCCTGCGCCACTATGCGCTCGGTCTTGCCGCGGCCCATCTGGGCATACACCACATTGTAGTCAACCGAGGCGAAGCCCAGCAGGCGCGTGGTGAGTTCGCGGTCGAGGGGGAACGACGAGCCGTAGCCGGCGGCCGACCCCAGAGGGTTGCGGTCGTTGACCTCATAGGCTGCGCGCAGCACCACCAGGTCGTCGGCAAGCGACTCGGCATAGGCGCCAAACCACAGGCCGAACGACGACGGCATGGCCACCTGCAAGTGGGTGTAGCCGGGCATAAGCACGTGCTTGTAGCGCTCACTTTGGGCCACCAGCGTCTTAAACAGCGCGGTGATGTGATGCACCACATCCTCGAGTTCGCTGCGTATGAACAGGCGCAGGTCGACCAGCACCTGGTCGTTGCGCGAGCGGCCCGAGTGAATTTTCTTGCCCACGTCGCCAAGGCGGCGGGTGAGCATCAGCTCCACCTGCGAGTGCACATCTTCGATGCCGTCTTCAATCTCGAATCGGCCCGCCTCAATCTCGGCGTAGATGTGGCGCAGCTCGGCGGTGAGCGTGCGCAGCTCATCGGCGGTGAGCAGTCCTATGGTTTCGAGCATGGTGATGTGGGCCAGCGAGCCCAGCACATCATAGCGCGCAAGATACATGTCCATTTCGCGGTCGCGGCCCACCGTGTAACGCTCCACGTCGTGATCGAGCTGCACCGTCTTTTCCCAAAGTTTTGAACCCATGTCTTTTTATTATTCTTCTACTTATGTGATATGATATGTTTTTGAAATTTGCTTGTTGAGGGCAGCCCCCTCTGCCCTATGGCTTGATGAGCGGCCTCAGCTGCGGCATCAGGGCCGGGCGCGACACTATCACCGACACACCGCGGTCGGGGCGGTAGCGCACCACCTCGGCGCCGGCCTCGCGGGCAATCAGCGCGCCGGCGCACACGTCCCACTCGTGCAGGTTGAGCTCCCAGTGGGCGTCGAGAAATCCGGCTGCCACATAGCACAGCTCAAGGGCCGCCGAACCGAAGCGGCGCAGACCGCGCACAAGCGGCATCACGCGCTCCACATTGTCGAGGTTGTTGTCGGGGTTCTCGGCCTTGTCGTAGGGAAATCCCGTGGTAACCACAGCGTGGCTCAGCGGCAGCGGCCCCTGCGACGTGGCTATGGGCTCGCCGTTGAGAAAGGCCCCATCGCCCTTGACGGCGGTAAACAGCTCGCACAGGCGCGGGGCATACACCACGCCCACCACCGTCTCGCCGCGGTGGCGCACGCCTATGCTCACGTTGAAAAACGGCAGCCCCGAGCTGAAGTTGGTGGTGCCGTCGAGCGGGTCGATCACCCACTCCCATTCGCTGTCGCTCTTGCCCTCCAGGCCCGACTCCTCGCTGAGTATGGCATGGCTCGGGAAGCGCTCCTTTATGGCCTGCTTCACCACAAACTCAGAGGCCCTGTCGGCCGTGGTGACCACATCGAATTCGTTTTGCTTCTCCTCCACGCCCAGCTCGGCCGAGCGGAAATACTTCAGTTGCACCTTACCGGCCTCGCGGGCAAAGTCGATGGCGTGCATCAGCAATGTGCCATAGTGCGCGGCTGCATCATTTTCCATAATTGCTTGCTCCTTTGCTTAAAAAGTTCTCTTAATAACGGGCGCCAGCCCATGCCGCCCTGCCATGCCGCTTCCGCTCACTGGCGGCGGGCCTGCACTTAGCTGCATGAGCTGACGCCCACTTTGTCATAATTTCTTTCTTACAAAAAATGCGCTTACTCGGCGTGCCGTGGCACGGAGCGCGGCATCAATCCTCGTCCTCGGCCACAGGTATCTGGTGCTTAAACACCTCCTTGAATGTGATGAGGGTTTCGGTGCGGCCCAGACCCAGTTGCAAAAACTTGTCGTGGATAAGGCTGAGCAGGTGGTCGTTGTTGCGCGCATACAGCTTCACAAACAAGTCATACTTGCCTGTGGTGTAGTAGCATTCCACCACCTCGGGTATTTCTTTGAGGTGCTTCACCACCTCGTCGAATTTCGAAGAATCGTTGAGAAACACTCCAACATAGGCGCAGGTGTCGTAGCCCACGGCCGACGGATTGATCAGCGTGATCGACCCGTTGATAACTCCCATGGAGTAGAGCTTCTGAATGCGCTGGTGAATGGCCGCGCCCGACACGTTGCACGCACGTGCAATCTCAAGGTAGGGCTTGCGGGCATTAGCCGAAAGCATCTTCAGAATTTTGTAATCCAATGCATCTAATTTAGTATTAGCCATTTCTTTTAGTGCCAAATATTTAATGTATGTAATAATTCCAATTGATTTGCGTTAATATAGTAATCCGAACGCATAATCGGTTGCAAATGTAAGAAAAAAAACTCATATGGTAATAAATTATCACAACATTTCTCTCAATTCTCCTAATTTCGGTGATTTTATAGCTCTGTATGAGCATGCTTTCCCGGCCGACGAGCGCCGTGAAATGGCTGACTTGACCCGCGTTATAGAGCAGTGCGGCGACTTCCACATAGTGGGGGCATTCAGCGATAACACATTTTTAGGATTTTTCACCTATTGGCGCTGGGACGACCACCATGTGGCCTACGGCGAACACTTTGCCATTAAGCCCGAGGCGCGGTGCGGCGGCATTGGCCGCCAGGTGCTTGAGCACGTGCTGACACAGGTGGGGCTGCCCATGGTGATAGAGGTGGAGCCTGAGGCCGACCAGCTGACACGCCGCCGCGTGGCCTTCTACGAGCGCGAGGGGTTCAAGCCGTGGCGCGATGTGGCCTATGTGCAGCCGCCCTACTCGCCCGGCCGCAACAGCCTGCCGCTGATGCTAATGAGCCACGGCCCCATGACCGAGGACACGCTGAAACTTGCCGCCCGGCTCATACAGCAGCGCGTGTATGGCGCCAGCGAATGAGCCGTATTAGCGCAAAAAGTGTTATCTTTGCACTTTGAAAATCAAGGAATAAGCAGTTACACACAATTATCTTCGTATGAACAGATGGATCGAGGCCACGCGTCCGTGGTCGTTTCCGGCATCCACTATGCCGGCACTAATCGCACTGGCATTCGCGCAGTGGAGTCTTAATGGCAACACCCACTTGGCGGCTGGCTTGGCCGCCGTGGCAGGAGCCTTCATTTTCCAAATATCGGGCAACCTGATTAGCGACTACTTCGACTACCGGAGCGGAGTGGACAGCAAGGACACCTTCGGGTCGAGCCGCATGATTGTGGACGGGGTGTTCAAGCCGCGCACCATATGGCTCTATGGCATGGCGTGGCTGACGCTGGGCTGCATGCTGGGCCTGTGGCTGACGGCGCGCAGCGGCTGGGCTCTGCTGGCCATTGGCGCGGCGGGCGCGCTGGGCACATATTTCTACTACGCGCTGAAATACCGCGCACTTGGCGACGTGCTGATTTTCCTCATCTACGGGCAACTGATTCCGCTGGGCACATACTACTGCGCGGCGGGCGGCACCATCGACTGGCGCCTGGTGATGGTGACCACCCCAATCGGATTCTTGATAGTCAACATTCTGCATGCCAACAACACGCGCGACACCGTGTATGACTCCCGCGCGGGCATCAGCACGCTGGCCATGCACATAGGCCTGCGGTGGTCGAAGCGCTTGTTTGCCGCGCTGGCCTACTCGTCCTACGCCATTCTGGCTCTGTGCGTGGCCATTGGGTGGCTGCCCTGGCCCTGCCTTGTGATGCTGGCCACAGCCCCGCTGGCGGTGAAGGATGTGAAGTGGATGATGCGCGCCACAGGCGGCGACGGACTTCAGGCCCTGCGCGGACTCGACGGCGCGTGCGCCCAACTGGTGCTGGTGTGCGGTGTGCTTCAGGCAGCCGTGCTCACAGCCACATATTTCTTTGCATAATTTTTATTGACGAATCACATACATAACAATATGACCACCAACGATATGCGCCGCCTGACCGGTGCCATTGCAGTGGCGGCGCTGCTGTGGGGCATCATGTTCTCGCCCCTCACCGCCCCTAAAGTAGATTTCTGGGCCATGATGACGGTGTCGGCCCTGGTGCTGATAGTCATCGCCTGCCTCATGGGCAAGGAGGTGAAGCAGTTCAGCCCCAAGCTGGCCGACGTGGCTCTGGGCATTGCCAGCGCGGCGGTGCTGTGGGGCGTGTTCTGGGTGTGCAACTGGCTGTCGCGCCTCATGTTCAGCTTTGCAGGGACGCAGGTGGGCGCCATCTACTCGCTGCGCACGGGTCACAACCCCTGGGTGGTGGGCGCGCTGCTGATGTGCATCATCGGGCCGGCCGAGGAGCTGTTTTGGCGCGGCACGGTGCAGCGCATGCTCAGCGCCAAGTGGGGGCCGGTGGCCGGATTCTTTGCCGCCTCGGCCGTGTATGCGCTGGTGCACGTGTGGTCGCTCAACCTTATGCTGATTGGCGCGGCGGCGGTGTGCGGCGGCTTCTGGGCGCTGATCTACGCCTGGCGGCGCAACCTCACCGCCGTGATGATTTCGCACTGCCTGTGGGATGTGGCGGTGTTTCTCGTGTTTCCCATCTCGTAGGGGGGCGCACGCAACAGAGAAAGAAAAAGCCATCTGGGCCACAGTTCCAAAGCACAAAACCAATTTTGCTTTGAAGTGTGGCCCAGCGGCATTTATTCTATGATGTGCAGTCACATTAAGGCATCAGACGTAATTGGATGGGGGGGGGGTAGCGATTTTTTATTGCATGTGTATTATGTGAGTCCCGTCCACTTTGGGGGCAATTGCATTCTATACGATTCTATGCGTTTCTCATGGCAGGCACACGGCCTCCTGCTACTTGATGTAGAACGACTCGGTGCCCACGCCGAAGTACTGAAGCGAGCCATAGCGGCCACCGCCCATGTAGGGCTGCTGATAGCTCACGGCGCGTGCCACCTTATGGCCGCCGTCGTTGCAAATGAGGTATACCGTGATGCGGCGGCGCACTATTGAGCCATACTGGCGGTCGATTTGCCAATTGCTGCTCTTGATTATGGCCTGTGTGGGGTTCCAGTCGGGATAGTCGGCCTTGGCCAGTTTAAGGCACTGGGCGGCCAGAGAGGCGTTTTTCATGCCGGGCTTGGGCATGGGGCGCGAGTTGGCCTCGCGCTCGGCTGCGGCGCGCTCTTCCTGCGCCTTCTTCTCGGCTGCGGCCTTGGCCTCGAGTTCGGCCTTTATTTTCTCGTTGCGGGCCACCTCGCCGCTGGGCATCAGCGGCTCGTAGTCGTCGGCGGTGCGGTAGTCGGCAGTGGTTTCATACATCTTGGTGAGGCCCTCAAGCAGTTTCTTCACCTTCTTATCGCCGTCGTTAATCAGCTGTCCGCTGGCCATCACATAGTTGGGATAGGCAAAGTCGTAGTAGAAGCGGCGCACGCTCTGCGACTTCGACTTCAGCGCCTTGTCGACCACCCAATTGAGTTTCTTGTAGAGGCCGTCGGTGGTTTTGCCGTTGGCGTCGCTGGGAAATCCCTTGTCGGCATACATTGCCTTATACACCATCTTAATCACGGCCACATTCTCGTTTTGCATGTCGCCAGAGAGCAGATTAAGGTCGTCGCCATACGTTTTTGCGCATTCGGTGAGCATCTTGTTGAGCTTATTCATCTCATAGTAGTCGGTGCACATCTCATCGTCCTTGCCCTTGGCTGCGGCCTGCTTGGTGCGCAGCATGTAATAGAGGTAGTTGGCCGCAATCTGGCTGTAGTCAGTGGGGCTGATGAGCTTCTTCGAGCGGTAGATGGTGTATTTGCCGTAGGGCTGGTCCTTGGTCTTCACCTCCACGTAGTCGGGGTGGTCATACTCGTCCTGCTTGAGTCCGGTCACGGCATTGGTGGCGCGGCGCTCGGCGTAGTTCACGGCCGAGTTGATGCCTTCGCGGGCCTTGTCTTCGATGGTGCGGCTCACCTTTTTCTGCGCGCCATGCTTTGCTTGCTTCACGATGCCTTTAACGCTGAACTGCGCCTGCGCCGGCATTGCGGCGGTGCAAACCACCACTGCGGCGGCGAGTGTGCGGGCTAATGTCTTGAGTTTCATAATTCGGTTTGTTTTTTATTGGTTTTGTTGTTTTGATTGTTTTCGCACCGGTTGGCGTTGTGCCCAACCGACGATGCAAAATTACCGGCCTTGCAAGCCGATGGGCGGTGAAAATCCAGACAAAAAACTGTAAAATCCACGCAAATGCACTGGACACAACAGTGAAAATTCAGACATTTCATCGAAGCAAAGCTATGATTAACAATGCATTGAAGTTACAAATCCAGTCCCATAGACTTTTTCCTGACCAATTGATATGTTTTGCCTATTCGTTGTGAGAAACCAGACTTTTTTGTAATTTTACTGAACAAAACCGCTACCATCACGCCCGCAAGGCACAGATATAAACCCCAAGAAAACCGCAAGAAGATGAAAACAGCAATCACAGCACCGGCATTGAAAGCGTTGCGCAAGGCCACAATAGCGGCCGTGTGCGCGCTGGCAGTGGCATCGTGCGGCCACAGCCAGCGCGGCGGCCACCTACCACTACGAGGCACTGGGGCTGTGCAACCGCTTCAGCGACAAGGACAGCCGCGACGCACGCAAGTGCCGCGTGGTGTCGCTCAACGGCATTGGCAACATTTGCCTCACCACGGGCAACCAGGAGACGACCGACAGCGTGTTTCGCCTGGCCCTTGAGGGCGAGCACCAGCTGGGCAGCGCTCTGGGGCAGGCCATCAACTATGCCAACTTGGGCTCGATATTTGAAGACAACGGCCACACCGACTCAGCCTGGGTGTACTACCACAAGTCGCTTGAGCTCAACAAGGAGGCGGGCAGCACACTTGGCATTTCGCTGTGTCACAACAGCTTCGGACGCCTGTATGAGCAAGACAAGCGCTATGCCGACGCCATCAGGGAATACCGCGAGGCCTATGCGCTGATGGAGGGCAACAGCGACCGCTGGCACTGGCTGGAGCCGTGCATGTCGCTGGCAAGGGTGTATCTCGACCAAGGCAACATGGCCGAAGCCAAGACCTACATCGACCGCGCTGCCAGCGAGGCCGCCAAGCTACCCAGCCTTGAGCACGAGGCCGAGGCCTACCGCCTGTATTACCTCTACTACCAGAACATGGGCAACAGCAATATGGCGCTGCAAAGCTACATCAAGAGCCGCGACTTCTCCGACAGTCTCAACAACGAGAAAAACATGAACCACATTCAAAACGTGCGCGTGAAGTATGAGGGCGAGCGCAGCAAGGCCGAACTCGACGCCGCGCGGCAAAGCTACCAAAACGAGAAGCGCGTGAAGGAGGTGGTGCTTGTGGCGTCGGGCCTTGTGGCCGTGGCGGCGCTGGCGGCCATTGCGCTGCTCTACTACGCCCTGGTGATGCGCAAGCGCCACCAGCGCACACTGCAAAAGCTCGACGAGATGCGCACCTCGTTTTTCACCAATGTCACCCACGAGTTCCGCACGCCGCTCACCTTGATAATAGGCTTGGGGCAGCAGCTGGCCGACGGACGGCTTGAGGCGGGCGACGCCAAGGCGGCGCAGGAGGCCGGCGGCACCATAGTGCGCCAGGGCAAGAGTCTGCTGAGGCTCATCAACCAGATGCTGGACATAGCCCGAGTGCGCTCGGCAGTGGGCCGCCCCGACTACCGCACGGGCGATGTGGCCGCCTACCTGAAGATGCTCACCGAGAGCCACCACGCCTACGCGCGCGCCCGCCACATCCAGCTCAGCTTCAGCGCGCAGCCGGGCGCCATCGACATGGACTTCGTCCCCGACTACATAAGCAAAATCATGGCCAACCTGCTGAGCAACGCGCTGAAGCACACCGACGGCGGCGGCACGGTGGCCGTGAGCGTGCGCAGCGCGGCTGGCAAGGTGACGATTGAGGTGGCCGACTCGGGCCACGGCATCAGCGCCGCCGACCTGCCGCACATATTCGGCATGTTCTACCAAGGGCGCAGCGCGAAGGCCGGCGGCACGCTGTCGAGCGGCGTGGGCCTTGCGCTGGTGAAGCAGGTGGTGGAGGCCATGGGCGGCGAAGTGGCAGCGCAGAGCGAGGTGGACAAGGGCTCGACGTTCACGGTGACCCTGCCCGCACGCTACGGCAGCGGCACGTGGCGCCGGTTCGACCCGTCGGAGCTCGACACCGACGAGGGCATACAGCTGCTCACCAGTCAGACAGGCGCAAGCGCGCCTGCGCAATCCGCCCCGCAGCAGTCGGGCGCGCCAGTGGTGCTGATTGTGGAAGACAATGCCGACATAGCGCGCTACATAGGCAGCGAACTGCGGCAGGCCTACCGCCTGCACTATGCCAGCAACGGCATTGAGGGACTCGAAAAAGCCAAGGAGCTGCTGCCCGACATCATCATCACCGACCTGATGATGCCCGGCAAAGACGGACTTGAGCTGTGCGCCGACATTCGCGCCTCGCAGGCCCTGAACCACATTCCGGTGATTATGATAACGGCGCGCAGCACCGAGGCCGACCGCATAAATGGCCTTGAGGCCGGAGCCGACGCCTACCTCTACAAGCCTTTCAACACGCAGGAGCTGAACGTGCGCGTGGGCAACCTGCTGGAGCAGCGCCGGCTGCTGCGCGAAAAGTACCGCCAGGCAGTAGCCAGCGGCAGCGACAACAGCGAGCAGGTGCTGAGCAAGGTGGAGCGCGACTTCCTCAACAAGCTGGTGGAGGTGGTGGGCCAGCAAATCGACGCCGGCAAGTTCGACATCGAGAGTGTGGCCTCGCGCATGTGCCTCAGCTCAAGGCAGCTCAACCGCAAGGTGTCGCAAATCACGGGCGACTCCACCGCCGCCTATGTGATGCGCCTGCGCATGGCGCGCGCACGCCGCATAATGGCGCAGCTCCCCGAGCAGAGCATAGCCGAGGTGGCCATGGACTGCGGATTCGACGACAGCGCATATTTCTCAAAGGTGTTTAAGCGCACATTCGGCATCACGCCCAGCCAGGCGCGCAAGCTGCCGGGAGGCAAGCCGCAGAATTAAGGTTACTGTTGCAGGCGGTGGGCCAGATAGTGGCGGCGCGCAAGGCCAAAGTAGCCCGCTATGCCGACCAGGTTGACGGCCACCGCGCTCCAAAAGGCTCCGCCATAGCCAAAGTGCTCGGCTATGACGCCGCCCATTAGCACGCCTATGCCTATGCCCACGTCCCACGACACCAGCAGGGTGGAGTTGGCCGTGCCGCGCTGCTCGCGCGTGGCCAGATTAATGAACATGTTGAGGTAGGCCGGCCACAGGTGGCCGTTGCCGAGGCCTATGAGCAGCGCCGCGCCATAGTAGCCCCAAAGATTGTTGACGGTGACAAACAGCGTGTAGCCCACCACCGACACCAGCATGCCCACCGAGGCGTTGAAGGTGATGCGCCCCTTGCGCAGGGTGCGCGCCCCCTCGAAGCGCGACACCATGAGCCCCACGGCCAGCAGCATGAAAAAGGTGCCCGTGCCGCTGGTGATGCCCAGGCGCTCCTTGCCATAGATGGCCAGATAGGTGCTGAGCACGCCATAGGCATAGCCGAAGGCTATCATTGTGAAAAACAGGCGGGTGCCTGCGGTGAGGAAAAAGCGGTCGAGCCCCATGGGCCGCCTCACGCGCGGCGCCTGGTGGCTGGGCACATGCACCGTGGTGTCGACCAGCAGCCCCACTCCAGCCACCGCCAGCGACAGCCAAAACAGCACATCGAAGTTGTGCACGCTGCTATAGAGCCAAATGGCCACCGAGGGGCCGGTGGCCATGGCCAGATTGTTGCTAAGGCCATAGTAGCCAATGCCCTCGCTGCGGCGGCTGGCGGGCAGCACGTCGATGGCCACGGTGCTGTTGGCCACGGTGAGCGCGCCAAACGGCGCACCGTGCAGCGTGCGCACCAGCGCAAACAGCAGCAGCGTGCCGGCGGCAAGATAGCCGGCAAAAAATATGAAAAATGCGAAATAGCAGCACAGCAGCACCCGCTTGCGCGGATAGCTGTCGACCAGAAAGCCGCTCACGGGTCGCGCGGCAAGGGCCGCCACGGTGTAGCCCGACAGCACCATGCCTATCACGTCTTTCGTGGAGTGAAACACGTCGCTCATGTAGAGCGGCATGAGCGGCATAAGCAGATAGAAGGCGAAAAACAGCATAAAGTTGGCCACATTGGCCTTCACAAAGTTGCTGTTCCACAGCCGTTCGGAATTGTTTCCCATCAGAGTGCCTCCCCGCCTTTACTGGTCAACGCGGTGGCCGAGCAGAGTGGCCGAAGTGGAGTCGTCGATTTTGCACATCACGCGGTCGCCCACCTTGGTGTCGCCTGCGGCAAACACCACCACCTTGTTTTGCGGCGTGCGGCCAAACATGTCGGCCTTCGAGCGCTTGCTGTAGCCCTCCACCAGCACCTCAAACGTTTTGCCCACGTCCTTGCGGTTGCTGTGGCGCGACAGCTGGTTTTGCAGGTCGATCATGCGGTTGAGGCGGTCGATCTTCACCTCCTCGGGCACATTGTCGGGCAGATGCTTGCTGGCAAACGTGCCGGGGCGCTCGGAATACTTAAACATGAATGCCGAGTCGAAGCCCACCTCGCGCATCAGGCTCAGCGTCTGCTGGAAGTCGTCCTCGTCCTCGTCGTGAAATCCGGTGAACATGTCGGTGGAAATGCCACAGTCGGGAATGCGCTGCTTAATGGCCTTGATGCGGTCGAGATACCACTCGCGGGTGTACTTGCGGTTCATCAGCTTCAGCACCTTGTTGCTGCCGCTCTGCACCGGCAGGTGAATGTGGTTGCAAATGTTGGGGTGCGAGGCCATGGCGTCGATTATGGCATCGGTCAGGTCCTCGGGGTTGCTGGTGGTGAAGCGCACGCGCATTTGCGGCGCGGCCTCGGCCACCATGGCCAGCAACGAGGCAAAGTCGACCGCGCTGCCGCCATCGGCGGGCTTGAAGCAATATGAGTTCACGTTCTGGCCCAGCAGCGTCACCTCCTTGTAGCCGCGGCTCTGCAGGTCGGCCAGCTCGTTGAGAATGCTCTGCGGCTCGCGGCTGCGCTCGCGGCCACGGGTGTAGGGCACAATGCAGTAGGTACAAAAGTTGTTGCAGCCGCGCATTATGCTTATGAAACCGCCCACCTTGTTGCCGCCCAGGCGGGTGGGAATCACGTCGCGGTAGGTCTCGGTGGTCGACAGCTGCGTGTCGATGGCCTTCTCGCCGGCCTCGGCGGTGCCAATCAGGTTGGGCAGGTCGAGGTAGCTGTCGGGTCCGGCCACCACATCCACATCGTGCTCCTTGATGAGCACATCCTTCATGCGCTCGGCCATGCAGCCTATCACGCCTATAATCAGCCGGCGCTGGCGGTGGTGGCGCAGCGCGTTGAGCTGGTTGAGGCGCGAGAATATTTTTTGCTCGGCATTGTCGCGCACCGAGCAGGTGTTGATGAATATGGCGTCGGCCTCATCGAGGCTGTCGGTGGTGTCGTAGCCGGCCATCTTCATCACCGAGGCCACCACCTCGCTGTCGGCCACGTTCATCTGGCAGCCATACGTCTCAAGAAACAGTTTTTTCGAAAATTCGCCCTGTGGCTTGTATGATAGGTTCAAATCCATGTGTTGTCGAGTTATATATATCCTTGTTGTTCTACAGAAAAAAAATTGCATATTACACACAGCGGTGGCAGCGCTCAGCCGCGCAGCTTGCGCTTGAGTTTGGCCAGCACATAACGCGGCACAAACGAGAGGTGGCGCGCAATGGTGGGCAGCGTGCCATAGTAGTGGCACATTATGCGGTAGCGCTCGCGCAGCGAGGCCTTGTGGTTGCGGTCGGTGAGGCCGCCGTCGCTCAGGAAGCTTATGATGGGCGCGTCGCCGGCATAGGCGTTGGCCTGCGACTTTTTAAGCACCCTTATGCACCAGTCATAGTCGGCGCTGAAGCGGTAGGCCAGATTGTAGGGCTCAACGAGGTCGCGCCTTGCGGCAAACGCCTGGTGGCACACCAGCATGCCGCGGGCAAAGCTGCGCCAAGTGAGGTGGCGCGGCGCCGTGAGGTGGCGCATGCCCACCACGCGGCCGGCGGCGTCGACAAGCTGAGTCTGGCCATATATCACGCCAGGGTCGAGGCCCTCGGCGCAGTCGTGCATGCGCTGCAGCGCATCGGGGCCGGCAAAGCAGTCGCCAGCGTTGAGAAACACCACATAGCGGCCGCGCGCCTTGGCCACGGCCTTGTTCATGGCGTCATACAGGCCGCCGTCGGGCTCGCTCCACACGCGGGTGCGGGCAATGCCGGCCTCGCGCGCAAGGGCGGGCGTGCCGTCGGCCGACGCACCATCCTGCACCAGCCACTCGAAGTCGGTGAACGACTGCTCGCGTATGCTGCGCACCGTGGGCCCAATGACGGGCACCACATTGTAGGTGACTGTGATTATTGAAAAAAACGGTTGTTGCTCCATTCCGTAAAAAAGTAGAGTTTGGCGGCCGCAGTCATAGCAGCCGCAGAATGCACCATGCAAAGTTACATCATTTTATCTAAACCACCGCACTTTAGCCACTTTCCGCGCCAAATACGCATTTTTCCGCTGCATGTATCACATTCTGAGTCATGCTCAACAGTACATTTGCCCGCCAGTGTCAAAAATGACCACTATTTGATTTTCAACAATTAACAATTTAACAATCTGTAATAAGACATGAAAGTATTAAAATACATCGGAATTGGCATCCTGATTCTTTTGGGTATTACTATCGGCCCTTCAATTGCTATGGCCTTTGGCGCTTGCGCGTTTTTGGGATTTATCGTGATTGGAGGTTTAGATGCCATTGGGGCCGTGAAAATAGAATCAAACAACTTAAACACTCTATTAGGCATTTCCTTTGTTATAGGCCTTGTGATATTTATCATATACTTTTCGATTACTGGCTTACCAGAAATGCAATAAGTTTGCTGGCTGCGACACTGCTTTACGCAAAGCAAGTGGTTCATTACTGACGGGGCTTGTGCGGGCGGGGATTTTGGTGTAATTTTGCAGTGCGGCGCGGGCGCAAAAACGACTGCGGCGCACCTACATAACAAATCACAAATTTCACACTACAGCAAAATGAAACCGTTAGTAAGCATTATTATGGGCAGCACAAGCGACCTGCCCGTGGTGGAAAAGGCCGCAAAGTTTCTTGATGAAATGGAGATTCCGTTTGAAATGAACGCCCTCTCGGCACACCGCACCCCCGACCAGGTGGAGGAATTTGCACGCGGAGCCAAGGACCGCGGCATAAAGGTGATAATAGCAGCGGCCGGAATGGCGGCTCACCTGCCTGGCGTGATTGCGGCAATGACCACCCTGCCCGTGATTGGCATCCCCATCAAGGCCACTTTCGAGGGCCTCGACGCCATGCTTGCCATCATACAAATGCCTCCGGGCATTCCCGTGGCCACTGTGGGCCTCAACGCCGCCCAAAACGCGGCCATACTTGCCACCGAGATGCTTGCGCTGTGCGACGACGGCATAGCCCAGAAGTTTGCAGCCTACAAGGCTGGTCTTGCGCAGAAAATCATTAAGGCCAACGCCGACCTCAAGGAGGTGCACTACAAGTTTAAGACCAACTAAAAAGCAGCAGCCTATGTCAACGTTCAACTACAAGCGCCGCCACACGGTGGACGTGAATGTGGGCGGCACGCCCATGGGCAGCGACTACCCCATAAGGGTGCAGTCGATGACCAACACCTCGACCGACGATGTGAAGGCCAGCACCGAGCAGTGTCTGAGTCTGGCCAAGGCCGGGGCCGAATATGTGAGGCTCACGGCTCAGGGTGTGCGCGAGGCCGAGGCCATAGGCCGCATTCGCAGCCTGCTGCGCAGCGAGGGGTGCATGGTGCCTCTGGTGGCCGACATCCACTTTAATCCGCGCGCCGCGTTTGCCGCGGCGCAGGTCACCGACAAGGTGCGCATCAATCCGGGCAACTTCATCGACCCCGCCCGCCAGTTCAAAAGTCTGAGCTACACCGACCAGGAGTATGCGCAGGAGCTGCAGCGCATCCACGACGCGCTGGTGCCCTTCATCGACATTTGCCGCCAGCACGGCACGGCAGTGCGCCTTGGCGTGAACCACGGCTCGCTGAGCGACCGCATCATGAGCCGCTATGGCAACACGGCTGCCGGCATGGTGGAAAGCGTGATGGAGTTTCTGCGCGTGTTTGTGGAGCAGCGCTTCATGAATGTGGTGATTTCGATGAAGGCGTCGAATGTGGTGGTGATGGTTGAGGCCGTGCGCCGCCTGGTGGCCGCCATGGACGCCGAAGACATGCACTTCCCGCTGCACCTGGGCGTGACCGAGGCTGGATTTGGCGACGACGGCCGTGTGAAGTCGGCCGTTGGCATAGGCGCGCTGATGAGCGAGGGCCTGGGTGACACCATACGCGTGTCGCTGAGCGAGGCTCCCGAGGCCGAGGTGCCCGTGGCGCGCAAACTGGTGGACTACATCACCTCGCGCGAGGGCCACGCCCACATCGACGGCCGCCTGAGCCGCGGCTACGACCCCATATGCCCCACACGCCGCGCCACAGCGGTGGCAGGCGGCATGGTGGGCGGCCGCAAGCAGCCCGTGGTAGTGGCCAGCTGTGCGCCCGCTGATGTGAAGCAGGCTGCGAAGCCCGACTTCTACTTCAGCACCGACGGCCACGGCGATGGCGGCAAGCACCGCTACATTGTGCCCGCCGAGGCCTACTGCGGCACCGAGGGCACATATCCGCTGTTTACCTCCGCCAACTGGGACGATTCGTGCCCGGCACCGCTGAAGTGGCTGGCCGTGAAGGCCGACACTACTGTGGACCAGCTCGGCTGGCTTAAGGGGCGCACCGATGTGGCTCTGGTGGTGGACCCGGCCAATGTGAATGTGCCCGGCAGCTGGCAAGCCATGCTGCACGCGCTGGCCGACGCCGGCATCGACTGCCCGGCAGTGCTGCGCGCCCACTATGCCGACACCGACACCGAATGGCTGCAGGTGAAGGCGGGAGCCGACTTCGGAGCGGCTATGCTCAATGGGTTTGCCGACGGCCTGTGGCTTGAGGCTCCCAACTGCGCCAGCCCCGACACTGTGGTGGGCATTGAGTTTGCCATATTGCAGAGCGCACGCCTGCGCATGAGCAAGACGGAATTCATTTCATGCCCCAGCTGCGGCCGCACCATGTTTGACCTGATGACTACCGTGGCCAAGGTGAAGGCCGCCACGTCGCACCTCACCCACCTGAAAATAGGCGTGATGGGCTGCGTGGTGAACGGCCCCGGCGAGATGGCCGATGCCGACTATGGCTATGTGGGCGCCGCAGCGGGCCGCATTAGTCTGTACAAGGGCAAGCAGTGCATCGAGAAAAACATTCCCGAGGCAGAGGCCATTCCGCGCCTTGTGGCTCTGATCAAGGCCAATGGCGACTGGGTGGAGCCTTCTGTTTAAAGTTTAAGGTTTAAGGTTTAAGGTGTTCTCTTTCCTTTTTAAAGGGGCGGGTGATGCAATGATTGGGTTGCGCCGCTGTTTTATTGATATATACACTACAACACTATTATATGAAGAAGACTCTGATGCCGCTCTTGGTGGCGGCTTTTGCAGCAATGGCTATGGCCAGTTGCGGCGACGACGACCCCACTGGCGGCCGCAAGGGCAGCGTGGTGGGTCAAGCCGTGGATTTGGGCCTGAGTGTGAAGTGGGCGTCGCACAATGTGGGTGCGCTCGAGGCCGGGGCCGTGGGCGGCCTGTATGGCTGGAGCGACTACACCGGCTCGCGCCACTCGCAGGACAACATCGAGGTGCGGTTTACCACCGACAGCACTCTGGTGCAGTGGAACAGCGTGTATTACGGCGGCGTCAACCCGCCGCAAAACATCTGCGCCAGCGACAGCGACATCGCTCGCCTGCAATGGGGCGGCAAGTGGCGTCTGCCAAGCCGCCAAGAGGTGCAGGAGCTGATTGACAACTGCCAGTGGCAAGAGACCGTGGTGGGCGGGCAGGCCTGCGTGAAGGTGACCGGCCGCAACGGCAACAGCATTGTGCTGCCCATGGCGGGCTACAGCCCTTATGCAGGCAGCAAGGAGCAGGCGGGCAGCGCCCTTTACTACTGGAGCGGCACCTGCGCCAGCCGTGCCGAGCAAAAGGAGTGGAAAATCGACGGCAACACGCGGTGCGCCGCATGGAGTCTGGTGATGCACAGCGGCGACGCCAAGCCGCTGCTTGAGGCCTCGGTGCGATGCTTCGGCCTGAGCGTGCGCCCCGTGACCGAATAGCGCGCACCTCAACGACAGGAAACAGAGAAGCCGACCATCGATTGATGGCCGGCTTCTCTGTTTATTTTTTGTGCTATGCCTTTGGCGCCTCTCAACGCTTGCGGTTGCGCACCGAGCGCACCGAACCTGCACTGCTGCCCGAGGGCTTCGCCGTCTTGGGCTTGCGCGTCTTGATGGTGGTTGTCTTCTTAGTCTCTGTCTTGCTCTTGGAAGCGCCACGCTTAGTCTTCACGCGCTTGCTGACGCTCTTGGTGGCCTTGGCTGCGTCGGCTGCATTGTCGTCGTCAGCGTCGGTGATTTCGGCGTTGCGCTCGGCCTCAAGCTTGGCTTTGGCCTCGGCACGGGCCTGGAGCTCCTCGCGCGAGGGCACCCACAGGTTCTTGTCAAACGAGCGCAGGCGCTGCTCAATGCTGTCCTGGGCCTGCTTCAGCTTCTCGGGGTCGGAAAACTGCTGGGCCAGCGAGAGGTTGCGCAGGTTTTTCACCTTGTAGATGTCGCCTGTGTACATCTTCAGTTTAAAGAAGTCGTCGAGGTTGTAGCGCGACAGGTTGTTGTCGTCGTCGGTGAACACATATTGCTGCGCCATGTAGGGGCGGATGTCGTTGAGCTTAACCCAAAACATGGGGTACTTCAGCGGCTCGCCGCCGTAGTCGTCGGTGCGGTGCAGCACGGGGCACACAGCCTCCACGCGCGACTTCATCTGATTGCTGCGCGTGTCAAACTCCCACTTCTCTATTATGTAGTAGCTCAGCACCTCGTTGGCCGGGATGTCGGCGTCTTCTATCTTAAACTTGGGATTCTTGGCGGTGCTGCCCTTGGCCTCGGCATAGAGCACGTGGAAGCGGTCGAGCATGTCGCGCACCTTGATGCGGTATTGGTCGGTGAACATTTCGCGGCCGTCGAGATACTCATAGGCCGGAATGTTGCCGTCGGCCAGCTGGCGCATGATTATGAAAAACAAGTCCTGGCCATCCTCGTTGGGCTCGTCGGGGTAGTAAAGAGCCGGATTTTTGCCCTTGGTGAGGTCGAGTGAGCGATACACCACCTTCATCCACTGCAGGTCGGCGTCACTGGGCTCGCTCACCTCATAGAACGATTGCTGGCGTCCCGTGACGGTGAGGCCGCTGCCAGACTGCTGCCTGCGCGAGTCGCCGCCCGGGGTGCGCTTCACCACCTGTGCCTGCGCCACTTGCGTGCTGAGCGCAAGGGCCATGGTGGCCGCCATCAGTTTAATCATTTTCATATCTGTAGTTAATCTTTATTGACTGTGTTACGTATGTGTGTAAGTTGAAATCAGTTCACTATCACCTCCATCGGTGCGATGTCGCGGGTGATGCCGTCGGGGCCCACCGCCTTCACGCGGGTGATGTAGAAGCGCTTGCCGCGCTGCAGGCGGCGTATGGCCTGACGCTGGCGCTCGCTGAACTGCGACCCGGCCGACACCTCGGGCATGGCGTTGCCCATTGAGTCGAAGAACACCGTCTCGAAGCTGAGCACGCGGTAGTCGATGTTGAGGATGTCGTCGTCGATGGCGGCGTCGACACCGCTGGAGGCAAGCAGCAGGCCCTTGCTGAAGCCGCGGCCGCCCTTGTAGCGGTTAACGTTGCCCTTGGCGTCGCGGTAGGCGATGAATGGCAGCGGATCGGGCAGCTTGCGCACGCGGAATGTGGTGGAGCCCACATTCATGCGCTGGCCGTCCATTTCGGCGGCGACCGAAATCACGCACTCGGCGCCCACCTTGGTGGGATGGGCCACCCAGCCGTTGCCGCTCTTCACCAGCGAGCCGTTGGTCATAGTGGCCGAGATCGAGCCTTCGGGCACGCCCGGCACGCCTATGCTGATGGGGTTGTTGATGCCGGCATACAGCACATTCATCATGGTGGCCGAAATGGTGGCCACGGGGTCGATGACAGTGTAGCTCGACTTGAAGTCGCGGCGGGTGACCGTACCGTCGCGGCCCATCACCTCGATCCAGCCCGAGTAGTCGTAGTTGCCGGCCTTGCCGGTGCCCACCTCATAGAGGCCGCGGTTGTTGTTGAGCCGCTGTCCGTTGACGTAGACCACGGGGCGCTGGGTGGTGTCGACCGCCGCCAGCACTATGTTGGCCGAATACTTGGTGCCGCGCATCACTATGCGCGACTGCGGCACCACAAAGGCGTCGATGAGGTTGACACGAATGTCGCCCATGTCAACGCTTTGCAGCAGTTCGCTCAGCACCTCGCCCTCGGCATAGCGGATGTCGTTCTGGAGCTTGGTGAGCAGCGTCACGGCCGCAATCGAAGGCATGTTTTCAAACATCGTCTCCTCCCAGTTTTTGGTGTTGAGCTGCCCCTTCACCTTGGGCGGTGCGGTAGATAGTGCCTCCTCGAGGTTGGCCTTCTTGGTGGGGTCGGTGATGTATTGCAATATGAAGCCCCGGTAGCTGTCAATGCGCATGCGCAGCAGCTTGCCCTTGCCGCCCACGGGCGCAAGCATCACTTGCGAGGCGGCGTCGAGGTTGTCCTTGTTTTCAATGTTCTGGGGGTCGCCCTGCGGCCCGTCGGCGGCCCGCACAATTTCCTTTTTGAGCAGGTCGATGTAGTCATAGAGGCTGTCAGTGGTCTGGGTCACCTGCGTGGCAATGTCGAGCCACCGCTTGCCCTTTTGCGGATTCTTGTTGTTGAACGCCTGCAGCTCCGACAGCAGGAAGCGGTTGCGGGCTGTGATGGTGCGGTTTGACCGCAGCAGTCCGTCTTCCACCTGGCTGAAGCCGTTGAGCACGTCGCTCGACACGTTAAGGGCAAGCATAGCCGTCAAGACGATATACATGAGGTTTATCATCTTTTGGCGGGGCGACATCCTGCCCACCGTTTGATTTTTAGCACTTGCCATTAAGCGTTATCCTTTAGTGTCGTAGTTATCGTCATTTTTGTCGTCGTCGGCCCCAAGTCCGGGCATGCCTCCCATGGGGCGGTACATGTTCACGGTCATTGCCTTAATCATCTTCTCATACACGCTGTTGAGCTGCTTCATGTAGCGGGCCATCTTCTCGGTCTCGTCGCAGTAGGTGGCGCTCTGTGCCGCCGACTTCTCATACATGTCGCGTATGTCCTTGAGGCCGCGGTTCACGCGGTCGATGCTGTCGAGCTGCGACGAGATGCTCTTGAGCTGAATCTCGTAGATGGTGTTGAGGCCGCTGATGTTGCGGTTGAGGGCCTCCATCTGGTCGACGTAGCCGGTGGACTTGCCATTGATTTCGTCGCCGCTGCCCACTATGCTCTCATAGCTCTTGAGCAGCGAGTTGCTCACGCGGTTGAGGGCCTCGGTGGTGTGGCTCAGCTGCTCCATTTGGCCGCTGATGGCGTTCATCTGGCTCAGATACTGCTGGGTGGCGTCGGTGAGCTCGGCCATCTTCGACAGCTGCTCGCTGGCGGCTGCCATGCGGGCTATGCTGTCGCTAAGCGACTGCGCGTCGTCGGGGGTGAGGGTCACACTCTGCGGCAGGCCCACGGCGGCTGCCGCCTGTGCCGCGTTTGCGGCAGGCTGGGCCTCGGCTGCCTGGCCGCCGGCCACCACTATGCCGCTGCCGCCCGTAAAGTCGGGGCGGTCTTCGGGGTCGTGAGTGCCCAGCACGGGGAACACATCCTCCCAGTGATATTGCGTCTCGGGGCGGTCGAAGGCGGTGAGCACAAACATCAGCACCTCGGTGCCCATGCCTATGCACAGCAGAGTGCTGCCGCCCGGCAGGTGAAGGATTTTAAACAGGGCACCCCAGATCACCACTGCGGCACCTATACTGTAGGCAAAGTTGAAGAAGCGCTGACCCTTCTCGCCCGAGAGGAAACGCTCGACCACATTTTTATATTTTTTAATCTTACCCATTATCTTTCTTCTTGGTTTTGATAGGTTGGTTTACTGTTTTCTTCTCACTTTCACCATGCCGGCCTTCGAGCGCACGCAGCGGAAGCCTATGTAGCTGCGCTGCTCGTTCTGGTATTCCCACATGCGAATGTCGCTGCGAATGTTGTGGGCCACATCCTTCCACGAACCGCCGCGCACAATTTTGCGCGACATCTTGTAGGGGTCTTCCTTGGCCACATTGTAGCGGAACTCGGGGTTGAGGTCGCTGGTCATCTTGTCGATGCTCTCGGTGTAGGCCGTAGAGGTCCACTCGCTCACGTTGCCGGCCATGTCGTAGAGGCCGAAGTCGTTGGGCTGGTAGGTGCCCACGGGGGCGGTGATTATGCTTCCGTCCTTCACATAATTGCCCTCCATGGGCTTGAAGTTGGCATAGAAGCAGCCATCCTGCTCAGTGAGGGGCAGGTCGCCCTCCCAGGGATATTTGTTCTTGTCCACGCCAGCGCGTGCGGCATATTCCCACTCGGCCTCGGTGGGCAGGCGGTAGGGCTCCACATAGATTCCGTCGCGGCCCAGCGACTTCTTCAAGAACTCGGTGCGCCAGGCGCAGAAGGCGTTGGCCTGCTCCCAGCTGACGCCCACCACGGGATAGTTGTTGTAGTTGCCGTTGGCGAAATACATGCGCACGTAGGGCTCGTTGTAGGAGTTCTCGAAGTCGTTGACCCAGCACGTGGTGTCGGGGTAGATGTTCACTATGTAGGTGTTAAGGAAGTCGTAGTCGCTTTGCAGCGGGCGCGTGATGGTTTGGCGCACGATGCGGCCGTCGTCGTCGACATAGGCGGTGTCCTTGCTTATGGTGGGGTTGATTTCGGGCACTGCGTGGTCGGTGTTGTAGTCGCGGCGGGTGGGGTCGAAGCGGTTTTTGCGCTTGGCAGCCTCGGTGAGGTTATACACCTCATAGCGGTAGTTCATCTGCGTGGGGTCGAGCTCCTTGACGCCGGTGATGGGGTTGCGGCGATACACGCTCTCGATGGCGCGCTCCTCGTCCTCGCTGGGGTTGCGCCATGGAATGGGCTTGGTCCAGTTGAGGTGCGGGGTCACGGGGTTGCCCTCCTTGTCCTCCTCGATTTTAAACTCTTCGTTGCCGCCATAGGCGGGGTCGGCCAGGCGCTCGCGGATGATGGAGTCGCGCACCCAGAACACAAACTGCTTATACTTTGAGTTGGAGATTTCGGTCTCGTCCATCCAGAATCCGTCCACGCTCACGCCGCGTGCGGTGGAGTCGATGCCCCACAGCGAGTCGCGCTCGGCCGGGCCCTCCTTCATCGAGCCGCAGTCAATATACACCATGCCATAGGGGGTGGGCTCGGAAAACGTGGGTGCCCCCACGCCAGTCACCTCACCGCCCACACTCTGCGTCTTGCGCACCGAGCTGCACGATGCAACCATAAAGGCTGCCGCCATATAAATTAGTAACTTTTTCATATTCTACATTATGCGAATGCTCTTATGCTTATTCTTGTTTTTCTCGCTCAAATCAAGTTTCACGTTATAGCTCACCATCACCTCGTGGCTACCGGTGGTGCCCACCGACATTTTGCTTATGGGGTAGTCGTAGCTGTAGCCCATGAAGAAGTTTTTAAGTTCCACTCCCACCATGGCCGACACGGCGTCGCCATAGCGATAGGCCACGCCGCCCGAGATGAACTTGTTGTAGCGCACGCGGGCCGTGACCTCGCCCTGGAAAAACCGTGTGTCGGTCTTCACCAGAAATGACGGCTGCAATTCAAATAACGTGTTTTTTATTGGAATATTGCTGCCGGCCATCAAATAGTAGGTGCGGCCGGCGTTAAACTCATATTGCTTGTCGTCGCTGCCGTCGGCCTTGAGGGTGACGCTGGGCTGGGTGAGGTGGGTGGCCGAGATGCCCAGCCAAAACCACTTGTGGGTGTAGTGCAGGCCCGCGCTCACATCGAATGCCGTGCCCGTGACGTCGGTGGTGGGAATGGCGTCGTCGTTGCTGTTGTGGGCGTCGTCGCCCTCGGGAATCACCACCTTCGAGCCCTTGAAGGTCTCATTGATCATGCCCACCTGCACGCCCACGCTGAGCGTGCCGCCCAGCAGCTTCTGCTTTTTGAAGGCTATCTGCGCGCCGGCGTTGAGCGAGCTGTAGAGGCCCATGCTCTCCTGCTGCACCACCACGCCGGTACCCCAGCGCTTGCCCAGCAGCTTGAAGGGCATGTCGGCCATGCCAAGGAAGCTCACCGGAGCGTGGTCAACGCCCACCCACTGCATGCGGCTGCCGGCCGTGATGTGGATGAAGTCGGTGAGGCCTATGGCCGAGGGGTTGTAGTAGGCAGGGGCGTGCCAATACTGGGTGTACTGGGCATCGGTCTGCGCCAGCGCACCGAAGGCGGCAAGCGAAGCCGCCGCTGCAACCAATGTTTTTAGCTTGCTCAGTGTAATCACGCCTATTGCTCTTATTTGCTTTATTCAAAATAAAATGTGAGCACCACCATGTTGTCGAGCACCTTGCTCACACTGTTGGTGAACTTCATCATATCGGGGTTGTCCTGCAAGTCGGGACGGTTTTTCTCAAGCAGGTTGCGCAGGCCGAAGCAGAACTTCAGCTCGGGGCAGAGCTTGAAAAACGGCAGATATATGTCGCAACCCATGCCCACGGTGAGCATGGTGTTGAAATTCTTAAGCCGCAGCTGCTCGCTGCGCTCCTTGCCCACGTCATACACGCCCATCACGCCAGCCGTGAAGTAGGGGCGCAGGTTGTGGTAGCGCAGGGCCGAATACTTCAGGTCGACGGGCAGCACCACATAGGTGGCCTTGATGTTCTGGCTCTGCAGCCGCAGCTCGGGCTCGGCCGCGTCGGCAGGGGCGTTGGCGTTGACATACTTCACCACCTTGTTGCCGAAATACATGCCTGGGGTGAAGCGCAGGTTGAAGTATCGCGACAGCCTGAGGTCGGCCAGCACGTTGACGCAGAATCCCGGCGAGTGGCTGGGGATGTCGGCAAACCACGACTGGCCGTCGTCGGTGACGAGGCCGTTGTTGGTGATGTTCAAATCCTGAAAATTCATGCCCACCGAAAAGCCGAAATGCACTTTTTTCATATCGGCATAGGGGCGGTTCAGGATTTTGTCGTTATCCTGTGCAAACGCTGCCAAAAAGCTAATTAGCAGCGTTATGATTACTATGTTTCGCTTTGCTGTGTATGACATCTAACTACTATAACGCAGCCGCAAGGCCGTTTATTGTGTGGCCCGCCGCAGTTTTGCCGTCCCGCCCTATTGCAGCCACACCTCAAGCATCAGTTTCACCCGGGCCAGCCACTCGCGCACATAGATGCGGGCAGCCAGCACGCCCTTGGGGTCGGCGGCGTTGAAGCCAATGATGCGGCCGGCCTTTAGCCCGCGGATGTGGTCGGCCTGATATATGGCGCGCTCGTTGTGAAACCGCTGCGAAATCACCACATAATTGCTGAGGCCATAGACCTGCGTGGCACGAAGCACCGAGGCCATTGTACGGTAGCCCTTGCCGTCGAGCGAAATCACCGAATCGGGCACTCCGCGGGCCAGAAGCGACCGGCGCATGCACTGCACCTCGTTGATGCCAAAGGCGCTGCTGTCCGACCCGCTTATGAGCAACCGCCTCACCTTGCCGGCCTTGTAAAGAGCCACTGCTGCATTGATGCGCGGAGCATAGAAGCGCCCCTCACGCCCAGTGAGATTTGACCGCGGAGACGTGCCCAGCAGCAAGCCCTCCTGCCGCGCGGGCACAGAGTCGACGCAGTCATACACGCGTCCGCGGGCATTGCTCGTCACAGCCATGTTGCAGGCCGCCACAGCAGCCACTACCGCGATGAGCAGCGCCGCGGCCAGCCAGAGATTGCGTCTTTTGTTTGTTGCTTTCATTTCTTTCTATATATGAGGGAATTCAAAATTCTGTTGGCAACCCACGACACGGCGGCCACCACCGGCAGGCACACCGCGGCCTGCAAGCCCCACGGCAGCGCAGCCAGACGCGGCACTGCGGCCAGCACCGCCGCACACACCATGCCGTGCAGCATAAACATCTCGAAGCTGATGCCGCCCAGCCACTGCATGGGGCGGCTCGACAAGAGGCGCGTAAGCACTCCGCCGCTGCGCGAAAGCGCGGCAAGCGCCACCATGGCCGCGAGCAGTGCCCACAGGCTGTAGGGGGCGCCGAGGCGCGCGGGAAGCGGCCCTGTATGGGTGATCCACGCCAAGGCGGCAAGCACGGCAAATATTGCCAGCTCTATGGCCGAAGCCCGCCGGGCCGACACCCTAACGGGCGGCAGGGCGCGCCACACGTTGCACGCCACCACTCCCGCCGCAAAATTCACGAGTTGCACCGGCGGAGCCACGTAGGCCGCCCACACGGCAAACCCTCCCGCAGGCAGCGTGAGCAGCCACGCCCCCTCGGCCACGAGCAGGGCCGCAAGAGCGGCCACCTGAGCCTTCACCGGCACACGGCCAAGGGCGCGGCACAGCCACGGCAGCAGCAGGTAGCACGGCAGCAGCGCGCTCAGAAACCACGACATGGTGTTGTAGCCATAGCACACGCCAAGGCTCGGCACCCAGGCGTGCAGCAGCAGGGCGTTGAGCAGCAGCGGCCACCCCACCCCGGCTCCGCCCGCCACCATCGCGGCCAGCGTGAGCCAGTGCAGCGGCAATATGCGCCTCAGCCTTGCCGCAATCCAGCGGCCATAGCCCATGGGCGAGGGCTGATGCATGGCGTTGACCATGCCACTCAGGGCCATCATCATTATCATGGCCATACACGCCTCGGTGGCGAGCGTGCCGCTCCACGTGTGATACATGATTATCACCACGGCTGCCACGGCCCTGAGTGCATTGAGCGACTTAATCATGGCGCATGCTGAGTTTGCGCCACAAGGGCGCGGTAATCCACTTGCGCACCGCCCACGCCAGCACCAGCAGCAGCGCCACGCTGGGCAGCGCATAGTGCCGGTAGGCGCCCGCACAGCCGAAATGGGCCGCCACAGGGGCAAGCGCGCGGTTCCACACTTGGGGCGCAACGCATTGCAGCGCATACACCTCCATCGACATTGCCCCCACCCACTGAAGCGGCGCGCAGCGCGCCAGGGCGCGGGCCGGAATGCCGCCGTCGAGCGAGAAAGCCGTAACCACGGCGGCCACGGGCAGCCACCACAGCACCACCGAGTCGTAGCCGGCAAGCTGCCCGGGCCACAGCAGGCTCACGGCCATTGCGGCGGCCACAAGGGCCACGGCCATCAGCTGCCACAGCGTGGCATTCCCAGCCAAGCGACGGCTGCGGACGAGGCGGCACACCACCACGCCCAACGCAAAATCTTGAATGCGGCTCAAAGGGAAAGTGTAGGCAGCGTCGCCGCCCACCCACTGCACCAGCGCGCACTGCACGGCCGCCATTGCCGCCACCGCAAGCAGGCACAGCCGCCACGGGGCGGCGGCCACGGCGCGCGCCAGCAGCGGAAAGGCGCAGTAGCACAGCGCCAGCGCGCTCAGAAACCAAGCCACCGAGTTGCCCGAAAACACCGCATCGTGCCACGGCAGCCACGCCTGCAGCAGCAGCGCATCGGGCAGCAGCCACCGCTCATGGGCCAGCCCCCCCAGCAGCAGCAACAGCAGCAGCGCGAGCCAGTTGATGAAATAAAGCCTTGGCACATGGGTGAGCACAAAGGCGCGCCTAAGGCTGCGCACGGCCATTTGCGGCGCGTGGTGCCAGGCAAGCAGAAATCCGCTCATCACGAAAAACATCGACACCCCAAACCATGTGGGGCGACTGAACCCGGCCACCTCGTAGTGAAACAGCACTATGCACAGCGCGGCCAGTGCGCGCCATGCCGTGAACGCCCCGAAGCTGTGGTGCTGCTGTGTGCCGTGACGGTGGTCCATTGCGATTTTCAGGTTTTGCGGACGTTAAGAGCCCAATCTTTTTTAGTCAATAATAGAGGTGTAGTTGCTGTCGTGGTCGCGGGTGGCGCGCAGCATGTAGGCAATGTCGACCAGCGGACGCCACAGCACCATCACCGGCGCCATGAGGCGCAGGCAGCGCAGGCCCAGCAGGCGGCAGCAGCGGCCCACGGCGGGCATCACAGCCACGGCGGCGGCCACAATCACCACAGCCGCCACGGCATCGGTCACCACATTGGCCCAGTCGAGGGCCACGGCGGCGGCAGTACAGGCCACGCCGGCATAGGCAAGCACGCTCATAAGGCCCTGCACGGCAAACGGCAGGCGCGGCAGGCGGCGCGCCGTGAAGTCGCGGCGCAGCTTAAGGCGGCGGTGGGCCAGCACGGCATCGTCGTGCTCAACGGTGACCATGGCGTCGGGGGCAATTTCCACGCGAGTATTGGCCCCGGTGGCTATTTCGCTCACAAACACATCGTCCTCGCCCCAGCGCAGGTCGAGCGAGTTGGCAAAACCGTTGCGCTCAAAGAAGCAGCGCTTGCGGTAGGCCAGATTGTTGCCGTCGCCGCGATAGGGGTTGCCCTTGACGGCGGCGTTGAGCCACTGGCAGCCGCACGAGGCGGCGTCGAAGGCGCGGTAGCGGCGGCCTATGCCGCGGTCGGCCTCAGCCTCGATGTGCGAGAAGCCCAGCACCACATCGGTGTCGGGGGTGAAGTTGCGCATCATCAGCTGCAGCCACTGCGGGCTGTCGGGGCGGCAGTTGGCGCAGGTGGTGAGCACGATGTCGTGCTTGGCGGCCTTGATGCCCACCAATATCGACAGCTTTTTGCGCGAGAGGGCGCGGGTGTCGTCGGGAATGAACGTGACGCGCAGGTTGCCATACTGGGCCACAAGCGCGCTCAGCGCATCGGCGCTGGTGTCGCACGAGCCGTCGTCAACCACCACCACCTCGAAGTCGGCCGGATAGTCCTGCTCGAGCAGCGACGGCAAAAAGCGCTGCAGGCAGTCGGCGTCGTTGTGCGCGCTCACCACCACGCTCACGGGCGGCAGTTGGGAGGCGTATTCGCGCTCGTGCTCATAGCGCGAGACAAAGCGGCGCAGCCTCAGCGCGCGTGTCCAGTGCCACCACACCACTGCGGCCAAAGCCACAAAGCCCGTGGCGAGCAAAGCAATCACAACCGGAGATATTATGAATGAAATATGCATTTTTTGTGTAGTCTAAACTTTATTCGCTGCGCAAAGTTACTGCTATTTCGTTAGTCGTGCGTAATGGCGCGGCACATTTTTCAGCATTGCGGCACTTCGGGCGGCCGGGGCGGCCATTTGGCGCTGTGGCCGATTTGTGCTAACTTTGCAGTGCGCTATGTCCCCGCACGCCGCCCCCACACCACAAGGGAAGCGGCATTATTTTTGCGTCACGGCAAAATATTGCGGCCACGGCATGCGTTAATACATATATTATATAAACTACATCGCATCACACACTCATAGTAATATTGTAATGAAAAAAGCTTTACTACTCATAGTCGCCGCAGTGCTTATGCTCACATCGTGCGGCACAAGCGAGAACAATCTGGGCTACTTCAGAAATCTGGCCGCCTACAAGCAGGGCGCGCTGCCGCAGAGCGCAGTGCCCGAAATACGCATTCAGCCCGACAACGAGCTGCTGATAACCATCTCGTCGGCCGTGCCCGACGCCACCGTGGCCTACAACCAGCCCATGACCAACGCCGCGCGCCGAGGCGAGCTGACCGTGCAGGGCAACAACCGCGTGCAGACCTACATTGTGGACCGCGAGGGCAACATTGCCATTCCCAACCTGGGCGAGATTTATGTGAAGGGCAAAACCACAAGCGAGATTGCGCAAACCATCAAGACCATGGTTAGCCGCGACGTGAAAGACCCGTTTGTGCGCGTTGAGCTGCTGGGCTTCAACGTGGATGTGATGGGCGAGGTGAAGAGCCCGCACAAAATATATGTGCAGCAGCAGCGCTACACCGTGCTTGACGCCCTGAGCGACGCCGGCGACCTCACCGAGTTTGGCCGCCGCGACAACGTGATGGTGATTCGCGAGGTGGACGGCAACAAGACCTTCACCCGCATCAATCTGGGGTCGGACAGCGTGTTCTCGTCGCCCTGCTTCTATCTGCAGCAAAACGACGTGGTGTATGTGGAGCCTAACAAAATTAAGATTGACAACTCGAAATACAACCAAAACAACGCCTACAAGCTGTCGACCATCTCCACCGTGGTGAGCATGGCCTCGGTGATTGCGTCGCTGGTGATTGCACTCACAGTGAAATAAATTTACACTTACAAAACAAACAAGAGGAACTCACATATTCTTTTTATGAGCCAAAATCAAAGTTCTAACAACGCACAGCAAAGCGAGCCGATGATTGACTTCGGCGCAATATTAAATAAATACAAGCGCTACTGGTGGGTGTTTGCCGCATCGGTGGTGGTGTGCCTTGGGCTGGCAGTGCTCTACCTTAAAGTGAAATCGCCCACCTACCTGGTGACATCAACCATACTCGTGGCGCAGGACGACAACGGCTCGAGCGCCGGAGCATCGCTGCTGAAGAGCCTCAGCCTGGGCGACCTGGGCGGCTCGAAGGTGGATGACGAGGTGGTGGTGATGGGCTCGCAAGAGCTGAAAAACAAGATGATAAACAAGCTGAAAATCAACCGCAGCTATGTGGAGAAGGACGGCTTTATGAAGCACACCGACCACTATGGCGACTCGCCCGTGGAAATCAACGCCCCCGACGAGCTGTTTGACACGCTGAGCACCTCGATGCAGTTCAAAATCAACATCGACAAGGCCGGAAAGGCCGACATCAAGGTGAAAAAAGGCCGCTTCAAGACCCTGGCCGAAGTCTCCGGCGCCACGCTGCCCGTGATGGTGAAAACGCCCTACGGCATTTTCCAAGTGGCACGCACACAATATTTCAAGCCCGGCAAGGAGACTAAGATCACAGCGTCGGTCACCGGCAACGTGCTCAAGGCCGAGGCTCTGGAAAAGGACATGACGGTGAAGATTCTCACCAAAAAGAGCAACGCCATATACATGGACATCAGCGAAACCAACACCAAGCGCGGCAAGGACGTGCTTAACACGCTGATGGAACTCTACAACGAGCGCGGGCAGGAGGAGAAAAACGAGATGGCCGTGAACACAGGCAAGTTCATCAACGAGCGTCTGGGCCTCATCTACACCGAGCTCACCAAGAGCGAGGCCGACATCGAGGCCTACAAGAAGGCCAACGGCATATATGATGTGGAGACGCAGACCAAGACCCTGTTTGGCAAGCAGACTCTGGCCGAGCGCACTGCCATGGAATTGGAGACCAAATACCGTCTGGCACAGATGATTAAGGACTTCATATGCGATCCCAAGAACCGCGACAGCTATATTCCCTTCTCGGTTGACTCGACCGCTGCCGCCGCTCCCATTGCCGCCTACAACCGCCTGATTCTGGAGCGGGCGCGCCTTGAGGCCAGCGCCAAACCCGGCAACCTGGCCCTGCGCGACATCGACGACCAGATAGCGGCCATGCGCGTGAACGTGCAGCGCGGCATCGACAACACCCTGCGCGCCATCAACATACAGCACCAGCAGGCCAGCAGCGCCGACAGCAAGTCGCTGGGCGAAATGAGCCAGATGCCCACGCAGGAGCGCGAGGCACGCAACCTCTACCGCCAGCAGGGCATACAGAACACCCTCTACACCTTCCTGCTGCAAAAGCGCGAGGAAAACGCGCTGCTGCTGGCAGCCACCACGCCCAAGGGCAAAATTGTGGACCACGCCTTTGCACAGAGCGAGCCCATTGCCCCCAAGCCCATGATGGTGATGTTTGCGGCCATTGTGGCAGGAGTGCTGCTGCCGCTGTTAGGATTCTACCTTAAGCGTCTGTTCAACACCAAGTTTGCCACCACCGAAGAGCTTCAGGAGCTTGTGCAGGTGCCCGTGATTGGCGAGGTGTGCCACAACCGCCACCGCAGCGCACTGGTGGTGAAGCCCGGCAAGACGTCGTCGATAGTGGAGCTGTTCCGCCTGATTCGCAACAACATACAGTTCCTGCTCACATCGCCCGACCAGAAGGTGCTGCTCGTGACATCGTCGGTGAGCGGCGAGGGCAAGTCGTTTGTGAGCGCCAACATTGCCGCGGCGTTCGCCCTGCTTGGCAAGCGCGTGGCGCTGGTGGGCATGGACATACGCAGCCCCAAGCTGGCCGACATGCTGCACCTCAACAGCGCGCCCGGCGTGACCAGCTACCTGGCCAGCGAAAGCACCGACTTCGAGAGCCTGCCGCAGCACTCGGCCGACGTTGACGGCCTCGACGTGCTGGTGGGCGGCCCCGTGCCACCCAACCCCAGCGAGTTGCTGCTCACCGAGCGCGTCGACAAGATGTTTGAGCAGCTGCGCCAGCGCTACGACATAATCGTGGTCGACTCGGCCCCGATAGCCATGGTGAGCGACACCTTCTCACTGTCGCGCCATGCCGACGCAGTGGTGTATGTGACCCGCGCCAACTACACCAAGCGCAGCCTCATCAAATACTTCAACACCGTGGTGCGCCGCGGCCAGCTGAAAAACGTGGCCATGGTGCTCAACGACAGCAGCACGGCCACCCAGGGCTACGGCTATGGCTACGGCTATGGCGACAACAGCGACGACGACAAGAAGTGATTCCATTCCGGCCCGCCCCTGCCGCACATGCCGGGCGGGCCGCATAACGCGATGAGGACAACTGAATGAAGATGCAAAAAAACATACTGGTGCAGCGCATGCTGTTCACGGCATTCTGGATGCTGGCCACTTTCGGCTTCATAGCCGAGGAGATAGTGCCATTCATCGAGCCGCTGCGCACACCGGTGATGGTTGCGGCCGACGCCATTGTGGTGGTGGCTGGCTTGTGGACTCTGCGCCACAAGTTCGACATCGCCATTCTTGTGAGCTATGTGGTGATTAGCCTGGCCAGCACATGCTGGCTCAACCATGTGCCGCTGCTCACGTGGGCCAACGGCACGCGCGTGTTTGTGAGCGTGCTGTTTCTGATGCCGGCGCTGCGCTACCTGTGGGACAGCGAGGAGCGCCACGACACCTTCCTCAGGTCGCTCGACCGGCAGGCGCTGATATTCCTGTGTCTGCAGGCCGTGTGCCTCACGTGGCAGTTCATTCGCTACGGGGCGTGCGACCACGGCGGCGGCTCGATAGGCAACATGTTTTCGGGCACGGTGTCGTGGAGCATCTACTTCTTCTCGTTCTACCTGATGCGCCGCCGCTACGACCCCAACAACCTGTTTCGCAGCATCATGGCCAACAAGTGGCTGGTGATATTGCTGCTGCCCACATTCCTCAACGAGACCAAAATCAGCTTCATTCTGCTGCTGCTATATTTTGTGCTGCTGATCCCCTTCAACCGCACCATGGTGAAGCGCCTGCTGCTGATGACGCCCGCGGCCATCGTGGCCGCCGTGCTGGGCTTCTATGTGTATACCGCCGTGCTGCCCGATGAAGACAGCGACTTCACCGACATCAACTATCTGCTCAACAGCTACCTCTTTGACGACGACCTCGACATCGAGGAGGCCGTGGGCGGCGTGACGTGGATGCTGGAGTATGACGACAGCGCGCTGCCCGACATTCCGCGCGCCACCAAAATCGTGCTCACCCCCAACGTGCTTGAAGAGAACCCCGGCCACGAGTGGCTGGGATTCGGCATGGGCCTGTTCAACGGTTCGGAGCACATGCAGGCCACCGACTTCGCGCAGCGCTACCAGTGGCTGGTGTTTGGCACCAACCCCTACCTGCTGCACATATTCCTGCAACTCGGCATCATAGGCACGCTGTGGCTCATAGCGTTCTACATAGGCCTGTATTGCATCAGGCCCAAACTATACCCGCGCCGCGACCCCGGCACAATGCTCTACTCGCTGCTGTCGGTGATAATGCTGCTGCTCTATGCCGACCTGCCGCGAATGCTGGTGTTCGGCATGATGTTCTACACCATCACATTCACCATGTGGGAGAAGCCAAAGCAGCAGCCCGACGCCGACGCTGAGCAAAACGCCGACGGCGGCGCCAATGCACAACGCGCACAACTAAAGCAATGCTAATCAACTCGATAGACTTCGCAATATTCTTCGCCATTGTGATGGTGGCCTACTACATAGTGGCGCGCGGCACCGCGGCCCGGCAAAACGCATGGCTGCTGGCGACGAGCTATGCCTTCTATGGCTACGCCGACTGGCGCATGCTGCCGCTGCTGGCCGCCGCCACGGTGATATTTTTCGCGCTGGGCAAGGCCATTGCCAGCCGACGCGCCAGCAGTCCCGCGGCGGCCAGCCACCTCACCGCGGCAGGCATAGTGGCCGGAGTGGGCGTGCTGTGGTATTTCAAGTATCTCAATTTCAGCATTCAGGAGTTCACGGCCCTGCTCCGCGCCCTTGGCGTCAACGCCAATGTGGCCACCATGAAGGTGGTGATGCCCATCGGCATCAGTTTTTTCACCTTCAAGCTAATGAGCTATGTGATAGAAGTGCGCAAGGGCAACATGGACGCTTGCGGCAGCCTCACCGACTTTGCCACCTATGTGGCCTTCTTCCCCACCATCATGTCGGGCCCCATCGACCGCCCCGCCCCCTTCCTGGCGCAGCTGCAGCAGCCGCGCCGGTTCAGCACAGCCAATGTGAGCGCGGGCGGCCTGACCATATTGTGGGGCTTCTTCATGAAAATGTGCATCGCCGACCGCATCAGCCCCTACACCGACGCGGTGTTTAACAACTGCGGCAGCCACAACTCCACCACACTGATTGCGGCCTCGCTGCTCTACCTTATGCAGATGTACACCGACTTTGCCGGCTACTCGTGCATGGCCATAGGCGTGGGCCGTCTGCTGGGCATAAACGTGACCGAGAACTTCGCGCGCCCATTCTTTGCGCAAAACGTGGCCGACTTCTGGCGGCGGTGGCACATATCGCTGTCGTCGTGGCTGCGCGACTACATATATATAGCCCTGGGCGGCAACCGCCGCGGCAAGTGGCGCACCTATGCCAACCTGGTGATCACCTTTGTGGTGTGCGGCATTTGGCACGGCGCCAATTGGACCTACATAATGTTTGGCACATGGCACGGCCTGTGGGTGGCCATCGACAAGGCCGTGAGCGGCCCGCGCAAGCGGCTTGAGGCCAGGTTCGGCCTTGCCCCGCGCCGCGCCTACCGCATGGCCCGCCAGCTGCTCACCTACCTGCTGTGCGCCTACGGAGCCATGATGTTCCGCGCCAATTCGCTGGCCGACATCGGCACCATCACGCGCGGCATGTGGGGCAACTTCGGGCCGCTGTTCACCACGGCATCGACGCAGCTATTCACCGTGGGGGCGCTATCGGTGTGCGTAATGCTCTACAAGGAGTGGCGCGACGAGCACACAGGCCCGGTCCCGGGCCACTTCATGCACTCGCGCAGGCGGTGGGTGCGCGCCGCCAGCGCCGCCGCGCTGATCGTCTACATCGCGCTCACGGGCGAAGTTGACGGCGTGAGCTTCATCTATTTCCAGTTTTAAAAGCGGCATGGCAATATGAGAAAGTGGATATTAAGCATAGCAGCCATTGCGGCGATAGTGATTGCGGCCGACCTGGCAGTAGGCGCGGCAGGCAACGCGCTGATGTGGCGCATGCCCGACTCGGGCACTTTTGAGTCGGACCTCAACCAGGCCCTCAACCACAAGAGCGCCGACGTGCTGATTCTCGGCTCGAGCAAGGCCAAGCACCACTACGTGCCGCAGGTGCTGGCCGACAGCCTGCAGATGAGCGTGTACAACGCCGGCGCCGACGGCCACGATGTGGCCTACGCCAGCATGGTGCTGCAGTCGTGGCTCACACGCTGCCGCCCGCGCGTGGTGGTGCTCGACATATGCAACTCGATGGTCAACGGCGACTGGGTGGCCAACAGCATTGGCGACGTGAAGTGCCACTACGGCGCCAACCGCGCCGTGACCCGCTACATCGACTCCAGCGGCGACTGGCACCTGCGGCTGAAGCTGCACAGCAGCCTCTACCGCCTCAACGGCAGCGAGGTGTGGCTTGCCAAGGCCTACCTCAATGGTCCGCTGCCCCACCCCTCCGACGGCTACAGCCCGCTGCAGGGCAGCGACATGGAGCCGGGCGTAACCACCTACGGCCCGTTCACCCCAAGCCCAGTGGAGGTGGAGCAGCTGCGCGCCATAGCCGGGCTGTGCCGCCGCCAAGGCATAGCGCTGCGCATAGTGCTGTCGCCCAACCATGAGATTGACAACGGCATGCGCCGCTGGCTGGCCGCCGAAGCCAGGCGCAGCGGCGTGGCGCTGAGCGACTTCACCGAGCGCCCCGACCTGTGGGCCGACCGGTACTACAAAGACCGCGGCCACATGAACCACACCGGAGCGGTGAAATTCACCTCGGTCATGGCCCCGCTGCTGCGCGCCGACGCGGCCAAGGCCGGGCACCGATTGGCAAATGTGTGGCAAAATGAGTAACTTTGCACCCCGAAACAAATAACTCAACCACTATTAGCAGATGAATCAGGCACAAGACACTGGCAAAAGCAAGCAGCGCGGGTCGAAGTTTATAAAAGACCTGCTGGTGTATGCCATTGGGAACCTGGGCTCGAAGCTCATCACATTCCTGATGATGCCACTCTACACCTACTTCATCCACAACCCCAACGACTACGGCTACTACGACGTGTGCCTGACGGCCGTGTTCCTGCTGCTGCCCTTCGAGACGCTGCAGATGCGCGACGGCGCGTTCCGCTTCCTGCTCGACACCGACGACGAGCGGCAACGGCAGCGCATCATCACATTTGTGTACCGCACACTGGGCTTCATGGTGGGCGTGTCCACGCTGGTGACCATGCTGCTGGCCGCGCTCACGCGGCTCGACTACCTGTGGGCCACATTCGTCCTGCTGGTGGCCATGTCGGCCTACGACGTGATCACGCAGGTGGCGCGCGGCCTGGGCAACAACAAGGCGTTTGTCACGGCCGGCCTCATCTCATCGTTTGGCATAAGCGCCCTCAGCATAGTGTTTCTAGCCTTCATGGGCATGGGCATAGAGGGCGTGTTTCTGGCCAACATACTGGCGCGCATCCTTGCCGTGGCCTACCTTGAGCTGAAGATGCACATATTCGCGCGCTACTTCAGCCGCCGCGCCGACTGGCACGCCGTGGGGCGCGGCCTAGTGCGCTACACGCTGCCGCTGCTGCCAGGCTCGCTGTGCTGGTGGCTGATGCAGAGCAGCGACCGCTGGTTCATAATGCACTATCTGGGCCTCGACGTGAACGGCGTGTATGCCGTGGCCACCAAGTTCACCGGCATCATCCAGACCCTGGCCGTGATATTCTACCAGGCCTGGCAGGAGACCGCCATACTGCAATACGGCAGCAGCGACCGCGACCGCTTCTTCTCGCGCATGTTCAACGCCTACATCTCGGTGCTGGCAGTGATACTCATAGGCTACACCTTTGTGGTGAAGTTCAACTACTTCTGGCTGGTGGAGAGCAAATACCAGGCCAGCCTCGACTTTCTGTATCCGCTGGGCGTGAGCGCGGTGTTCTTTGCCGCGGCGGCATTCTTCGACATGGGCTACCAGTGCGCCAAAGACACGGCCCGCACCCTGCCCGCCATCACCGTGGCCGCGCTGGTCAACGTGGTGCTCAACTTCACCCTCATCGGCCGTCTGGGCATCAGCGGAGTGCTGGTGACCAGCATCATGACCAACGTGGTGCTGCTGGCCATACGCATGGCCGACATGCGCCGCTACTTCAAGCTCACCATCTATCCCTCCACAGCCGTTCCGCTGCTGGCCATGGCAGTGTGCTACGTGCCGTTTGTGGCCGATATGCCCTGGTGGCAGTCGGCCCTGCTGGCAGTGGCAGGGGCGGCGGCAAGCGTAGCCGCCATGCCGCGCGCCGTGCTGCGCGACATATCCTCAAAAATCACATCGAGGCTGCACCGCGCCTGAGGCGCCGGGGCCGGCCGTTCGCATTGGTGAATTTTTTCACCAATAGTTTTGCAAGTGCAATTTATTAGCGGTAAATTTGCAAGATAGAAATATATTGTCAATTACTAAACAACTAAATTAATAACTAAATTCAGAACTACTATGTGGTTAACAACTTCTTCGGTAGGACGAAAAGTGGTGATGTCGCTCACCGGACTTTTTCTGATCCTATTCTTAACCTTTCATGTGCTGATGAATGCCGTTGCCATCATTTCGCTTGACGCTTATGAGGCAGTGTGCGAATTCCTCGGCGCTAACTGGTATGCACTGGTCGGCACCGCAATCATCGCAGCCGGCTTCGTTATTCACATCATCTACGCTCTCTGGCTCACCATCCAGAACCGCAAGGCTCGTGGCAACGACCGCTACGAGGTGAGCAGCAAGCCCGCTTCGGTGGAATGGGCATCGCAAAACATGCTGGTGCTGGGCATCATCGTGCTGGTGTTCCTCATTATCCACCTTGTGAACTTCTGGGCCAAGATGCAGCTGCCCGAAATGCTCGGCCAGTCGGCACTGAGCGGTGTTGACGCCCTCGACGCCGCCTTCAGCCAGGTGTGGCTGCTCCCGCTCTACATCATTGGCTTCGCAGCCCTGTGGTTCCACCTGACCCACGGATTCTGGAGCGCATTCCAGACTCTGGGCACCACCAACGACAAGTGGATTTGCCGCTGGAAATGCATCGGCTGGTGGTGGGCAACCATTGTGGCCGTGCTCTTTGCAGTAGAGGCATGCTACCTCACATGGTATTTCGCATGTTAAAATTTTAGCTGAGTAATAACACTATAACTACACTGACAAAATGGAAGAAAAAGATATCAAAACTGCTCAGCCCGCAATCGACTCTAAGATTCCCGAAGGCCCCATTGCTGAGAAGTGGACTAACTATAAGGCACACCAAAAACTCGTGAACCCCGCCAACAAGCGCCGCCTCGACATCATCGTGGTGGGCACAGGCCTCGCCGGCGCATCGGCAGCCGCAACCCTTGGCGAGATGGGCTTCAACGTGCTCAACTTCTGCATTCAAGACTCTCCCCGCCGCGCACACTCAATCGCAGCCCAGGGCGGTATCAATGCAGCCAAAAACTATCAGAACGACGGCGACTCGGTGTACCGCCTGTTCTACGACACCGTGAAGGGCGGCGACTACCGTTCGCGCGAGGCCAACGTCTACCGTCTGGCCGAAGTGTCTAACGACATCATCGACCAGTGCGTGGCACAGGGCGTGCCCTTTGCCCGCGAATATGGCGGCCTGCTGGCCAACCGCTCGTTTGGCGGCGCCCAGGTGAGCCGCACATTCTATGCCAAGGGCCAGACCGGCCAACAGCTGCTGCTGGGCGCATACTCGTCGCTCAACCGCATGATCCAGATGGGCAAGGTGAAGAGCTACAACCGCTATGAGATGCACGACGTGGTGATTATCGACGGCCGTGCGCGCGGCATCATCGCCCGCAACCTCATCACAGGCAAGCTCGAGCGCTTCGCAGCCCACGCAGTGGTTATCGCCACCGGCGGCTACGGCAACACCTACTTCCTTTCGACCAACGCAATGGCCTGCAACTGCTCGGCAGCAATCGCATGCTACCGCAAGGGCGCATACTTTGCCAACCCTGCATATGTGCAGATCCACCCCACCTGCATCCCCATGCACGGCGACAAGCAGTCGAAGCTGACACTGATGTCGGAGTCGCTGCGTAACGACGGCCGCATCTGGGTGCCCAAGGACCTGGAGACCGCCAAGAAGCTGCAAAGCGGTGAAATCAAGGGTAGCGACGTGCCCGAAGAGGAGCGCGACTACTACCTGGAGCGCCGCTATCCCGCATTCGGCAACCTGGTGCCCCGCGACGTGGCATCGCGCGCCGCCAAGGAGCGCTGCGACAAGGGCTATGGCGTGAACAACACCGGCAAGGCTGTGTTCCTCGACTTCTCTGAGGCCATCAACCGCCTGGGCATCGACGTGGTGCGCGGCCGCTATGGCAACCTCTTCGACATGTATGAGGAGATCACCGACGTGAATCCCGGCTTGAAGGCCAACAACATCAACGGCGTTGACTACTACGAGCCTATGATGATATATCCCGCCATCCACTACACAATGGGCGGCATCTGGGTTGACTATGAGCTGCAGACCTCAATCAAGGGTCTGTTTGCAATTGGCGAGTGCAACTTCAGCGACCACGGTGCCAACCGTCTGGGCGCATCGGCACTGATGCAGGGTCTGGCCGACGGCTACTTCGTGCTGCCCTACACCATTCAGAACTACCTGAGCGACCAAATCACAGTGCCCCACTTCACCACCGACACCCCCGAGTTTGACGAGGCCGAGAAGAAGGTGCAAGCCAACCTCGACCATCTGATGAGCATCAAGGGCAAGCGCTCTGTGGACTCGATCCACAAGGAGCTTGGCAACATCATGTGGGAATACGTGGGCATGGGCCGCACCAAGGAGGGTCTGGAAACAGCCCTCAAGAAGCTCAAAGAACTGCGCCACGAGTTTGAAACCAACCTCTTTATCCCCGGCACCGAAGAGGGCATGAATGTGGAGCTCGACAAGGCATTCCGCCTGCAAGACTTCATCACCATGGGCGAGCTGATTGCCCACGATGCCCTGACCCGCAACGAGAGCTGCGGCGGCCACTTCCGCGAAGAATACCAGACCGAGGAAGGCGAGGCCAAGCGCGACGACAAAGACTACTTCTACGTGTCGTGCTGGAAATATGAGGGCAGCGACGAGAAAGAGCCCACTCTGCTCAAAGAGCCGCTCCACTACGAGGCCATCAAGGTTCAAACCCGTAACTATAAGTCATAATTTAATTTTTAACTCAGAACAAAGATGGAGAAAAATATAAGTTTCACACTTAAAATTTGGCGTCAGGCCGGTCCTAAGGAACAGGGTCACTTTGAGAAATACCAGATGCAGGACATCCCGACTGACACCTCTTTCCTTGAGATGCTCGACATCCTTAACGAGCAGCTCATCGAGCAGGGCGAAGAACCCGTGGTGTTCGACCACGACTGCCGCGAGGGCATCTGCGGCATGTGCTCGCTCTATGTCAACGGCCATCCCCACGGCCCCGCAACAGGCGCAACCACTTGCCAGCTGTATATGCGCCGCTTCCACGATGGCGAGACCATCACAGTGGAACCCTGGCGCTCGGCCGCATTCCCGGTGATCAAAGACCTCATGGTAGACCGCAACGCATTCGACAAGATTCAGCAGGCCGGCGGCTATGTGTCGTTCCAGACTGGCGGCGCACAAGACGCCAACGCGCTGCCCATCTCTAAGGTGGCAGCCGACGAGGCCATGGACTCGGCATCGTGCATTGGCTGCGGCGCCTGCGTGGCAGCCTGCAAAAACGGTTCGGCAATGCTCTTCGTTTCGGCTAAGGTCAGCCAGTTTGCCCTGCTGCCGCAAGGCAAGGCCGAGGCAAAGCGCCGCGCAAAGGCCATGGTGGCCAAGATGGACGAGCTGGGCTTCGGTAACTGCACCAACACCGGCGCTTGCGCCGCTGAGTGCCCGAAGAACATCAAGCTGAGCAACATCGCCCGCCTCAACCGCGAGTTCCTGTGCGCAAAGCTCACCGACTAATCAGCACACCCCGTCGTCCGCAATAAGGACGGCAGCAACCCATAACCAGCCGGCCTGCATCAATCGATGCGGGCCGGCTTTGTTTATTATTTGTAGCTTATTTACAGTAAATCACAGCGGAGACGAGGCATGCCGAAATCGCTGAAAAAAAATAACAATCCTGGTGAGGTGGCATGAGGTGAATGCTCTCAATGAGGTGTGCCGAAGGCACACTGCCCTCGATAGCCCCCGACTTTGGCGCGCTGAAAATTGAAGTGCGCCTTGTCGGGGGTGGAATCCGATCAAAAAAATGCGTGCCGAAGGTACGCTCCTTTGACAGCAAACTGTGGAGCGTACCTTCGGCACGCGCTGTGTGGGTGTTACGCTTACCCCCGACAACTCACTCGCTTCGCTCGTTCGAAAGTCGGGGGCTATCGAACGATATGTGCCTTCGGCACATTCCAGCCCACTATGATTATTATTTTTCAGTGCGCTATGAATGCCATATCTAATACATTTTATTATTAATTATTGCTGTCCGGTAAAAGTCAAAACGGCGTGCGAATCATGCCCGAACCACAGTA